>CAZVDM010000186.1:0-7388 GCA_964625555.1 uncultured Chloracidobacterium sp.
GCACTGCCGCGTGTTACCGATCACTTCGAAGAGGACAACGGGCTGTTCCTCGTGATGGAGTATATTCCGGGCGAGGATTTTGGGCACGTGCTCGACGAAAAGGCGGCACCGTTTCCGGTGGACAAGGTTCTGACGTGGGCCGACCAATTGCTCGACGCACTCGAATTTTTGCACACACAGGAGATCCCTGTCGTTCACCGCGATATCAAACCGCAAAATTTGAAACTAACGTCACGCGGACAGATAATCCTGCTCGATTTCGGCCTTGCCAAAGGCAACCCGACCGACGCAAGTCACAAAACTGCTGCAAAGAGCATATTCGGATATTCCCGTAATTACGCATCTTTGGAACAGATACAGGGAACCGGCACGGACCCGCGAAGCGACCTGTATTCGCTCGCAGCCACGCTATATCATCTGCTGACGGGAGTTGCTCCTGAGGACGCATTGACGCGGGCAATGGCCGTGTTGAGCCAAAAGAGCGACCCGCTCGTTCCTGCAAATTCGCTTCGGCCCGAAGTTCCCCGCGGGGTTGCGGGCGTGCTGGTAAAGGCGATGGACCTCAACGCCGGCGAACGTCCGGCATCGGCGGCGGAAATGAGACAGATGCTGCGCGAGAGCGAGAACTACGCGTATTTGGCGGACCTGACTACGATAACAGAACCGCCGCTCGACGCTCGTGTATTTGCCCAGCAGACAAAGATAATGCCCGAAGGTACAAGGGCTGAGCCGATGCGGCAAACTGACATGAAGACGGAGGTGCTTCCGGATTACGCATCTGAAGTAACGTCCTTGCGAAATGCGGCGACCGATCCCGATGAGGCTCGATCGCTCGCTGCTGTTTCATCGCCTAAGCCAAAGAGCAGGGCAGCGGCGGCTGGAGCGTTTGGATTGCTGCTCGTCGGCGGACTGGCGGCGGCCGGTGTTTATGTCGCTCGGCCCGGGCTTTTCGGAACGGCCCCCGCCGCAAATACGGCAAACTACTCGAACACAGAGCCCGCTGCGTCATCATCCGTCGACCTAACGAATGCAAACTCGGATTCCGTTTTTGTGAATTCGAATTCCGCAGGCCCAAATTCGGCTCCCGCGGCAGGGTCTCCAGCCGTCGCTGAAAAACCAAAAACGGCAGATCAGCCCGAAAAACCTGCTGATCCTGCAAAGACCGGAAAGTCTACTTCAAAGTCGGCGACGACAGGTGACGAATTTGTGTTTACGGCGCCGGACGACGACGGGAACGGGCCGGTCACGATGAAGAAATCTGCTGACGGCACGACGACGATAATCACCAAGGACGGAACGATCGTCACTCGTCCAGTTCCACCTCAGCCCGGGATGAGGAAATTGCCGCCCGGATTTGATCCTAACAACATGACGCCTCAGCAATTGCGAAAGCTGAGAACGATCCTCAGGAATCAACAGAATCGTCCGGAGACGGTTCCAATTCCGCCCGATAAGAAGCCGCAATAATTCCTTGTAAGCGTTCGGTCCAGACCTCGGCATCCTGCGTGTGATCGACCATCAAAAGCGGATGATAGATGATCTCGACCCGCCGAAACAGACGTGGATATTTCCTGCCTTGGGGCCAGATGTGATTGCCGCCGCGAATGGTCACGGGCAGGACCGGCACACCGGCTTTGATCGCGATGTGCATCGCTCCGCTTTTGAATTCGAACATATTGCCGTCAGCAAATTCGCGGGCACCCTCAGGAAAGATCACTAACGTCGCGCCGTCCTTTAGTGATCGCAGAGATTCCTTGAAAAGCCTTTTGCTTGTATCGATGGGGTGCTTCACCGGAAATGAGCCGAGGTACGTAATTAACGGCCCGACAAATCGCCATTGAAATGCCTTGTCGTACGCCATGAACCGAAAACGCCGCCGCATCGGGATGCAGATCCAAACAGGATCGATGTAGGTCTGATGATTCGCGGCAATGAGAACAGGGCCGTCCGCGGCGGGCGGGATGTTCTCCGTACCGCTGAAGCGAATGAACCAAAACGTCTTACTAATGACGTAGGCGATCAATAAGAGCAGCCAGATGACGGCCTGTGACGGATATTTGAGCTTGTCGTTCACAAATAAAAACCGGAGCTGGTGCTCCGGTCTGTCAGAATACGGTTAAAGCGTTCGAAACTCAAATCCGGTCAGTTTCGGTCCGGCGATAAGGCATTACCGAACACGACCTTCTGCATTGGAAATTCAGTGTCGACAAACTGTAAATGCAGAGTCGGCGGGTGTCCGTTATCTTTGGCTTCAATACGGTTACGTACTTCGGCGACGGCATAAAAATCATGTTCCGAGGATGCCACTTTCACTTTGTCTCCGATACCGATGTTCAGCGCACACGGAACTGAAAAGCCGCTCGAGCTGATGTCTTTTGTCTTGACGGTCTCTTTTTCCGATTCGTCCTTACCTTTCTTAAGCGTCGAAAGGGTCAAACGGATCGATCGCCAGAATCGCGGGTTCTTTCGGGCCTTAAAAGCACTCTGAACTTCGGTGATCCGCCAAAGGCCTTCTTCGGTCATTCCGCAAAATCGATAGTTCTGTTTCGGATCCGCAATGAAGCTATCAGGGATCTCTTTGCCGATGAATCCCACACCGATGTTATACATCGTTCGTCCCTCAAGTATCACTGCATTACAGTGCTGAACGAGTCCTAAGACGGTATATAGCTCGTCCTGCCGATCATATGCACGGAGCTCCTCGGGCATCGGCAAGACAAGCGAAACGAGCCTGCCCACCTCGCATTTGCGTGAAAGAGTAAATCCGGCCCCATTGCGTGAAACTGTTGTCACGGCCGTCACTTCTTTCCAGCCTTCGTCGATACTCTCTTTCACTTGGACGATCGTTTTAAGCTCCGCCGAAATTCGATGCGTTCTTCTGATTCCGGATGTTCGGGTACGTGCGATGCTCATAAACTAAGTGTGTTACTGGAAAGTGGAGGGAGTGGAACTATTTTGATCAATCAATTCCCTGAAGAGGGAAGTGTCGGTCTACGAATTCAAGATGAAGCCTAGTTATCCCGTCCGGTCCGACACGCTTTCCGCGGACGACGGCGATGATCGTGACATCGAACCGATCGCTGCTTACTCGCAGAAACGAGCCTGCCTCCAGTTCGAACTGCGTGAAGACGGCGGCACCACCGAGACTGAGGTTTTCAGTCACAGTTGTTTCCGAAGCCGTAACGTTTCCATCCTCGTCTAAGATCTCCAGCTTAAGGGCTTCGGGGATGAAAAATCTCGTTTGCTTTCGCAGATCCTTGGGCAGATCACTGTCGTCTGCAGTCAGATCGGCAGGCGTCAAATGCCAGAATCCCTCGCCCTCTTGTTCCCGATGACTGATGTCGAAGAGCCGGGAAGGGTGCTCCATATAGTCCGACGGCGGGTTCTTTCCGGTGAATGCTACGCCGATCGAATATGTCGGGTCGGTACGCGCCTGGACGTTCTCTATACAGCGGCGAACGAGTCCCCAGACCTTATACTGAGGCTCGCTGTAGTCGAAGCAGCGGAGTTGACGCGGCATTGGGATCGTCAATTGGATAAGCCTTCCCCGCTTGATCGGCCGCTTTAGTATGAACCCCGCTCCGAAAGCAGAAATATCGCTGAGCCGAGTGATCTCATTCCAGGTCACTTTCGAGTCGATCTTGACCTCAATACGCACCGGTAGCGGCAGCGAGATACGTTGTATCCGGCGATTCTCTTTCTCGACTACCGGAGCCTCTACTGGTCGATCGGCAGATCGAATTTCTTCTGAGCTTATAGTCTGCATTTTTCTGGGCTGACGACCAAAGAATACGGCCGCGTCAGGAAAGTCGCTTTGGATGCGAACCAGGCCTTAAGCCTGTATTATTAAGAAATAGTTAAGACTACCTAAGTTCCACTTTTTTACTCTGTAAACCCCTCCAATACACCCTCAGGCACTGAAAGTAAACGCCCGATCGGGAATTTCGATTCAAGGAATTCCATCTGTAGAAGATATTCAAACCCGAACAGCGAACGGCGATTTCGGACAACCGCTACACCAAAAAAATCGATCTCACGACACGCCACTTTGATCTTATCGCCGATATTGGCCATGAGAGTTGTTTTCACAGAAATGCCCATTGCACCGACGTCATTTGTCACTCCGGATGCTGGGACGATAGACCGTTCGGCCTTATTGATCAATAGCAGTTTCACTTCGAATTTGATCTTAAATCTCGGGTGTCGGCGCGTCTTGTGCGGAGCCACCGTTTCCAGGATCCGGAAAAGACCGTTTTTGTGGGTGCCTGCGACTCGATAACATTGCTTCGGATTGTTATTAAAGCTGTCCGGAAGCGAGCGGCCCACAAAAACAACTCCAACGTGATATGCCGGCCTTCCTTCTCGTTCATATTCGTTGCATTGCTGAACAAGACAAACGATCGGCGTTGGATACTCGGTGCTATCGAACGCGTGAAATTCAGCTGTAGCGAAAATAGTCAATTCGATAAGTCGGCCCACGCCGCACGCCCGGGAAACGTTGAATGACGCTCCGAATTGCGAAATTGCGTATAGTTCGACGGTCTCATTCCAGAAGTCAAAGTGATCTTCATGAACCAGTACCGTTGTTTCCGCAACTGGCAAACGGGCCGGGGCCGAAGTTGCCTGCGACATTTGTCCCAATACGGGAGGATTCGCAAACAAATCACTCGAGGGTTCCGATTTACCCACTGTCATCGATTCCGCAACCGGCACACCGGAAGGAGCAGGAAATTTAGGAGTGAGTTTCTTAGATTTCGAACGCTTTCCGGCCTTCGCGGTTCGAGATTTGACGATCTCCGCTTCAACACATACCAACGGTTCGGCAGCCGGCGAAGACCTTGGAACTGAAGTCGCCGCAGACGTATTCCTGCCCCTCGGAGTTTTACTAGCTTTGGGCTGAGATGCTTTGCGGGCACGTGCCATATTCGTCGATGGATAGTTTAGGAGCGGAGCGAATTTATACTGAGTTTCCGGGAAGAAAGTATAAGGTTGATACGGATTCTGGAGGTTGCGAAACAGGCCGGCGGCCTGTAAAATAGATACTACCAATTACTTGCCGATTGTACAAGCATTTTTTATTTTCACCGCTTGCCTTGGTAAGTTCCGTTAAACAATTCTCAGCTAGTTCATAGGTAATATTTCTTCATGGATTCATTTCTAGATCGCAGTCAAATTAATATCGAAGACGAGATGCGCCGTTCGTATCTCGATTACGCAATGTCGGTCATTATCGGCCGTGCGTTGCCGGATGTCCGGGATGGGCTCAAACCGGTTCACCGCCGCGTGCTTTGGGCGATGAGCGAGCTCGGCAATACGTATAACAAGCCGTACAAAAAATCGGCTCGTGTTGTCGGCGATACCATCGGTAAGTATCATCCGCACGGCGATACCGCGGTTTACGACACGGTCGTGCGGTTGGCCCAGGAATTTTCCATGCGGTACATGCTGGTCGACGGCCAGGGGAATTTCGGTTCGATCGACGGCGACAATGCTGCGGCGATGCGATACACCGAGGTCCGGATGGCGCGGATCACCGGCGACATTCTCGGCGATATTGAGAAGGAGACGGTCGATTTTCAACCGAACTACGATGAGTCGCTTTCCGAGCCGAAGGTGCTTCCCACAAAAATTCCATTGCTGCTGGTAAACGGAAGCGAGGGAATTGCGGTCGGCATGGCTACTAAGATCCCGCCGCACAATCTGACTGAGGTCCTGAACGCCACCATCGCGTTGATCAAAAATCCAGAGATCACGCTGCGAGAGTTGATTCAGCACGTTCCGGGGCCTGATTTTCCAACTGCGGGATTTATTTATGGGCGCGAAGAGATCCATCGGGCGTATGAGACGGGCCGGGGGATCATTCAAATGCGTGCGCGCGCCGTTGTTGATGAGATCGGACGCGGTGAGCGTACCAAGAATGCGGTTGTCATCACGGAACTGCCGTATCAGGTAAATAAAGCAAAGCTGATCGAGAAGATGGCGGAGCTTGTGCATGAGAAAAAGCTCGACGGCATCTCCGAGATCCGCGACGAATCGAACCGCGAGGGCATTCGCGTAGTCGTCGAACTCAAACGCGATGCAGTGCCGCAGGTCGTTCTAAACAAACTGTACAAATTGACGCCCATGCAGTCGTCGTTTGGCATCATCTCGATCGCGATCGTCAATGGTCAGCCGAAATTGCTGACGCTCAAGGACATGATCGAGGCGTTCGTTGAGTTTCGCCGCGAGGTCGTTCGCCGTCGTACGGAGTTCGAACTGCGCAAGGCTCAGGCCCGGGCTCATATCTTGGAGGGCCTCAACAAGGCCATCGACGCACTCGACTACATCATTCCGCTGATCCGCAATTCCCGCAGCGTTGACGAAGCGAAGGCCTGGCTGACGGCAAACCTTGCGACTACGGGTGAGATCGCCACATGGCGCGGTGTGACGGGAGACAAGCCGAAAGTGACGTTCCTCAAGGAACTTGAGAAGGTTGTAAATCAGCTCGACTTTTCGGACATCCAGGCACAGGCGATATTGGATCTCCAACTGCGTCGTCTGTCGGCGCTTGAGCGGCAGAAGATCCTTGATGAGTATGAGTCGATCATACGTCTAATTGCCGAGCTCGAGAACATCTTACAAAACGAAAGCGTTCTGCGTCAGGTCATCACCGAAGAGCTCGAAGAGATTCGCGAACGCTTTGGCGACGCGCGGCGGACGGTTATTGTGGATGCCGGCGTCGAACTTAGCATCGAGGACCTCATCCCTGACGAAGAGGTCGCCATCACCGTGACCAACGCGGGCTATATCAAACGCACGCCGGTCGCGGCATACAGTAAGCAAGGTCGCGGAGGCAAGGGCCGGCTTGGTGCCAAGGCCAAGAACGAGGATTTCGTCGAGCATCTGTTCATTGCTTCGACACACAACTACCTGATGATCTTCACTGACGACGGCCAGGTGTTCAAAATGAAGGTGCACGAGATCCCTGAGGGCGATACTTCGGCTCGTGGAAAGGCGGTCGTAAATCTCGTACAGCTTTCGCAGGAGCGCAAGCTCGTGGCGGTGATGCCCGTTCGCGATTTTAGCGAGGAAGTTTACCTGACGATGGTCACGAAACAGGGCGTTATCAAAAAGTCTTCGCTCGCCGACTATCAAAACATCCGTGCAAGCGGCATCAATGCGATCAATATCGATCCCGGTGACGAATTGCTCGATATCATCCGCACGGACGGCAAACGGCAGATATTTATTGCCACCCACGACGGCATGGCGGTGAGGTTTAACGAGAGCGACGTGCGTCCGATGGGGCGTGTCGCACGCGGCGTTCGCGGCGTTAACCTTCGTCCGGGCGATTTTGTGGTCAGCGTGTGTTCGGTTTCGCAAGAGGGAACCGAGATGATCCTCAGCGT
>CAZVDM010000187.1:0-7316 GCA_964625555.1 uncultured Chloracidobacterium sp.
ATATTATGACGCAGTCTGTCTGCTTCAGCCGACTAATCCGCTTCGGCGTAGTGAAGACATTGACGCATCGATCGAATTGTTGCAAACATCCGGGGCCGATTCGGTCATTAGTGTTCTTCGGGTCCCCCACGAATACAACCCAAAATGGGTATATTGGCGAAACGAGATCGGTGAATTAGCTCTAACAACCGGCGAGAATTCTCCGGTTTCTCGCCGTCAAGATCTTCCGCCGGCTTTTCATCGTGAAGGCTCGATCTACGTAACACGGCGAAATGTGTTGGACGAATACGGCAATCTTTACGGGGTCAAAGTGCAAGGATTGGAACTTGACCCCGAGCGGTGTGTGAACATCGACACAAACGAAGACTGGGAATTAGCTGAGAAAATACTGGCCGCGGATAATTTGGCACTATCGGCAAACTGACGAAACACTTTCCGCCGGAATAATCTAAGTCGTTTTCAAAGTGTCTCGGTACCGCTCAATTGCGAATCAAAGGAAGGAGGATTGACAGGCAGCCATGATCGATCAATCAGAAAGTCACACGACAAATAACCGAACAAGTCCTGAACTCCCAGCAAAGATCTTCAATCATTCGGCAGGCGAGTTTGCCCGAGAATTTAATCGACTTCCGTTTGGGGTCTCGCATAATTTAGGCGAGCATCCACTGTTCGAGATTCCCCGGCTTATCGAATTGGCAAAAACATTGTGGGCGCTTGCGGGAAGCAAGGTGCTTTTTCAGGACGGAGGTGCAGCATTCGAAAATAGGTGGGATGAGATTCCTAAGAAAGCTCTCTCATTTATAAATGGCATTCGTGATATTCAACAATCGGGTTCGTGGGTGTTGCTTAAAAGTATCCAGGAAGATCCGGAATATCAAGCTTGTATTGACCAATGCGTAAGTGAACTTTCGGAATTGACCGGTGTCGACTTGAAACATGAGATCACTTGGATCGACGGATATATTTTTATTGCCTCGCCGGGAGCGGTGACGCCTCATCATATTGACCACGAGTCTAATTTTCTCCTCCAGGTACACGGTGAAAAGAATATAAATGTTTGTGATCCTGACGACCGGTCCGTGCTGTTTGAAGAGGAAATCGAGAACTATTATGCGGGCGATCTCAGTGCCGCAGGATTTAAATCGGTAAGCCAAGAAAAAGCTTATGTTTTTCCGATGGTCCCCGGCAAGGGCGTGCACATTCCGTCGAAGGGGCCGCATTGGGTCCGGAACGACAAGCAGTACTCGGTGTCCTTTAGCATTAACTTCTGTATGCGAGAAACAGACGTCAAGTCGAGGATCTACCAGTGCAATCATTACCTCAGAAAATTGGACTTTACGCCAACACCGCCCGGGCTGTCCGCAGCGAAAGATCGACTAAAGATAATGGCGTTGAGTCGAATACGTAATGGCAAAGTCTCTAACAAATATGAGCTTTTGAGACAGAACATCAATCGTCTGGAAGGCGCGTCTCGAATTATCGAAAAAGTACTTAAACGTCCCGCAAACCGACGAAATGAAACTACGAGTGCGTTGGAGCCCAAAGTATCGGGTATTGACAATCGAAAAGTCGAGACCAATGCTGGTGAAAAGTAGACCGGCTCAAAGAGGACTGTCGAGTTTGAGACCTTTGGCTCCAATCAGCATTCACCTTTGGTAAAATGGAATCACCTGGAAACAGCTTAAACGAAGCACCCACAAATAGCATTACAAGAGCTCCCGTTGTGTCTTTCGATCAGATCCGCAAGACCGCTCCAATCGTTGATTCCGTTACACCATCCGAACGCGGGCGGATGTTAGCTTCCAAATCGTTTAGATTTCGTCATCAGCTTGGTGACCATCCATCGATGAGCTTACCTGAGATCCGAAATTTGGTGGACCAAATGTTGGTCGAGTGACGATTCGATCAAATATTCTTCAAGACTGGTAAATCGATGGCAACTGGCCAATACGGCGATTTCAAGAATTCGAAAGATATAATTAACGATTTGGAGAATCTGAATACAGCCGGTGTCTGGCTGCGCATAACACGTGTCGATGAAGTAACGTCGCAATTCAATGAGATCGTTGAGCGATTCTTCGATGACCTATCCGAGCTCTACCAGCAGGACATGAGATCGCGCACTTTGAAAACCTACGTGACGTTGTTCGTATCGTCACCGGGCGCATATACGAACTATCACATGGATCATACATGGAATTTTCTCCTCCAAATCTACGGCCGAAAATCGGTCCATCTATATGATCCATTCGACCCGGAAGTTTTGACTCAGGAAGACAAGGAGGACTGGTACATGAAAAACTTCACGATCAGTCCGAGAGCTTATGCGAAGGACATTGCATATGATCTCGCACCAGGTGATGGAGTGCATCATCCAGTCAACGCACCACATTGGGTTCAGAACGGTCAAGAAGTTTCTATTTCGCTTTCGCTTGGACTCTGCCTCCACTCATCAAATAGAGACGCAAAGATCTATCAGGCAAACCACATACTGCGAAAACTAGGATTTCGTCCCACACCTCCGTATCGGTCTGGGTGGCGGGACCGGATGAAGATCGCTTTTGTTTCACTTTGGTCAGAGAGAAACGCTAAGACCTTGGACGGCGCAGTCTATTCCGGAGGGACTCGCTTGAGGCGGTTCTTGAGGATCGGTCCGTCGACGCCGAATCAATACGAACCAAGATAATGACGGATTTCGCAACAACGCAGAAGTGGCTTCCGGAAAACGGGCGAAGCGAGGGCATACAGTCGCAACGGACTTACGATTGTGTTCACAGAATTTTTGAACAACAAGCAACAAAATCGCCAGATCGGGTGGCCTTGGTTTCCGGGAATTTGATGCTGACCTATGAACAGCTGAATCAAAGGGCCAATAAAGTTGCACATCAACTGCTTGCTCTCGGCGTTGAACGGGAAACTCTAGTCGGAATTTCGATCTCGAGATCGACAGAGCAAATCATCAATATCCTCGGTATTTTAAAGGCCGGAGGCGTGTATTTGCCACTAGATCCCGATTGCCCACGCGAACGTCTGAAAGCGATCATTGACGACGCCAACGTGAAAATTTTGTTGACCACAGCACCTCTGTTTGAGCGGTTTTCCGGGATCGATCTGAAGATCATTTGTGCGGACAGTGAGCCGAATGAGCAGGTGAATTCGGAGAATCCCGTCACCGAAACCAAGGCTAATAACCTTGCTTACGTCATGTTCACGTCCGGATCGACCGGTCGGCCCAAGGGCGTAATGATCGAGCATAGGTCGATCGTTCGATTGGTAAAAGAGGCCGATTATGCGGACTTCAGTTCTGAAAACGTGTTTCTGCAATTCGCTCCGATCACGTTCGATGCTTCTACATTTGAAATATGGGGGGCTCTGTTGAACGGTGGGCGCCTCGTGATCATGCCCGAGGAGCGAGCCTCGCTAGTTGATCTGGGAAATGTGATTCGTGAATACGGCGTTACCACTTTATGGCTAACCGCAGGATTATTCCACCTGATGGTCGACGAACGCATCAACGACCTAAAGCCATTGCGGCAATTAGTGGCAGGCGGTGATGTCCTGTCAGTTACTCATGTGCAAAAGGTTCTGAATCACTTGAGTTGCGATCTAATCAACGGTTATGGTCCAACGGAGAATACCACATTTACCTGTTGCTATAAGGTTCCCCGGAACGTCCATATTGGCAGATCTATTCCGATCGGTAAACCGATCGGGCACACTCAGGTTTACATACTTAATGAATCATTGAATCCCGTATCGCCAGGCGAGGCGGGCGAACTGTACATCGGCGGCGATGGACTGGCTCGTGGCTATGTAAATCGTGATGATCTTACTGCTGAACGGTTTGTTTCGAGCCCTTTTTCAGACAGCGCATCCTCAAGACTTTATCGGTCCGGAGACATTGCCCGCCTCCTCCCCGACGGCAACATAGAGTTTTTAGGCCGTGCGGACAGCCAGGTAAAGGTCCGCGGCTTTCGAATCGAACTGGAGGAGATCGAATTTGCGCTCACTCAACAGGCCGGAGTTCGTGAAGCAGTCGCTGTTGTTCGAGAGATCTCCGGGGCGGACAAACAACTTGTCGCCTTTGTCGTGCTTGATCCGAGCAATCCACCGTTAATTTGTGAATTGCGGAAGAACCTTGAAGGGACATTGCCCGAGTACATGATCCCATCCTTTGTCATACAAATTGACGTAGTACCACTTACTCCAAACGGTAAGGTCGATCGAGCAGCGTTGATTAGCAAGATCGGCTCAGAACCGAATCGAAGGTCGTCGACCGGTTCGCCGGAAACAAGAACCGAAAGCACAATCGCACGGATCTTAGAGGAAATTCTCGGCAAAAATTCGGTAGGGGTGAATGATAATTTTTTTGACATCGGGGCAGACTCATTGCAGCTCGCTCGCTTTCATAACCGACTGCAGACAATCTTTGATTCCAATTTGAAGATTGTCTCTTTATTTCAAAATCCATCTGTTAGATCACTCGCTCGGTCGTTCGGTCATGACAAATCACTTGAAACCATCCCCTCAGGCCCGCGGGACAGAGCGAATCGGCAACGAGAAGCCTATTCCAAGCGGAAGCGAATGCAAAGTGGGAGGACTTAGACGATGAAACAAGATATCGCATTAGACGGAATTGCAATTATCGGTCTGGCCGGACGATACCCCGGAGCAGCCGATGTCGAGTCATTTTGGCGAAATCTGGTTGCGGGAGTCGAATCGATCACCCGATTTACCGACGAAGAGTTGGACTGTTCATACGCATTAGGGACTTCACTCAAGTACGATCCAAATTACATTAAGGCACGTCCAGTTCTCGATGATGTCGAATTTTTTGCCGCATCTTTCTTTGGCATTACTCCCAAGGAAGCGGAACTGATGGATCCACAACATCGAATATTTCTTGAGTGCTCGTGGAATGCGTTAGAAGATGCGGGTTACGATCCCGAAAAGTACTCAGGAATCATTGGTGTGTATGGAGGGCAAAGCCTGAATACTTATTTACTCGCAAACCTCTGCACAAGCCGTGAGTTCATCACTGAACTCGTTGGGCAATATCAAGTCGGCGGTTATAACGTGGTTCTAGGCAACGACAAGGATTATCTGGCGACGCGCGTTTCCTACAAGCTGAATCTAAACGGTCCGAGCCTAACAGTTCAGTCAGGGTGTTCGACATCGTTGGTCGCGGTCGTCCAGGCCTGTCAGAGCCTGCTTACCTATCAATGCGACATGGCCCTTGCAGGTGGGGTCTCGATAACCTTCCCTCAAAAACGTGGATATCTATATCAAGAAGGTGGAATGGTCTCATCGGACGGACACTGCCGGACCTTTGACGCTAAGGCCGACGGAACGGTTTTCGGCAGTGGTGCAGGTGTCGTCCTGATGAAAAGACTTGAGGATGCGATCGCCGACGGCGATCAAATCTACGCAGTGATCAAAGGCACGGCCATCAATAATGACGGTTCGCAAAAAGTCGGATTCACCGCTCCGAGCGTCGACCGTCAGGCCGAAGTTATCACAGCGGCCCAGGCCATTGCCGACTTTGATCCTGAAACTATAAGTTATGTTGAGACGCACGGAACGGGAACGCCTTTGGGCGATCCGATCGAGGTTGTGGCACTTACAAAGGCATTTCAAGCAACTACCGAAAAGAAGGGGTTCTGCGGTATCGGCTCTGCAAAAACGAACGTCGGACACCTGGAAATCGCTAGCGGAGTTACGGGCCTTATAAAAACAGCATTGGCTCTCAAAATGGAGATCATACCTCCGACCATCCACTTCGAAAGTCCAAATACAGAGTTGGGGCTCGAAGACAGTCCGTTCTTTGTCGTCGATAAATTAACTGAATGGAAGAGGGGCGAGACACCGCGGCGGGCCGGAGTGAGCTCGTTTGGAGTGGGAGGAACAAACGCTCATGTGGTTTTGGAGGAAGCTCCTGAAGTTACTTCGTCCGAATCGCGTCCGACGCAGTTGTTATTACTCTCCGCCAAGACCGAGACTGCACTCGAGGCGGCGACGGCGAATCTCGCGGAGTTTATGCGGAATCATCCTGAGACGAACCTGGCGGATATGGCCTACACATTGAAAGTCGGCCGCCGTGAGTTTCAGCACAGGCGGATGTTTGCTTGTTCTAGTACCGAAGACGCTCTTGCCGCACTGGATTCGCGCGATCCGAAACGGATCAGATCGGGGAAGCAGCGATCGAGGCTTCCGCGATTGAACTTTGTCTTTCCCGGCCAGGGAACTCAACAGGTCAATATGGGACTGGGACTCTACGAAAGCGAGCCCGATTTTCGCACCGAGATCGATCGTTGCTCGGAAATACTCAAGCCGCATTTAGGTTTTGATCTGCGCGACGTCCTGTACCCAACGAACGATAATCTGGAAGACGCACGCGATCGTATCAATCGTACCTCGGTCACACAGCCTGCGATCTTTGTTATCGAATATGCTCTGGCTCGGTTGTGGGAGAGTTGGGGTGTCAAACCGGATGCGATGATCGGTCATAGTGTCGGCGAATACGTTGCTGCCTGTTTGGCAGGAGTATTCTCGCTCGAGGATGCTCTCGGCCTGTTGGCCGCACGGGGCCGGCTTACTGAAGAACTGCCCGGAGGCTCGATGCTTGCCGTGAGGCTCTCAGAGGAAGACGCCAGTCAATACCTAAAGAATGGTTTTTCACTTGCTTCGGTCAATGCCCCGAATCTGTGTGTTATTTCGGGCACGAAAGAACATATTGCCGAGCTGCAAATGCAGCTTGAAAAAAATAGCATTGCTTCCAGGTTGCTGCAGACGTCACATGCGTTTCACTCTGCGATGATCGAGCCGATCCTTCCGAAATTTGTCGAACTGTTTGATCAGGTCCGTCTAAACGCACCGACGATCCCGTATGTCTCGTCGCTAACGGGACGATGGATCACCGATAGTGAAGCAAAAGATCCTCAATACTGGGCCAGGCATTTTCGCGAGACCGTGTTATTCGCCGCCGGCGTGAAAGAGTTGCAACAGGACGAGAACGATATCTTTCTCGAAGTCGGAGCCGGCCAAACGCTGAGCAGGCTGGTCCGTCAGATGTGCAAGCAGTCAGGTCAGGTGGTTTTTGCCACTTTGGGCGACGAGTGCACGACAGCGTCCGATCAAAATGCAATTCAAGCAGCACTTGGTCAGCTGTGGATAAACGGAATCGAAATTGACTGGAGACAATATTACGAAAATGAACGGCGGCTCAGAGTAAGCTTGCCAACTTATCCTTTCGAGCGAAAACGATACTGGGTCGAGCCCACGTCTGATCTCTGGTCAGGTCGATCTATGGATCAATT
>CAZVDM010000188.1:0-7276 GCA_964625555.1 uncultured Chloracidobacterium sp.
TGGTTCGCAAACCGCTCGACGGCTGGGACGCTGATACAGCAGTTCGGGGCCGCGGGCGATATCCCCGTGCCGAGCGCGTTCGTGAGATAGTCGGAACCACCTGCGGTAGTGGGTGGTTTAGTTTGATCTGTATACAATTTCGTTAGTCGATGAATATTTGGTTGGTTAGATCGGCCTTGCTAGACCCTGGTCTTCAACCACCCGCTACCGCAGGTGGTACTGACAAGAGGGCGATGTGCCGGTGCCGAGTGCGTTTGTGAGATAAAAAGCATTCACGAAGTAACACAAAAGTGCACACGCGAAATCGCTGGCCTGAAACCGATTCGCTCTTTTTTGCGATTCCGTGCAAGCATCAGATCGTAATCAGCCGATCGGAGAATGGCGAACGGCACTTTTCGGATCGACGCCAGATCTCGAAAATGACCTAACGCTCCATCTTCATCAGGATCGCGTCCCGGGTTGGGTTGCCCCGGGCAAGTACAATTCTTTGCCCGTCGGCGGTATACGCAAAATTGTAGATCTCACCGCTTGAAAAATCCGTCAGTTGTCTCGGTGCCGAGCCGTCTAGCGGCTGCAGCCAGATGTTTCCTGCCGATCTATCCTTTGCAATGTAAACGAGTGCTTTTCCGTCGGGCGTCCAGCGTGCGCCCATGTTCAGCAAAGGTAACTGCTGCGGGCGAAATGTCCGGACGGCCTTTCCATCAGGGGCGGTGACGACTTTGATCATATCGTCGCGCCCAATAAAAGAAATATACCCTCCGTCAGGCGAAAAATGCGGTGCGACAGAATACTGCTCCGTCAGCTGAATGTGGCCCCCGCCATTGGTTGGGACGAGCCGTAAGGTCCTTTGCAGCCCATTTTCGTTGAAGACCGAAGAATTGAAAACGATCCAATTGCCATCCGGCGAAACGCTCGAATCGATATCAAACGTACTGTCATCGATCGCCGGCCCGGCATCGCAGTTGTCAACTTTGCACCTGAGTAGTCTGGGTTTGCCATCGGCATACGACGAAAAATAAAAATACTGCCCGTCGCGGCTTACATTGAGCTCTTCGAGCTGTCCAGGCTCGGCGGTCACTTGACGAATGTCCGAGCCATCGCCATTCACCATCCAAATACTTAATGAATCACCGGCCCTTCCTAAGTAGCCTATTCGTCCGTCCGGCAAAGCAGCTATGCCTGCTCGTCCGTCAGCCTGGCCGTTGGTTATTTGTTTAGCTGAATCGGCACTGCCGCCGGCATCCATGATCCAAAGCTGTGAAGAGCGGCTGAACGGTACGATAAGTACGGCTCCCGTACGCGTTACGCCGAGGCTCGAGACCAGCAGCCGATCTCCGTTGTTGGTCAATCTCTTTGCTTCGCCGGTTTCGAGTGAAAGATAGAATAGCTGGTCGCGCCGGTTGGTGACGGCCTCGCCGCTTCGTGTGCCGATAAACAACAAGCCCTTGTTGTCGTGTGACCATTCCATTCGGCCGCATGTATCCCACTTGTCCGGTGACAGGGCTCGGACCTTTCCCGTCTCAGGGTTGACCGACGAGATCGTGCATCGTCCTTCGCCGGTGCTTTTCATGTCAACTTCGCCAAATGCGATCGAGTTGCCGTCAGGCGACCAAGAAAGCCCGCCCCAAATAAAGCTGGATTCGTTACCTTTGAGTATAGTATGCGGGTTTAGGCCGTCCTTGTCGGTGACAATTATTTCGGTGTACTTAGCGTCACTACTCGAGCGGGCGAAGGCAAGCTGTCGCCCGTCCGGCGAAACAGCGACGGTCGAGCCGAGATCGTCCAACAATTTCGTTTGTATGCCTCCCAAAGTCGGTACGCGATACAGCGAAGTAACAGCCGCATCTTTATCAGAAGCTAGAAAATAAATGTACTGACCGTCCGGGCTAAATGTCTTGGAAAGTATGGTTCGTCTGGTAGCGGAAACCACCTCGACCCTGGCCGACTGGCCGACTTGCTGTACAAATATCCTCGAAACGTCGCCATCCGTTTCGTGATAGGTAAAGTAATCGCCGTCCGGCGAGATCGTTGCGTCATTGACGTCCCGGCCGTCTGTGAGTTGCCGTATTGTAAGCTCATTGGCAACCTTCAGCGATGCGACTCCGGTCGGTGTTTTGAAAGACACAAAAGCGATCACCCCAATGACCAGGATCAAGAGAATCGCGATCGTGGGTACGAACCGCCCGATCGGGGAAACGCGCGCTTTTTCGCCGGCTTTCGCGGCTGCGGATGGCCTTACAAGCTTGCCGGTGTCCGCATCGCGACGATCTCGTTGCCAATCGACGACCGAATAGATGTTCTCCATCCGCTCGACGGTTACCGGAGGTGAAGACACCTCGGTTTTGTCGGCTTTGCCCGAAACGAGCGTTGCCCTAACTGAAAAGCGATATCCTCGCCGCCGAAGTGTTTCGAAGAACGGAAGCCCGTCGGCTGAAATTCCAAGAGTCTTGCGGAGAAGATAGAGGTTTTGCGTCAGATTGCCTTCCTCGACCTGCGTATCCGGCCAGACGATCTCCATAAGATCATCCTTGCTGACGACCTCGCCCTGGCGTTCGACCAGGGCAAGCAGCGTCGCAACGACCTTAGGCGTTAACGGAAGCTGTACGCCGGCGTGAAACAAGAGCAGATTATCGGCATCGAGGCGAAAAGTCTCGAATTCAAAAACCCTACTCTCCTTAAACTCCCGCATATTGAGGTTAATTTGAGAAAACTTTGAGGATAAATACGATGACATCACAGCCGCCCTCACATATTTTTGGTATAGGGACGAAATGTATTGCCAACCAACTGCGATCTGGGCGACGAACCTGAATTGTAGCGCGATTTTGCAAAACGTGAAATCAAATTTTTGAGCGAAGTCATTTCGTCCCTTTACGAGGTCATTATGAAAATTCGAATGACGTTGATTCTTTTTGGTTTGATGCTGTTCTGTTCGGCCTACACCTTCGCACAAACGACCGCGTTTAATTTCCAGGGCCGCCTGAATGACGGCTCTCAGCCTGCAAACGGTCGATACGATCTGCAATTCAAGCTTTACTCGGCAATTGTCGGCGGCTCGCAGGTCGGTATAACGGTTGATCGCCCGAATCTGCTTCTGATCCAGGGTGTCTTCTCGACGACGCTCGACTTTGGCGGATCGGCGTTTGCAGGAGGCGACCGTTTTATTGAAATGTCGGTGCGGTCCAATGGAAGCGCGAACCCACATGTAATCCTCGGAGCACGTCAACAGATCATGTCTGTGCCGCTTGCCGTACGCTCTGCGAATGCGACGCAGGCCGACAACGCGACAAATGCGCAAAGTGCCCAATTTGCGTCCGATGCTTCTTCGCTAGGCGGTGTCGGGGCTTCGAACTACGCCAGACTCAATTTTTTAAATACCGGAAATCTACAGACTTCGGGAAACGTCGGATTCGGCACTGTCACGCCGAACACACGCCTCACGCTCAGCGGTGGATCGACCTGGTCATCGAGTCAATGGACCGCTTCGATGAACATGCAAAACGTCTCAGCTATCGGTTGGGAGGCAAATAATTCGGGACAGCGTTTCGGCATCGGGCAGACGAACGGCGGGCTGAACTTCTTCCGCACTATCAGTCCGTTCGGATCGACCATTGCACCGGCTCAAACCGATCTCGGCATTTCGGACAACGGACACTTGACGCAACCACTGGATCGGAATGGCGCGATGAAGGCAATGCTCGCCGTCACGGCCGCCGGCACGATCGTGAGGTGCTACAACGGAGTGACGGGCTCAACCCAGAATGACTGCGGATTCAACGTAATCGCAATCGGGAGTCCGGAACTCCCTTCCGGATTTGAAGTCGACTTTCCATTCGACGTGAGCGGCCGTTTCTGGATGGTAACGGCTGAGAGATCGGCCACTGGTCTCGGCGACGCTCAGACCGCTGGCGTCAAGCCCGGTTCCAGCGGTAATACGAGCCTCACTGTGGAGATTCACGTGAATGGCAGCCAGGCCTACCGGCCATTTCATCTTTTTGTGTTTTGAAGCACGGAGCATACACCTATGACAGTTCGAATTATCAACGTCGCTGCACTAAGTTTCCTTTTCTTCACGTCCTCAGTCTTTGCGCAAACGACCGCATTCAACTTCCAGGGGCGTCTGAACGATGGATCGACACCCGCGAACGGAACATACGATCTCCAGTTCAAACTCTTCAATTCGCTCACGAGCGGTTCACAGGTCGGTGCCGCGGTCGATCGTCCCGGTAAGGTACTCATCAACGGAGTTTTCTCCACGACGCTGGATTTTGGACCCGATGCGTTTGTTGGTGGTAACCGGTTTCTCGAAATCTCTCTAAAGCCGGGCGGTAGTCCGAATGCGTATGTCGTGCTCGGAGCACGGCAGCAGATCTTGTCCGTGCCGACAGCTGTGCGAGCTGCGTCCGCTGCCAACGCTAATAATGCCGACAACGCCACGACAGCCTTAGATTCACAATCACTCGGCGGTATTCCTTCCGCAAGCTACGCACGGCTCAATGTGCTTAATCCTGCCGGGATCGCGTTTAGCGGAAACGTGGGAATCGGCACCGGCACACCGAACACACGACTGACGTTATCGGGCGGCCCGTCGTGGACATCGTCAAGCTGGACCGCGTCGATGAACATGCAAAACGGTTCCACTCTTGGTTGGGAACCGAACGCATCAAGCCAGCGATTCGGCATTGGCCAAACGGACGGCGGGCTCTATTTTTTCCGCACATACGCCGCACCCGGTCAAACCGTGCCACCGGCAAATGTCGATCTGAGAATTTCCGATAACGGCGGTTTAATACAGCCCAACGAGGCGGGCGGGCTCGTTAAGGCAATGATCGCCGTCACGGCGAGCGGTGCAATTGCACGATGTTATAACGGAGCCACTGGTGTGTCTACGTGCACTGGCTTTTCCGCGAAGCAGGGGCTAACCGGAGCATTCGAAGTAGAGGTTCCCATCAGTTTCGGTAACCGCTTTTGGCTTGTTAACCCCGACACATCGTTTGCTCAGCTCGACAATACCGACGAGGTAACAGCAAGTGTGGGAATAAGTAACGCTCCTGGTAAGCTCCGTGTGTTCACCAGGAAAAACGGGACGCCGACATATTTACCGTTTCATCTTTTTGTATTTTGATATCACTTTTGAAACAGGGCGACCCTGTGATCTACTCAGTGATCTATTTGTTTGATCGGAAGAATAATTATTCGGCCATCCGTCATGGATCCAGCCGGCGAGCAGGCGACAGCAATTTTGGAGGTAACTTAATATGCCGGTAATGACGAACTCAAATTCAAATAGTACTGAAGAAAGCTCCGGCTTTCTGAATGTTAAGGGCACAGTCGGAAAAAATAGTGTGAACGGCCGCGGCGACGTTATGTTGGTCCAGGCCATGCTTTACGAAGTTTTGCCGTATATGTACGGGGTTCCGAGCGAATCTCTTTCCTATCCGACAGGTACTTACGAAAGCCGGACTGCCTTTTCGATCTTGAAGTATCAGGAGCTCAGCAGCCTTTCGAGGGGCGTGAAGGTGTGGAAGGACGGCTTTATAAACAGGGCGGTAGGCGATCACGTACCTGGCAAGAAGCGGGTCTGGACGATCACCTACATGAACGAAGACCTGTACTACGTTCACTCATCTTACGGGTACAGCGGCAGCTATATCGACTGGCTGGTGAGCAAATACACGGATCTATCCTATTACTTAGGTGATTACAACTAAGTCTGACCGGAGAACACCACGAAGGCCGATCCTATCCTGCTCGTTTTTTAGAATTTGAAACATGAACGCTCGAATTGCAAAACGTCTCCTAGTTATTATCAGCTTCGCAATGGCGGTCTCGGCGCAGCAGCTGCGGCCAACCGAGATCATCTACAGCAGAATGCCGACAAACATAAATGCGCCGCCGACGGGCGCAAATTCGCCCACGATCTGGATTGTCGGACAGGACGGGTCGAACGACCGTTTTATTACCAACGGAACTTTTCCGCGCATCTCGGACGACGGGCGGTTTTTGTTGTTCAAACGATTTACCAGACACCCTTCGTTTTTCAATCCGTTTGGCGGGTATGCCGATTTCGTTGTGCGAGACCTTGCCTCGGAACAGGAGACGGTGATCGTCTCGATCAATTTCGACCAGGGTTCGTGGGGCCATTCTTTTTCGCCCGAGAGCAATCAGGGAAACTACGAGATCATCGCCGACGACAGCTGTCTGATGTACAAGTTCAACCGCAACGGCTCGGGCATCACGTTCCTCTACCCGACTACTTTTCCCGCTTACTGCGGCGATGACTTTCCGGTCGTACGACGCGGCGGCGACCAGTTGATCGCTTTTCATAATCTATCGACCGATACGGTAAACGGCGGCGGGCTTTTTACTGTCGGCGTCACTGGTGCCGGCCGCCAGAAAATTCCAAACACGACGTGCGGCGACATTGATCCGGCATGGTCGAACGATAGCCAGTTCATTGCATACGGGACGCTTTTCCAGACGTGCGGCGGCAGTTTCCCGCAGACCGCCTATCCGTATTTCGTAAAGAATCTTTGGAAGATCAAATCGGACGGATCCGCAAAACAACAGCTGACAAATTTTTCCGCGGGCGACTGCAGCCAAGCTACGACAAACTGTCTGACACTCGGAATGGTGTGGACCGAAGACAACTCAAAGGTCATCGCGGCCGGCAGGATAAACGGTAACAGCGGGCTCTATGCCATTAATACGGACGGCAATGCGGGATTCTCACAGATCCCGATATCGCCGGGGAACGCACCTGACTTTGTCGGCGGCATCGTTCAGCCGCGCGTAGAGCAAAACGTCTTTTCTGCCGGCGGCGGCGTGACCTCGGGCGGCAGCTATTCACTGGTCTCAACGATCGGCGAGGCGGTCGCGGGGATAACTTCGGTCGGCGGTCAATATAGTTTTGAAAGCGGATTTTGGGCTTCACCCAAGGTGCGAAATACCACCGCGTTCGACTTTGACGGGGACTCTAAGACCGATCTTTCGATCTTTAGGCCGAATGGAGCTAACGGAGCTGAATGGTGGTGGATCAAGAGCGGAAGCGGCGGCAACGCGGCCGTCCAGTTCGGCGGCGCGAACGACAAGATCGCTGCTGCAGATTTTACCGGCGACGGAAAGACGGATGTGGCGTTTTGGCGGCCTTCGACGGGGCAGTGGTTCGTGCTGAGGTCGGAAGATTTTTCGTTCTTCGCGTTTCCGTTTGGGGCGAACGGCGATGTTCCGGCTCCGGCGGATTATGATGGGGACGGGAAGGCCGATGCAGCGATCT
>CAZVDM010000189.1:0-7270 GCA_964625555.1 uncultured Chloracidobacterium sp.
ATGCCGCCGGAGCGGTGAACAAACTCGGCGAGAATTGACTGTCCGGTTCAGCCGACCTCAAAAGTGGAGCTTATAGTTTTATTTCGGGTTGAATTGTGCGAGAAATACCGGCCAAGGCCGGGTGTGGTCGACGAGGACGCGTCAGTGCTGATATGCGATGATGTCAGTGGCAGCTTCGATCGGTCGCGGCACGCTATTCACTACAGGACCACTGACCTGAGAAATTCGGGATCTGACCGAATAATTCGAATCGCTTGAAATCATCTTAGCTGCTGTTGACACTAGCCCGGACAGTACCGGGCGGGGAATTGACCCGCAATTGAACGCAGGCAGACACATATAAAAGATCCAAATTGGCTCCCATCTGCGTCTTCCTGCGGCTAAATTCGTTTCTTTTACGAAAAAATGGCCCGGAGTTTCCGCCGAGCCACTTTATTTTTCACTTTCCATTTTCAGTTTTACACTGATCTACGTTCCGGTTTCCCAGCTCGTCATATATTCGAGCATTTCCGGTGTCAGGACGTCCATTTTTACGCCCATTGCGTGGAGTTTGAGGGAAGCGATCTCCTGATCGACCTCCTTCGGAAGGACGTGGACGCCCGCGGCAAGGCTGCCCTTGTTTTTGACAAGGTATTCAGCCGACAACGCCTGGTTCGCGAACGACATATCCATAACCGAAGCCGGATGGCCTTCGGCGGCTGCGAGGTTGATCAGACGGCCTTCGCCGAGCACGATCACGCTCTTGCCGTCATTCTTCGAGTATTCTTCGACGAACGGGCGGCGGGTGTTGACCTCGCTTGACATTTCGCGAAGGGCATCGAGATTGAGTTCGAGGTCGAAGTGTCCGCTGTTGCAGACGATCGCTCCGTCCTTCATCACTTCGAAGTGCTCTTTGTCGATAACGTGGCGGTTGCCGGTGACGGTGACGAAGAAGTCGCCGACCTTTGCAGCTTCCTTCATCGGAAGCACTCGCATGCCGTCCATAACTGCTTCGATAGCTTTGATCGGATCGATCTCGCAGACAATAACATTCGAACCCATACCGCGGGCACGCATCGCAACACCTTTACCGCACCAGCCATAGCCGACAACGACCAGGGTTTTACCGGCGAGCAAAATGTTGGTCGCACGGATGATACCGTCGAGTGTCGATTGGCCCGTACCGTAGCGATTATCAAAGAAATGCTTGGTCTGAGCGTCGTTTACCGCGATCGAAGGGAATGTAAGAACACCGGCCGCGACCATCGCATTCAAGCGGACGATCCCGGTCGTTGTTTCTTCGGTCGTACCGATCAAGTTGCTGATAAGCTCAGGTTTTTCCTTGATCATCGTCGCCACAACATCCGATCCGTCATCGATAATCAGATTCGGATTTGTATCGAGTGCAGCTTTTACGTGGCGGACATAGGTTTCGGTCGATTCGCCCTTGTGAGCCATGACCGGGATACCCCAGTCAGCTACAAGGGAAGCGGCGACGTCATCCTGCGTCGAGAGCGGATTTGATGCGATCAGGAGCGATTCTGCTCCGCCGGCCTGCAGTGTGCGGGCGAGATTAGCAGTTTCGGTCGTGATGTGTGCACAAGCGATGAGCTTAACGCCGGTCAAAGGCTTTTCAGCCTCAAAACGTTCACGGATGAGCCGGAGAACCGGCATTTCGCGGTCCGCCCATTCGATGCGCTGCTTGCCTTGCGGTGCAAGGTTGATGTCTTTGATGTCGTATTCCATTGATGTTCCAGCGTTAGCCATTTGTTCCAATTCCTTTGTGATTCTCAGCCGCAGTTCTCAGAGCTTCGGCTTTGTCTGTTACTTCCCATGAAAATTCGCCGTTCTTGCGTCCAAAATGGCCGAAACGAGCGGTTGCCTTGTAGATCGGGCGGCGAAGGTCGAGTGTTTCGATGATGGCGGCAGGGGTCAACGTGAAATTTTCACGCACAATGTCCGAGATCCGTTCATCGTCGATCGTTCCGGTGCCGTGCGAGTCGATCAAAACTGAAACCGGTTCCGCAACTCCGATAGCGTAAGCTAACTGAACAGTACACTTATCGGCAAGGCCTGCAGCCACTACATTCTTTGCAATGTATCGGGCCATATAAGCGGCCGAGCGGTCAA
Source organism: uncultured Chloracidobacterium sp. (assembly GCA_964625555.1). GTDB lineage: Bacteria > Acidobacteriota > Blastocatellia > Pyrinomonadales > Pyrinomonadaceae > OLB17. Next base: position 2,110 of record CAZVDM010000189.1, read on the forward strand.
CTTTTGTAGGATCCTTACCAGAGAACGCGCCGCCGCCATGCGGTGCATAACCGCCGTAAGTGTCGACGATGATCTTTCGCCCTGTCACGCCGGCATCGCCCATCGGGCCGCCGATCACGAATTTGCCGGTCGGATTAATATGGTATTTCGTGTTGTCGTCGATCATTTCGGCAGGAATGACCGGTTTGATGACATGCTCCATGATATCAGCACGGATATCCTCGATGTCGAGATCTGCAGTCTGCGAAGAGATCACAACCGCTTCGACACGAAACGGACGACCATCACGGTATTCGATCGATACCTGCGATTTACCATCTGGACGCAGGTAGGGAATTGTGCCGTCACGTCGAACTTTTGACAATTGACGCGTCAGATTGTGTGCCATCTGGATCGGCATCGGCATCAATTCAGGAGTTTCATTACACGCGTAACCAAACATCAGGCCCTGGTCGCCGGCTCCGCCTGTATCAACACCTTGCGAAATATCGGGAGACTGCGTGCCGATAGCGTCGATTACGCTACACGTGTTTGAGTCGTAACCAAACTCCGCGTCGTTGTAGCCGATCTCCTCGATCGTCTCGCGAATGATCTGCTTATAATTGACCTTTGCCGTAGTGGTGATCTCACCGGCAACCACCGCCAAGCCGGTTGTTACAAGCGTTTCACATGCAACGCGGGCAGTTGGGTCCTGTGCCAAAATGGCATCCAAAATCGCATCTGATATATGGTCCGCAATTTTATCTGGATGACCCTCCGTTACCGACTCCGATGTAAATAAAAAATTTCCGTTACTCAATTGTTTACGTAACTCCTTATATTGGGTTCTCTCTACTGGAACTTGTGTAAGATAACAAAACGATAATTGTACCGACTTACGTGCAGCCTGTCAACGCTCAAAACTACGAGGCTTGGTTGGTGACGATAGGGTGTTTGCAAATGCTGCATCAGCACTTCACTTGCGTCTGATAATAGAGATTATGAATGAGCTGCCAAAGATCAATCGATCAATTCCGGCCAGTCATCTCCAGACGCTGAGCCTTCGTCAATCGATACATCATTTGGAGTGGTTGAGGACGACAACTCAACAACCTTTTTATCGACATAGATGGGACAGTCCAATCGCAGCGCCAATGCAATCGCATCGGACGGACGGGCGTCAAATGAAACACGATCGTCATTTTCGTCAGTCAGTTCGATCTTCGCATAAAACGTATTTTCCAAAAGTTCAGTGATAACGACGCTTGACGCTGTCAATCGGCATTCGATGATCACATTTCTAAGCAGATCATGGGTCATTGGTCTTTGGGGGACGACCTTTTCAATTTCAAGCGCAATTGCATTGGCCTCGAATGCCCCTACCCATATAGGCAAAACTGTCTCGGATTCGACGCCTTTAAGCACTACAATCGGCGTGTTTGTATTTGGGTCCATTATTAGAGCCCCGATCTTAACTTCGATCAGATTTTGTTCGTTTTCCATGACAATTTAACAAACCTCGCCGAACAATGAATTTGCCTTGATTTCCGTGATTCTCATATCTACTACTTTTCCGAGAAGATTATGCGACGCTTCAAAATTAACAACCTTATGGCACGTTGAGTGCCCAGTCAGACCGGCTTTAGAACGGCTTGATCCAACCTCTACCAAAACTTTAAGCACTTGATTAACATATCTCTGCAAACCATAGTGTTGATTGAGCTTCTGCGCTCGTTCGAGTTCCATGAATCTTAGCGTCTTTTCAGCCGAAGAAACATCATCCGGTAAATAATACGCAGGCGTTCCAGGCCGCGGCGAGTATTTGAAGATATACGCCATATCAAATCCCGAATATTCGACCATCTTTACCGAATCCTGAAAATCTTCGTCCGTTTCGCCGGGAAAGCCAACGATAATGTCGGTCGTAAGAGCGATATTGCGTTTTGATGACTTTAGTCTGTCTATTTGCTTAAAATACCGCTCGATCGTATGGCCGCGTTTCATTGCGGCGAGAATGCGGTTGCTGCCGGATTGGACCGGTAAATGTACCCAATTACAGAGGTTTTCGTGCTCTTCGATGGCGTCGACGATGTCGTCGTTAAAATCGCGGGGAAATGAGGTATTAAATTTGATCCGCTCTATCCCCGTCGCGGCCACTGCTCGCAAAAGGCGGGAGAACGCTGACTTCCCTGCAAATCCTTCGAGGCCGGATTCGGTCTCGGGACGGTAACTATTGACGTTTTGGCCGATCAGGTGGACTTCTTTGACGCCGTTTCGACGCATTTCTAGGACTTGGCGAATGATATCAGATGCCGGAAAGCTGCGTTCGCGACCGCGTGAGAATGGGACGATGCAATAAGTGCAAAACTTGTTGCAGCCCTCAATAATTGGCAGAAAAGCGACGTACGGTGAATGGCGGTGCGTGTCGGCGACCGTCCAGTCATAGTCAACTTCCCTTTCGCCGAGGTCGACAATTCCCTCTTCACCGTCGTAAACGCGGCCTATTACCTCGGCGACACGGCCGACGGCACGTGTCCCGAGGACGAAATCGACGCCTTCGATCTTGTTGAAGAGCGTTTCGCCTTCCAACTGAGCGACGCAGCCCATGACGCCGATCACAGGTTTCGGCCTGTCGACGTGGCGGATGCGGCCGACGCGGCTGTATAATTTGTGTTCGGCCTTTTCGCGAACGGAGCACGTATTCAGCAGGATGACATCGGCGGAAAGTTCGTCCGAGGTCATCTCATATCCGTCTCGCCCAAGCGCCGTCGCGACGCGTTCCGAATCGGAAACGTTCATTTGACAGCCGTAGGTTTCGAGATAAACTTTCTTCATAAATGCCGCAAGAATCAGACCAAAAACCAGCTAAAGCCCGAGACTTTGTGCATCTGCATTTGCATTCCGATTATAGCCTTTTGCAAAGCACTGTCCAACTTAAGCCTTTAGCGGGAAAGTTGAAGACGCTTGAGATGTCGGCGTGTGCACTGACCGATCTCGGTAATATGTACGGAGCCGTTTCGTATTTCAACGCCATGAAATACGCGGGCATCAAGCCGATCATCGGTTACGATGCTCATCTCACGCTCGGCAGCCGTCGTGAGCAATCATCGTCCCTCGCGGCCGGTGAACGTGCCTATTACGGGCTCGTGTTGCTCGCGACCGACATCGAAGGCTACATGAATCTCGCCTGGCTGGCGTCGAAAGCCTTTACCGAAGGCTTTTACCATCGCCCGAGGATCGATATGGAGATCCTTGCTGAGAAAAGCAAAGGTCTGATCGCCTTGTCCGGTGGAATTGACGGAACGGTCGGGCATTATCTCGCGAATGACAACCAGAAGAAAGCCACCGAGATCGCGGGGAAATTCAGCGATATTTTCGGGCCTGAGCGGTTCTATTTAGAGATCCAGGATCGCGGCGGCGATATGGAACTGAACCGCAAGATCGTTGATCTTTCTAAGGAATTGTCGCTGCCGATCGTCGCGACGAACGACGTCTATTATATGGAACGCGAAGACGCACGTGCCCGCGAGGCATTGATCGCGATCAACGACGGCCGCAGCGTGCCGGCGGCCGGGCAGACCGAGGTGAATTCATACAAATATCTGCGTTCGGCTGAGGAAATGTGGGATATTTTCGGCGGCGAACTGCCGGAATCGCTGAACAACACGCTCACGATCTCGGAGATGTGCAATCTGGTCATCCCAATGGGCGATGACGTCAGACAGTTGCCGAATTTCCCTATTCCGGAAGAATTCGCGAGCAAATCGAGCGACGAATACTTCGAACACGTCTTGCGCGAAGGCTTCATAGAGCGCCTTGAGGCCGAATGGCTGCCGCAGAAGGAAGCGGGAATATTGACGCACAGCCTCGAGGAGTACGAAGAGCGGCTGCAGATCGAGATCTCGACGATCAATCGGATGGGATTTCCTGGTTACTTTTTGATCGTTTGGGATTTTATCAAATATGCACGCGAACAGAACATTCCGGTCGGGCCGGGGCGTGGTTCGGCGGCTGGATCGCTTGCGGCTTATTGTATGCGTATCACGGACGTCGATCCGCTGCAGCACGAGTTGCTGTTCGAACGGTTTCTTAACCCCGAGCGCATCTCGATGCCTGATATCGACATTGATTTCTGCATCCGTGGGCGTGGCGATGTTATCGATCATGTAACGGAGCTTTACGGGCGTGAATCCGTTTGTCAGATCGTGACCTTTGGAACGATGGCGTCGAAGGCGGCGATCAAGGACGTCGGACGTGCGTTGAATGTCCCGTATGGTGACGTCGAAAAGATCGCGAAGCTTATACCGCCGCCGGTTCGTGGGCGTAATGTGAGTATCTCGCAGGCGATCGAACAAGTTTCGGAACTAAAGGCCGCGATGGAAGCCGACGCGAAGATCAAAGAGATGGTCGAGCTCGCGCTCAAGGTCGAGGGTTGTGCGCGGCATACTTCGGTTCACGCGGCGGGCGTGGTCATCAGCCCGAAACCGCTACACGAACTCGTTCCCGTCGCGTTGTCGGGCAAAGAGGAACTTACGAGCCAATATCCGATGAACGATCTCGAGAAAGTCGGGATGCTCAAGATGGATTTCCTCGGGCTGACGACGCTGACGATCATCAGCGACTGCCTGACGGAGCTTGAGAACCGCACCGGGACGACGGTTGACTGGACCAAAATCCCGACCGACGATCCGGCGACGATGAAACTCTTTAGCGAAGGTCGCACCGACGCGATATTCCAGTTCGAGTCGTCGGGTATGCAGGACATTTGCCGCCGTATGCGGCCTGAGAATCTCGAAGATCTCTCAGCGCTCAACGCTCTGTACCGTCCCGGCCCGATCGACGGCGGGATGATCGATGATTTTGTGGACCGCCGCCGCGGTGTCAAAGAGGTGGAATATCTCGTCCCCGAGGTCGAAGAGTTCCTCAAACCGACGTTCGGCGTACTCGTCTATCAAGAGCAGATCATGCAGATCGCGCAGAAGCTCGCGGGATATAGTCTCGGCGACGCCGATCTTATGCGGCGGGCGATGGGCAAAAAGAACATTGCCGAGATGGCGAAGCACACCGACCAATTTATCAACGGAGCGGTCGCGAGAGGCATTAAGAAGAAGAACGCCGAAGAGATCTTCAACCTGATGGCTAAGTTCGCGGACTACGGCTTTAACCGCAGCCACAGTATCGC
>CAZVDM010000190.1:0-7194 GCA_964625555.1 uncultured Chloracidobacterium sp.
GGACGGTCGAGTTAGACTTGGCGATCTTGATGATGAGCTTTTTGACCTTGTCCATTTCGGGCGAGACCGAGATGATCTCGGCGTCCAGAGTTGTCAGTTTCTTTAACGCACGCGAGACTGTCGAAAGCAGATTTTCGCTATCGTACGGCTTTTGCAGATACTCGAACGCTCCCAAACGCATCGCGTCCACCGCCGAATCGACCGAGCCGTGAGCCGTCAGCAGAATGACGATGATCGATTTATCAAAATCGGTGAGCTGCTTGAGCAGATCAAGCCCGCTCATGCCCGTCATCTTGAGATCGGTCAAAACAAGGTCAAAATGCCGGTCCGCGACAAACTTCATCGCCGCCTCGCCCGACGAAGCGGTCGTCACGTCGTAGCCCTCGCCCGAGAGGATCGTTTCCAGTATTTCTCTTTGATTTTTCTCGTCATCGACAACGAGAATTGATTTTCTTGCCATAGTTTTAAGTCAGAACCGCCTGCGTAAGCGGGCGGCGTGAATTTTCGTGGGAATGGCCTTACATGTGGCTTCTTGACGTACCGTGACGTCCTTATTGCCGATTGTGCGAGCCGCCCGCTTACCCAGGCGGTTCTGACCTTGGTAATTTTACCGTAAATTTTGTTCCTTCGCCCTCGGCTGATTCAACGTCGATCGTGCCGTTGTGGATGTCGACTATTTTGTGGACGATCGCCAGGCCGAGGCCGGTGCCGGTTTCTTTGGTCGAGAAATACGGTTCGAATATCTTTGAGAGGTTTTCGGCTGGGATGCCGTTGCCTGTGTCTGTGATCTCGAACCGGACGAAGCCGTTGTCAGGCGAAATTTTGACGCTTAGATGGCCGCCTTCGGTGCCCATCGACTGGACTGCGTTTATGAACAGGTTGTTAAAGACGCTGCGTAAAAACTCGGGGTCGCCCATGATCTGCGGGACGTTCTCGTGTTCGACGACACCGATCTTGATGTTGTTTTCGGCGGCCTGAGCCTCGACGATGCGGAGCGAATCCTCGACGATCTTGCGTGCATCGACTGCACGGAGGTTTGCATTAGCCGGCCGAGAGTAGTTGAGAAAATCGGAGATCTGCGAATTGATCCGGGCTACCTCATCCTTTAATTGCGAGGTCAGCTTGTCAAATTTTTCGCGTTTTTCGCGGTCTTCGGGTGCATATTTCGAACGCAGATGGTCGAGAGTGAGGTTGATGTAATTGAGCGGGTTGCGTATCTCGTGGGCGATGGCGGAACCGAGGCGGCCGACGACCGCGCTTTTTTCGGCTTGCTGTAATTGGGCTTCGAGATCGCGTTTTTTCTCGAGTTCGGCGGTCATTTCGTTGAAGTTGGCGCCGAGCCGGCCGAGCTCGTCACGCCGGGCCTGCGGCACACGAACCGTCAGGTCGCCGTCCGCAACGTGCCTGGCGGCATTAGAAAGATCTGCGATCGGCCGCGAAAATCGCCACACGAGCAAAAATGTGATCAGCGACGAAACCAGTACGACCCCGAGAGTATAAACAAGCGGTTGAGCGGCACGCCAGGCGGCCTTGCTCTTGTCGTTTTTGAGCAGGACCATAACGTACCAGCGGCCCTTGCTCGTCTCGATCGGAATGGCGTGAGCCTCGTCGTCTTCGTTTACACCGAGGCCCGAATTATTTGGAAAATGCTGCAGATCGTCGCCGAGGCGGCTCGCTTCCATTAGTCTCGGCAGATCGGACAATTCGCTTAGCTTTCTGAAGACGGCATTGCCATTAACTATCTTTGGTGCGTATTCGGGGTTGAGGCTGTCGGCGATCTGCCATTCATTATCGACGATTATCACGTCCTTGATACGTTCGGTCGCGGCTTCGTCAAAAAAGGTCTGATCGTCGCGGTTGACGAGGTCCTGCATGTACTCGCTCGACGTAATACCGTTCGAACCGATAGCGATCCCAGCTACCAGTGCGCGGGTTTGAGCTTCGCGCAGATCATTATTTTGTCGCTGCGTGAGCAGGTTGAGGTAATACTGCACACCGAGCGTCGTGATCAGCAATAATGCGAGTATTAGCAGCAATCGTCCGCGAAATGTATTTAGAAACGTCATCGATCTGATAAAATTAGCTTATGAAACCGCTTGCCACTTGCGTCGGTTGAATGTTATAGTTTTCGTTAGTTTGAACGCAAATTCCTGATCAGACTAATTTGTTGTCGTAAAATCAGGAGTTTTGGCTCTTTCCTCAAACTCAACTCCAATCCAAACAGTCCGAGGTAAAGCATGAAATTTATGTTCCCCGAAAAATTCCGCCTTGTTTCGCTGATAACGATACTTGCGGTTATTTTTGCCGTTTCTTTTGAAGCTGCAGCACAAACGCGAAAGCCGGCCGACAAAAAAGCCGTTGCAAAAAAGGCCGCCCTAAAAAAGGCCGCCGATGCTAAGAAGGCTTCAGCCAAGGCAAAGGATGCCAAGAAAGACAAACGGAAAGAAAAGGAACAAGCAAAGAACAATAAGAATTCTCGTGCAAGGGACGACAAAGCAAAACGTGTAGCCGATTCAAAGGCCAAAGACACGAAAAACAAAAAAGACACAAAAAAATCGACCGAGTCGAAAAAGGAAGCAGCCGAACGCCGACGTAAAGAAGAAGAACGCCGTCAAGCCGCTCTTGCTGAACAGCGCCGCCGCGAACAGGCACGCCGCGAAGCGATCGCCCGTCAGCAGGCCTTTATTCGGGGACTTCGAACCGAGACCGAATCGAATATCGCCAATGACAAGACCGATGGCGAGGACCTCGCTATCCGCAACGTGGCGATCAACGCCCTTGGCGGCCACGCAGGCTCCGTCGTCGTGATGGAAGCTCAGACCGGAAAGGTTCTGACGATCGTCAATCAGAATTGGGCGGTGCGTAGCACGATCAGGCCTTGTTCGACGATCAAGCTGGTAACCGCAGCCGCGGGTTTGAACGAAGGCGTGATCAGCAAGGTAGATGGTTCGGTCAGAAATACACCGACCAGCCGCAATCTTGATACGGCGATCGCGTATTCGGATAACGGCTATTTTCAGCGTGCCGGTGCGAGCCTCGGAAATCAAAAGCTGGTCGAGTACGGCAAGCAGCTCGGCCTCGGTGCCCCGACGGGCGTCAACCTTGAGGGCGAAGCTCCGGGCCGTCTGCCGTACAATAATAGTAACGCCCGGATCTATTCGCATGGCGACGATACCGAAGTTTCGACGATCCAACTCGCTGTTATGGCGGCGGCTCTGACCAACGGCGGAAACCGCGTCTTGCCCCGCATCCCGCGAAGTTCCGTTGAGAAGGCGAAGTTTCAACCATTTTATAAGGCGAAGGTCGAGCTGCCGCAGCAAAATATCCGACGAGTGATCCCGGGAATGATGGGGGCCGCCGAATACGGCACGGCTCGTCGCAATATGGATCAGAATCTCGGCGTTGCCGGCAAGACAGGCTCGTGCATCGACAAAGGTTCATGGGTCGGGCTTTTCACCTCGGTCGCTCCGATCGAACAGCCGAAATATGCCGTGGCGGTGATCACGCGCGGGCCGAGTGAACGCGGACGCGTTGCTGCCGGCGTTGCCGCGAAGATATATTCAGCGCTTGCACCGCAGATCGTCAGGACGGACCGCAACTTGGCCCAAACCGAATTTCACATTCAGCCGAAAAGTATTGTGACCGCTGCGGCTTCGACAGTCGCCGCATCGGCCGATGAGGACGAAGACGATGATGACGCCGATGCGAGTGATGTCGCCGTGGCCAATGATGCGCGTATAGACGGCCGCAACGTGATTGTCGTGCCGAGCGCACCCCGAACGGAGAAAAAGCTAGTCCAGAAGACCGGTAGTTCCAAGCCGGTATTTCCGCCGGTCGTGATCACTTATACTAAGGACGGAAAAACGACCACCATTATCAATGATCAGCCGAACAAACAACGCGAACGGCTGGTCAAGCCGCAATAAGGGCGAACTACCCCAAAAATAAGGCTTTTCTCAATAGCACCAAGACATTTGTAGACAATATTGCGTTTTGGTGCTTTTTGTATGCTACCGAACGGTTTTTGGCTTGACACAAATGCGAAAATTACGTGATTATTTAGCTTTCTTACAGAAAGCTATGTTTTTTCGATATTGTCGTCATTGAGGCAATAATGGTTACGAACGATTGCAACTTTTTCAATTTGGCAATCATCTGATTTCACGCGAAACCGATATGACGGTCGACGCGAAAAACATAACACGCCGACGGGATTTGGCGGAGGAACGAACTAAATGAAAACGATCTATAGACAATTATTTTTTGCGGCAATTTTGGTGGCTGCTGTGGCTTCCGGCTCATTGGTCGCAAATGCCCAAGGTGCCGATCCTTGCGAAAACGCGACCGCGGTATACGGCGAATGGACAAAACTTTTTGAATTGAAAGACCTCGCTAGCCGTAAAGCGACGATCGAGAAAGGAAAGGATTTTGTCTCGAAATACAGCAATTGCGAAGCGACCAAGGATGGAGCGAAATTCATCAGCGACAGCCTTCCAGGTTTGGAAGAAAACTATCGTAAGCTCGTAGCACGTGCCGAGGAAAATGCCCTATTAAAGAAATTTGACGAAGGGATGAAGGCAAAGAATTGGGACGAAGTCTACTCGTCAGGGAAAGAGATCCTTGCAAAATATCCCGAAAAGTACCGTGCAGCTTTGTTGGTTCTCGGTTCGATAGGTTTGGACGAAACGGACAAGACGCCCTCCATCACGAAATATAACGACGACACGATCAAGTACGCCAAGCAGGCGATCGCCGAAATCGAAGCCGGAAAGACATTTTCCGCATGGGGCGTTGCTCCGTTTGTCTACAAGGGCAAGGATGATGCTCTCGGCTGGATGAACTTCACCGTCGGATACATTCTGTTTAAGGACAAAAAGAACAAGAAGGATGCCGCCGCGTACATGTACAAGGCATCTCAGATCGCATTTGATAAGAAGAGCGATCCGGTTCTCTTCAGCACGATCGGTTCGTTCTACGTCGACGATCTGAACAAGAACATTCTAGAACTAAAGTCCCTGCCCGCCCCGGTCGAGACCGATACTCCTGAGGTGAAACAGCAGAAGGTTGACGCGATCAAGGATATGACCGGAATGGTGAATGGAGCGGCCGAAAGGGTCATGGATGCGCGGGCCCGTGCCTACAAAGCTGCACCAATGACCCCGACAGCAAAGGTCTTCCGTGACAGTTTGAAAGCGAGCTTTAAGGAGATCTATGACATCCGCTTTCAGAAGCCCGACACCACGACTCCGACAGTGGATGCATGGATCGAGATGGCAGCCGCAAAACCGTTGGTAAATCCGTCGACGCCGATCACGCCGGTGCAGGATGCGGAGAAGGCACCTGCGACAACGGCGACTCCGGGACCTGGAACGCCTGTTACTGTCAAGCCAAGTACTCCGGCCGGCGTTAAGCCGACGAGCCCGGCCATGACGACCACGGTCAAGCCTGCCGCACCGGGAGCCAAACCTGTTCCGGCCGGCGCAAGACCTGCCGTAGCAGTTGTCAAGAAAAAGAAGTCCCGTTAACTCTTACGATTGTCTATCTGATCGGCCGGACGCTCACTTAACGGGCGTCCGGCTTTCTTTTTTGCCGCTTACTAAATAGAATTACAGTTTATGCCCGATTCACTGGCAAAGCTCGAAAATCTGACAGGCCACAAGTTTGCCGACATCGCATGGTTGGAGCGAGCCGTGACGCACCGCTCATGGGCATTCGAGAATCTGCCGAACGCGACCTACGAAGAGATCCGTGAGACCGAAAATGAATCGCTGGAATTTGTCGGCGATTCGGTGCTTGGCCTCGCGATCGCCGAGCAGGTCTATCGGAACAACCCACTCTTAAGCGAAGGCGACCTGACTCTGATGAAACATCACCTTGTCAGCACGGTCACACTTGCAAGGGTCGCGGGCGAACTCGATCTCGGCCGGTTTATCCGCGTCGGCCGCGGCGAAGAAAAAACAGGAGGGCGAAACAAGCAGGCGTTGCTCGCAAACACGCTTGAGGCAGTGATCGGGGCGATCTTTTTTGACAGCGGCTACATCGCCGCCCGCGTTTTTATCGGCCGGATATTCGCCGATGAGATCCGGAGTGCAACGCCCAAAAGTTCGCTCGATTATAAAACAATGCTACAGGAGCGTCTCCAGGCTGAAAAACTCGTCGCACCAAGTTACAATACTATCCGTGTAGACGGCCCGCCGCACCAGCGTACCTTTTATGTCGAAGCGGTCTGGTCTGGCGGCAAAGCGGTCGGTGAGGGGCGTTCGATAAAGGCGGCCCAGATGATGGCGGCGAATGCCGCACTGGCAGAACTATCTGCCCTGGAAAACAAACGTCCGAAACAAGCGAAGTAGATCAAACGTATCTTGTTCGAATTATGAGTGCAGAAGAAAAAGAAATAACCGCCGCGTCCGAGCCGAAACCGACGGGGCCCCCAAAATCGACCTTTCGCGAGTATTTTGAGTCGTTTGCCGTCACGCTCGTGATGGCGATCTTCGGGATGACGTTCATTCTGCAGGCCGTCACGGTCCCGACCGGTTCGATGCAGAATACTATCCTGGTCGGCGACTATCTGCTTGTCAACAAGTTCATATTCACGCCCGGCGGCAGCAGCAGCTTGCCATTCCTGCCGCAGCGTGAGATCGAACGGGGCGATATTATCGTCTTCAAATATCCGGGCGATGCGGTCAATCCGGCGTCGGACCGCGAACGCGGCCTCGTCAAATACCAGATAAATTACGTCAAACGTGTCATCGGCCTGCCGGGCGAAACGGTACAGTTCAAGAATAATCAGGTATTTGTCAACGGCGAACTGCTGCCGGAGCATCGTGTCTTGGGAGATTCAAATGACGACATTTCAGCATTGACCACCAAGGAATTCGAAGAGCGCCAGCCGAACGAAAAGTGGGATGTCTATTATCAGGAAAAGCGAATGAACCTCGTGCAGGCCGGTCGAGATCTTTCTGTCAGCGAGTGGGATTTTGGAGTTCAGGGCAAGCCGATGAAGGTTCCGGATAATCACTTTTTCGTGATGGGTGACAGCCGCGACCGCAGTGATGACAGCCGAGGATGGGGATTTGTGCCGCGCGACCTGATCATCGGGCGTGCGATGTTCGTTTACTGGTCATGCGACCGCGGGGCCTCGAACGGGAGCGTCTTCGGCTGTCTTACGCATCCGCGTCTGAGCCGGATCGGGAA
>CAZVDM010000191.1:0-7176 GCA_964625555.1 uncultured Chloracidobacterium sp.
GACCTCGCGGCTCCGGGCGATTATGACGGTGACGGTAAGATAGACGCGGCGGTATTCCGGCCTTCGGCGTCGACCTGGTACGTCAATAAATCGGCCGGCGGAACCCTGATCCAGCAATTCGGTCAGGCCGGCGATCTGCCGGTGCCGAATGCATACGTTCGATAAGACGTCATCGCAATGACACAAAAAGACACTAAAGATCCCATCTTTAGTGTCTTTTTGTGATAATTCCCTATCAGCTGGCGGTTCTGTGCTCAGAACCCGCCTTCATTTAGAATATTCGGTTCTTTCCTTTTCAAGTTCGGCGAGAAGATCCTTGTCAGACTCGCGAATGGCATTTTCGGCCTTTAGTCCGTTTACCAAATTGATCGCCTTGTCGACGTTCTCAACGGCGGCGATTGTATCGGCCAACTTGAAATAGGACTCGGCGATCAGCCGGTGGCCAACTGCCAGATCATATCTGTAGGTAGTGGTTTCCTTGTCATTTTCAGCGATCGGTCCCATTGCTGCGATCACGTTTTTCAATTCTGCGATAGCCCTTTCATATTGCTTGAGCATCATATAAGACCGCCCGATCTCGGTCTGGTACACCGCGAGATTGCGTTTGTACTCGGCATTTTCAGGGTCCTTTTTGATCAGGTTCGTCATTACCTCGATCGCTTTCTGAGCTGACGCTAATGTCATCGACGGTTCGTTATTTATGCGATATGCCCTGGAGAGGTTGAAATGCGAGATCGCCAGATCGTACGCGACCACGCCGTTTTCCGGTTCTTTCGCTAAGGCTTTTGTCGGAAAATCGATGATCTTGGTACAAGCGTCTACCACTTTTTGGCGCTCGGCTTTGTCAATGTATGCCTCGCAAATGATCGATTCCGTCAGCCAAACGCTGCGCTGGACCCGAAAATCTTTGGGAAATTGCTGAGCAAGTTCTTTGCTGACATCGACCGCCAGATACAGATCGCGAAATGCTCCGTCATAGTCACCAAGCGCCGTCTTTGCCTTGCTCATCGACCGGATCATGCGAGTCAAACTCTTTTTGAAGTCCGGATTTTCCGGTTCCTTTTGCCGCAGTTCATTTATGATCGCGTAGGCTTCGTTGTACAGAAATAATGCCTTTTCGGCCTGAAAATTGAATGCCGGGATCGCACCGTAATCTACCAGCAAGACGGCGAGCCGGTTCTTCGCCTCGACCGACTCAGGTTGTGCTGCGGCGAGTTCACGCCTTAGCTTCAGGCCCTTTTCGAACGCCTCTTCGGCCTCTTTTGTCTGGCTGTTGTTCCACAAAGTGCGGGCTGTCGTGTAGTAATTGTTCGCGAGTTTTTCTTTTGATTCGAGGTTTGTCGGGTCCGCCGTGAACACCGCTTCGCGCAAGCGGCCGGCCTTTGCGTAGCTTTCGAGGCCTGCCTTTATATTTCCGAGGCTGGAATTATTGAGCGCTCCTTGCACATCGCCGACCTTTTCGTAGGCAGTCGCGAGTTCGCTCAGCAGTTCTAGGTCCGAGCCGACCTCGCTTGACAAGCTGTCTAGATATTCCAAAGCACTCTTGAGGATGACCTCACGGGCCTTGAGCGAACCTTCGAGATTTTCGATCTCGGGATAGACCTCGAAAAGATACGAATTGGCGAGCTTTCTGACATCGTTGAATCGCTTTTCGGCTCGGGCACGTTCAGCGCGCGCGACACCTGCCTGCCAAAGCGTCGCGGCGATGCCGCCGATGACCGCAAGTGAGATCAAGGCAGCGGCAACAACGGAAATACTGTTTCGCTTTACAAACTTCTCTGCTCTGTACGAGAACGTGTCCGGCCGAGCGGCGACAGGAAGACCGGCCAGGTGCCGCCTGATGTCCTCGGAAAAGCTCTCAGCCGACAAGTAACGGCGTTCGGGCTCCTTTTTCAAAGCTTTCAGGACGATATTGTCGAGATCGCCGCGAAGGTATTGCGGCTTAATGCTGACCGTCCGAGGCGACGTGACCTGGCCGCTTGCGGGTTCCGTGTGCCCGACGGCGGCCAGGTTTCCGTTAGACTGCCACCCCGATCCGCTGGGTGGGCCCGTTTCGGTCTGTGCCATCGCCGACGGCAGCGGCGGATCGATGTCAGAAACCGCCTTGAGGATCTCCTTTAGATCGCTCTCCCTGCTTTCAAACGGCCTGTGGCCGCAAAGTAGTTGGTATAGGATCACCCCAAGCGAATAGATGTCGGCCGCCGTCGTGACGCTTTCGCTGCGGAGCTGCTCAGGCGATGCATAACTTGGCGTCATCACACCTAAGCGCGTCACCGTGGCAGTGTTATCGGATTCGTCCGAAACGATTTTTGAGATGCCGAAATCGAGCAGTTTAGGCGTGCCGTCGCCGGTGACCAGGATGTTTGACGGTTTGAGATCGCGATGGATGACGAGACTGCGATGAGCAAAATCGACTACTGAACAAACTTTGCGAAAAAGCTCAAGCCGCTCCTCGAGTCCCAGTTCATTTCGTTCGCAGTATTCGTCGATCGGCAAGCCGTCGACGTATTCCATTGCCAGAAAAGGGATCTTGTCAGCGGTCGTTCCGGCGTCGAGAAGGCGCGCGATGTTCGGATGGTCGAGACTTGCAAGTATCTCACGCTCACGCCGGAACCGTCGCCGAATGGCGCTCGTGTTCATCTCACGTTTGAGCAGTTTGAGGGCGACACGCTGCGAAAACTTTCCGTCCGCACGTTCCGCCAAATATACTGCGCCCATACCTCCATGGCCGATCTCGCCGATGATCTTGTAAGCCCCGATCTGCTGGCCCGCAAGGGCATCGTCCTCCAGGAGATCGAGTGAAAACGCAACGGCCGAAAGCTGCATCATGCCTTCCGCGCCATCTTCGTAAGCCAAAAGGGACTCGACTTCGGCCCGGATCTCCGCAGGGATCTCTCGCCGATCTAAAAATTCTGCGCGCTTGTCACGATCTATCTCGAGTGCAAGATCGAGTATTTGTTTAACGTCTGCCCAATTCGCCGCATCCATAGTTGGGTGAATATGCTCCTGTAAATGAGAATGCGTAAATTTCGGTAAATTCTCGCCAGAGAATGAGAAAAAACTTCGAAGTTGGTTATCGAGGCTGGTTAAGTTCCCGGTACATCCACAATCTTGCAGACTGCCATTCGCGCGCAATGGTCCGATCGCTGACGCCGAGTGCCTCAGCCATCTCAGTGTTGGACATTCCCCCGAAGAAACGCATTTCGACGATGCGGGCCTGACGCTCGTCGATCCTGGCAAGGCGGTCGAGCACCTCGTCAACGGCAAGTATCGAGTCGGCCCGTTCCTCGACAGGAACATCGACGTCGTCTGTCGAAAAGTGTATAGGGCTGTTGCCGCGTTTGTCAGCGGCGTGGAGCCTCGCGTGATCCACCAATATCTGCCGCATGATCCGCGACGTGAACCCAAAAAAATGAGCCCGATCCTGCCATTCAATACCGTCGGCGTCGCCCATTTTCAAAAATGCTTCGTGAACCAGGGCCGTGGGTTGGAGCGTATGGTTCGAACGCTCACGCGACATCATTAGACGGGCCTGGCGTTTTAACGTGTCATAAACTCTGCGAACAAGCCGTTCGCGAGCCTCTTCGTCCCCGCTGCTCCACTCATGCAATATCTGCGTGATCTCTGAGGTCTCGGGATTGCTCATATTGCGTTTACTTGATTCGGGACAGTTTAACCCAGAACATAACTCAATGAAAAGTTTTTTGGCATAGTTGCGACGCGTTCTACGCATTACTTCAAAACACACGAAATTTTATCAAGGCTGTTTGGAGGAAAAATAATGCGTAAACAATTTGGAATAAGCTCGATCTTGGCATTTATCGTAATGCTGATAGCCGCCGCGGTCGTCAATGCCGCGACTTTTACCGTAACAAATACGAACGACAGCGGAGCCGGTAGCCTGAGACAAGCCGTGCTCGATTCGAATACCGCGAACACCTCTGACACGATCGATTTCGATGCGTCATTCAACGTGCAGCGAACGATCACGCTTTTAACGGCGATCACGATCAATCCGACAAACGGGGACTCACTTACCATCAATGGCCCCGGTGCGAACCTTCTGACCATAAGCGGCAATAGCTTGGTTGGCATCTTCAATCTGAGTGCGGGCGATACCGCATCATTCAGCGGACTGACGCTAACAGCCGGGAATGTAGCGGCCGGCAGCGGCGCCGCGATCAATAGCCAGGGAACTCTGACAATTTCCAATACAACGTTCTCGGCCAATGTCGATGCTGCGGTGGACATAAATGGTAATACGACAATAACCAATTGCACCTTTACTCAAAACCTCAGCACGGGCATTGTGATCGATACCGGAACGGTGACCGTCTCGAATTCAACATTCACTCAAAACGGCGCCGGCGGGATCAGCAGTGACGGAACACTGACGGTTGAAAATTCGACATTCAACGCGAATACGAATAGTCAGGGCGGCGGCATTTCAAACGGAGGATCGCTTACAGTCAACGGATCGACGTTCACGAATAACACAGCAACGAGCAGCAGTGCGACCGGCCTTGGCGGCGGCGCTATTTACAGCAGCAGTGGTGTTGTTCCAATTTCTGCCACGATCAGCAATTCGATATTTACCGACAATGGCGAGATCGGCGCCAGCGGCGGCGGCGGTGCCGTTCGAAATCGTTCCGGTACGATGAATGTAACCGGCTCGACCTTCACAAATAATACTTCTGTTCGCGGCGGCGGAGCGATCCAGGGCGGGGGCGTCACCAGTGTGACAAACTCATCATTCACCGGGAATTCTACTACCGGACTCAACGGTTCGGTCAGTGGACAAGGTTCGGGTGGCGCGATCAGCAACCAAGGCGCCGGCCAATTCACTATTACTAACTCGACGATCATTGGTAATTCTGCAGTGAACAGTGGAGGCGGAGTTTACTACCAAACCAATACCGGCGGTGCATCGATGACCGTGACGAATTCCACGATTGCGAACAATACTGCGAATGCCAGCCCCGATGTCAGCGGCGGAGTCGGAGGCGGATTCTATGTGACAGGTACCGGCGTGGTGACTGTTTCCGGTTCGACGATCAGCGGCAACACCGTCCTCGGCGGAGGCGGCGGCGGTGACGGCGGCGGTTTCTATGTCGAAGGAGCTCTGACGCTGGAAAACAGCACGGTCAGCGGCAATATTGCGGCCGCAAACTACGGTGGCGTCGTGGATACAAATCCCGGTGGCACGGCGGATCAAGTGCATATTTCCAATTCAACGATCGTCAATAACCGTGCGTCCGGGACTTGCGGTGGATTTGGCATTGACAGTGTTTCCGACTCTGGTCAACAGTCTCTCAGAAACACGATAATTGCGAACAACACCGCCGCAGCCAACCCGGATGTCCGAACTGCAAGTCCGCTCAATTCACTGGGTTACAATTTGATCAAAAATATAACCGGAGCGAACATCGGCGGCACGACGACCGGAAATATCACAGGCGTCGACCCAAACCTCGACAACGTCCTTCGGTTTAACGGCGGGACGACGCGGACACATGCCTTGCGGCCCGGCAGCCCGGCGATCGATACTGGCGATCCGGCGATAACTTCGGGAACCGACCAACGCGGTATCGCACGGCCTCAGGATGGCGACGGCACAGGCGGTGCTCGTGCCGATATCGGAGCGTATGAACGCCGTTTGACGGACTTTATCGGAACACCAATTTTTGACTTCGACGGCGATTCGAAGACAGATCTTGCGATCTTCCGGCCCGGCCCGGGTGAATGGTGGTGGCTCAGATCTTCGAACGGGACGAACGGTGCTCTGTCTTTCGGCACATCCACCGATAAACTAACCCCCGGCGATTTTACGGGTGACGGCAAGACCGACATCGCGATCTGGCGGCCTTCGAACGGCAATTGGTTTGTACTCAGAAGCGAAGATTTTTCGTTCTTCGCGTTCCCGTTCGGCGCGAACGGCGACATTCCCGCTCCGGCCGACTACGATGCTGACGGCAAAACTGACGCTGCGGTCTTCCGGCCGTCGAGTGCGACGTGGTTCATTTCGAGATCGACCGGCGGTACGCAGATAACAGGCTTTGGGGCCGCAAGCGATCTGCCGATCGCAGCCGACTACGACGGCGACGGCAAGGCTGATGTTGCGATCTATCGTCCAAGCGGCACTTTTGGTGCTGAGTGGTGGGTACAACGATCGTCGAATTCGAGCGTATTCGCTCTGCAATTCGGCACGGCAACCGACAAGGCCGTAGCAGGCGACTACACCGGTGACGGCAAGGCTGACGTAGCGTTCTGGCGGCCCGCGAACGGCAACTGGTTCGTTCTGAGGAGCGAAGACTTCTCGTTCTTCTCGTTCCCGTTCGGCGCAAACGGCGACGTTCCGGTCCCGGGCGACTATGACGGCGACGGAAAACTCGACGCTGCCGTCTTCCGTCCGTCAAACTCGACTTGGTTCGCCAACAGATCCGTAGGCGGCACGCTTATACAGCAATTCGGTGTCGCTGGTGACCTGCCGGTGCCGAATGCGTTTGTGCGTTGACACTCTACAGGTCCCAGGTCATTAAGGTACCCCGGTCGGACCGGAGACCGCCCGAAAGGGCGGTTTTTTTGTTTTTTTCTTCGAATTTTCGGAATTTGTGACGTACGTCATAGTCTGTACCGATGAGAATGTGAAAATATTCACAGTTACTCTTCCGGGTAAAAGGCTATGAACAAAAGCCACATTTCCGGACAAAAATTTACAACCGATCGGCTGTTAGCGGGACGTCTATGTAATCCTCCGCCTGAGCCGGAAAATCTAACGCATCGATCTAAAAAGCACCGTCTGGCAAGCCGGTGCTTTTTTGTTTCTGCGCCGGATCGGTGAGTGGAGGCTTATATGAGATACCAAATTTCAATACTATTTACAGTTGCGATAGTTTTCTTCGCCGCGATAAGTACCGCAAACGGACAGACATGCGTACCGATTCCCTCGGGAGCGATCTCGTGGTGGGCGGCCGAGAATAACGCAAATGATCGATTCGACCGAAACAACGCGGCTATGCAGGGTGACGCGACATTCGTTGCCGGAAAGGTCGGGCAAGCATTCAATTTTGATGGCTCAGGCGACTATGCTCAGGTCGCGACCACATCGTCGTTACCAGTCGGAGCCGCAGCCAGGACCGTCGAGCTTTGGTTCAAAGCTCCGGCAACGCCCGGCGA
>CAZVDM010000192.1:0-7091 GCA_964625555.1 uncultured Chloracidobacterium sp.
AAGCCGCGATGCCGGCCGTACTTCGCTCGATCCAACATTGGCAGAGCAGAGGACGAAAGATCGCAATATCCGAGCGTCCGTCACCATCATAATCAGCCGCGACCGGAACATCGCCTGCGGCACCGAATTGCGAGATCGTCGTGCCGCCGTTCGAATTATTTATGAACCAAGTATTCGATGCACCGCGGTAAACTGCCGTGTCGGCTCTACCGTCGCCGTCAAAATCGGACGGTACTGGCGTGTCGCCGTTTGTCCCGAATGGAAAAGCGTAAAAGGTTTGATCTTCGCTCCGCAGTACGAACCAAAATCCTGTCGCTGGCCGCCACGCCGCGATATCCGTTTTGCCGTCACCGGTGTAGTCGGCCGGCACGATCTTGTCCGTTCCTGATCCAAACGTCACCGCGCCGTTACCGCCGTCACCGCTTTTCAGATACCACCATTCGCCAGGGCCCGGACGGAATATCGCGATGTCTGCCATCGCATCGCCGTCAAAATCGAATTGGCACGCTGATCGCGAGGTGATGCACGAACCGTTGTTGCCGACAAAATTGGTTACCTCGTCGCGGGAATACTGGCAGAATGAAAGCGGCGTGCCGCCCGTCAATTGCGAGTTCATCAGCGAATTGGCGCAGCTTTGAGCCGATTCGACGTGATTTGCACCGAGATTGTGGCCGAGTTCGTGGCCTGTGACCAGATAGCGGCCCGGCGACCAATTTATGTATCCGCTCATCCCATAGGCAAAATTAGGGTTGCTGCAAATTACACCGATAAATGCCCAGCCCTGAGACAGCAGGTGTGCCTTCCCTGTGAATAGGTGAGCAGTATCCCGCGGTACCGCTGATTGAGGATGGTTTGCGTTCCAATAAGCCTGAAAATTTCGAACGGTCAATTCCGAATTCGCCCCGGAAAAAGGATCAGGCGTCGTCCACGAATGCTGGTACGTGACCATGATCGAGAGAGCGGTCTCGTTAACGTAAAGCCCCTCGATACCGTTCAGAATGCCCATTATTTCCGCGTTGGCATTAGACACGCCGCCGAGAGTATTGACGTATTCAAAGTCGGCTTCGGTCGCCAATTCGATCCGCTTCGGCCCAACGGATGGACTCGCGGCAGCATCCCGTTTTGCCAGCGACCGGCCATCTTCAAATCTATCTGCAAGCGTCGTACCGCAAGAGAACTCGTCGGTGCGAATGGCGTCCTCCGCCCGATATACGACATATTCACGCTCGCCGGCAGACGAGGAATAAACAACCGCAGGTTCGATGAAAAAGCGTTCGCCTCTACTTTCGAAATAGCCGCTAAACCGTCCGCCGACGATATTTATCCGTGAGGTCGCTTTCGTTTCTCCGCTGACCTGGCCAATAAATGTGTTGACCGGCGACCGCTCAACAGTTGTGTCTCGGTCGGCACCTGTATTTTCTGCGCGATAATTTGGAGCCCTCATGTCGTGCGGCGTCAGCCTGATCTCGATCGGAGCTTCGGCGGTCCGGAATCTCAATTTGTCCGATATTGCTTCGATCCGAACAACATCGGCACGGCTGAACGAGCGTGCGACGTCATCGCGTACGGCATCGCTTTGCGCGAGTCCACTGATCGCAAAAGAACTGAACGAAATAAGTACGACGGCAAGGCGGAACCAAATATTGACGTGACGCATAATGAGAATAGCGATTTGAAACTGTTATGCTATTTGAAATTGAGACGCGATCGGATAAATCGGTCCATAGTGTATATAAAGTTTTAACATTGTTGTTTTTCCGCGTTTTCGGTCACGAATTTGATGGGAATTATCCTTCGCTCATTCGGCAAATTTTGGAAGCTGCTCCCCTCGTGGGCGCGCCTCCGCATTACCCGCGCATCACAGCATAAATTTACCGCTTCCGTGGTCGGCGTGGTCACAAATGAAAAGGGTGAACTACTGCTGCTCGATCACCTATTGCGCCCGGCCTCGGGCTGGGGATTGCCCGGAGGTTTCCTGGATCCCGGCGAACAGCCGGAATCCGCGATCCGCCGCGAGATCCGCGAAGAAACGGGCCTCGAACTCACGGATATCAAGCTTTATCGCGTCCGAACTTTAAAAAGACATGTTGAGATCTTGTTCACGGCGAGATCGACGGGCGACGGAGTGATCAGCAGCCGAGAGATCACCGAGATCCGATGGTTCCGTCCCGGCGACATTCCGCGAGAGATGAATCTCGACCAGCAATTTCTGATACAGAAGATATTTCAGGCCGATGTTTGATAAAAAGCGGCCGCATTATTAAAATCGTTTATTCGCTGAGTTTTTTCACGCAATTTTAGGAGAATTAATATGGTTGACCTGATACCTTCCGCCGAGTCTGTAATGAAGATAATGACCGATACCGGTGCTTACCGAAAGGGTCACTTTGTCTACCCGAACGGCAAACACGCTTCGCACTATTTCCAAATGCCGCTCGCATTTCGCTATTACGACAACGCCCGCATCCTGTCGGTCGGGTTGAGCCGAATGTTCCGGCTGGAAAAGTCGATATCGAGCCGTTTGCCGCGAGTTTCGGTGATCAGCCCGAGCCCGGGCGGCATCATGGTCGCGTTCGGCGTTCGCGAAGCTCTCGGAGCACAACAGATCTATTGGGCCGAAATGGAGGAAGGTAAACGGCAATTTCGACAGTACATGTCTGAATATGAGATCTATCCTGCGATCATCGTTGACGACATTAACCGTTCGGGCAAAGCGATCCAGGAAACGATCGATCTTGTAAAAGAACACGGGACGGAGGTCATCGGCATAGGAACGATAGCCAAATTTGACGACGCTCCGACGGATTTCGGCGGCGTTTCGGCAAAATCGCTGCTTAGCTTTGATGTAAATTTCTACGAAACAGAAGAAGAGTGGAAACATTCGCGGAGCGCATCCGAGTCCGAAGAACAGAAAGTTCGATTCTAGACTTTGGATCAATAGATCAAAGAGCTGGAAAGTTTTGTTTATGCCGCCGAATAGTGGTGCTCGACAAATCGGTTCCAGCCTTTTTTTGTCTTTGATTCTACAACCCAGTGAAAACCGCCATCGGGATCCGGCCAGTACGCCATACGTGCGAGACCTGCCGGCATTTGAGCTTCGAACCCGACGGCCTCGGCGTGTAGATCGGTAACATCCGCGAGAACGCCCTGCGACCTTTTACCGTCGGATGTAAAAGACCAGAAACCGACAGATCCATCATCGCCGGGGCCGAAAATAGCATGTTCGCGATAGCCCTTTCCCGAGCCTTTCGGTCCAAATTCCCAGAGCACATCAAGTTGAATGTATTTTCCGTCGAGGATCGATTCGAGCGTGCGGTAGCAAGTCATTCGTCCCATCGGCGTGTCCGATTCAGCGATCCATGTGCCCAGGAGCGGAGCGAGCGGGCCGAGTTTTCCTCGTCCTTTTTTCCAAAGTTTGGCCATAACCGATCTCCATCTAGATCTCGTGCCTGTTCGAAAGAGCCTTGTCCATCGTCACTTCGTCGACAAATTCGAGATCCGACCCGACGGGCATTCCCATGGCTATCCGCGTAACTCGAATTCCAAGCGGTTTAAGTAGGCGGGCGATGTAATTGGCGGTCGCTTCGCCCTCGGTCGTCGGGTTCGTCGCCACAATTACCTCAGCGATCTCAACACCTTCGTTGTTTTCCGGCCGGAGCCGCGGCAGGAGATTGGCGAGCATCAATTCGTCAGGCCCGACGCCGCGAAGCGGTGACAGCGAACCATGGAGAATATGATAAAGCCCTCTGAAAGACCTGGTTTTCTCGATCGAAACCAGATTGTATGGCTCCTCGACAATACAAATTATCGATCGGTCGCGTTTCGGATTTGAACAGTAAAGACAGGGGTTTACGTCGGTCAAGTTGTTGCAGATCGAACAGAAGACTATCTTTTCTTTGACCTCAAGAAGAGAGTTTGCAAAATTTTCGACCTCACCCAAAGGGCGCCGCAATATGTAAAAAGCCAGCCGCTGAGCTGACTTGCTGCCGATCCCCGGCAAACGTTTGAATTCGTCGATCAGCTTTGCGACCGGCTCTGAGTAGTCCAACATAGTGAAAAGTGAACATTGATTAGTGATTAGTGAACCAAGAAGAAAAGTTCGTTAACTTTTCACTATTCACTTTTCACTATTAACTACATAAGTCCCGGAGGAAGCATTCCACCCAATTTTCCTTTCAGCGATTCTTCGACCTTCCGCTTCGCTTCGTTCAGGGCAGCGACCGTAAGGTCCTGTATCATTTCGACGTCGCCGTCTTTGACGAGGTCGGGTGAGATCGTGACCGAGACGACCTCAAAATCGCCCCGCATTTTCACCGTCACGGCACCACCGCCGGCCGAGGCATCGACGACCATCTGTTTCATCTCGCGGCCCATCGTCTCCTGCATTGCCTGAGCCTGTTCCATCATTGCGTTTAGATCCATTCCGCCCGGAAGTTTCATCTTGCTTGTCTCTCCAGTTTCCTAAATTTACTGCCTAACTTGTTCCTAATCATACCATTCATAACTATTTCGTGTCGCTTGTCGAAGCGGCAGCCTGATGATTCTTCGAAACGGCGGCCATTATTTCTTTCTATGCTATTATTCTCAAAAAAGTAGAGTTTAGGAGTTCTAAGTGAGAGTTTGGGTTTCCCGTTGTTTGTATTATTTTGTATTCGCACTCTCGCTTGCGTCGGCTACGGTTCTGGCACAAGGGCCGATGCCGCAAACTGCTCAAGAGTTTTTCGAGCGGGCCAATGCCTCCTTCGACCGCGGTGAATTTGACGCCGCGATCGCCGATTACAGTGCGGCGATCAAATTGCGGCCCGTCGCATGGGGAGCATTCAACGGCCGCGGCAATGCATATTATCGAAAAGGCAACAATGCCCTCGCTCTCGCTGATTATAACGAAGCGATCAAGCTCAACCCCGATTTCCCGCTCGCTCTTTATAATCGGAGTCTGATCCATCTTAATGAAAAGCGGTATGACGAGGCCCTTTCTGATTGCAGAGCGGTAACGAAACTGCAGATCTCAAATTCTGATGCCCATGTCGTCTGCGGAATGGCGCTTCACTCAAAACAGGAATTGGACGCCGCTGCTGCTGAATACGAGAAAGCGGTCAAATATGACTGGAAGAACGCGAACGCATTCGCAAATCTGGGTGATCTGTATGGGGAAAAGGACGATCACAGATCCGCGATCGCAAACTATACAAAAGCGATCGCAATTGACCCCGATCTTACGCTCGCATATATCCGTCGCGGTTGGGAGCACTACAATTTGGGACAGTTCGTTGCCTCTGTCGCCGACTATACCACCGCACTTAAACAGAATCCGGACGATGCAGAGGTTTTGCTCTACAGAGCTCGCTCGTATGTCGCGCTCAAACAGACAAAGGATGCGGTCAACGATCTGAAACGCGCCTTGGTTATCGATCCGGACTATGCCGAGGCAAAAGCGGAACTTGTGCTTATATCCAAGACAACTCGCAACACACGATGAGCAACGATCACAGCGTCTTAACGTGACTGATTATCTGTGTGATCTGTGCCGCAGACAATTTCTTGCCAAAAGCGGGCATATCGCCCTTGCCTCTCTTGATAATACCCGACATTTTTGACACCGACATTCCCTGTACCTTTCCGGTCGTCAGATCGTCAGCGTCCGTCTCGCGGCCTTTAGGCGTATTCGCCCGTCCGTCACCGCCATGACAACTCGAACAATGCGCAACGTACAGAGATCGCGGAGAGGAATGGCTCTCAGCAGCGACAACTCGCGACGGGCCAAAACCTGCGATCGCCGTCCGCGTCGAATAGACGAACATCCCCACCATAACCGCTGCGGCAACAACTGACATTTTTAGCAAATTCTTCATAATTCTTTTTCTCGATCCGAAAGTATGAGCATTTTAGCCACAACAGCCGTCGATGTAAAGAGAGATCCGGTCGACCGACGCATTTGTCTATCGAACCAGCTATTGTCTATGCTATGATGCCCAAAAACTAAAAAGTGACTATATGAAAGTATCTATTTCTGTTCTATTTCTTCTCACTGTTTTTGCTTTGGCGTCCGCCGCTCAAAACCGACAGGATGTCGTCGATGACGGCTTCACTTGGTTCGAGGCTCCGGTCGCTGAGACCCTGACCGGACCTAACCAATCGCCTGAACACAAAGGCTGGATGCTAAAGGCGTACGCACGTATCTTTGGCAGCTATGCGGAAGGCACCAAGATCAAATTCGCTGTATTAAAGAACGGGAGAACGACGGGCACAACGCTTTGCAACGCAAGCATCTATCACCCGCTTTCCGGTTTATTTGTCGAGGGTTTTGTTTGGACCGTCGATTGTTGGCAAAAGGCATCGGCAACGAAGGAAACGGGTGTTTTCGATGTCCAGGTGTTCCGGGTAAACGGCGGCGAAGAAAAGCTGGTCCGCACGTACAAGATCGATGTCAAACCGATCGGCCGCGTACCGTCAGGGCAGCAGCCCGGCACGGCTCCGCCTGAATATATGGTCGACCGGCACAATGAATCTGCGGTTTCGTTCATGTATTTACGGCCCGCCGGCCATATTCCTTACTTCGATTACGCTCAGCGTCCGGAGCGCTCGGGCCATAACGAGGTCGAATTCTATTTCAGCGTCAGTCCGCCAACCGACGTAATGAACGTTCTGCCCGCAACGACATTCGGCTGCACAGTTGACGGCAAGCCGCTGACGCTGCCGGGCCCCGGCGAATACGCGACCGAAGCAAATATGAAATACGTGCAAAACTCATTTCATATCTATCAAGATCGTCTCTCGCCAAAATACAAGGCCGGTCTACCGTACGAAGAAAAAATGCAGTTCTACATGGTCTATCTTCGGGTGCCTCTTTCATTCGGGGGCGACCGGCGTTCTGGACGCCTGCAAATGGACGACTATCCAGGCAATTGGCAATGCACGATCTCCAAGAACGGTTCTGTATGGCGCACCTGGCGGTGGACCGTTCAACGCGGCGGCCGCATTGTTACGCATCCTGAGCAGGTCAGCAATATCAACCTCGCCGCAAATGCCTATCTCGTCGATATGGAGGTTCCCGTCGGCGGTTCACCGATGGATGGCCGGCTCGCCGGACC
>CAZVDM010000193.1:0-7057 GCA_964625555.1 uncultured Chloracidobacterium sp.
CTCCAAGACATCGCGATCGTCGAAATCCTGCGGCACATGTATCTCGAGCGGGACGTAATCGGTCGAGTAATATTGGGCTAAAACCTCGCCGAGGAACTCCGCGGCATTGAAAGTATCGTCCTCCGGAAGGTCTTCCCAAAAGAACTCACGCCGACCGACGATCCTTCCTTCGCGCATGGTGAACAGCTGCAGCGCGAGCCGCTGATTTTCGCGGTAAAATCCGATGATGTCCACATCGCGGTCGGCGGTCGTCGCCATTTTCTGAGTTTCGCCGAGAGATATCACAGTTCGGTGAAGATCGCGGTATTTAGCCGCGAGTTCGTACTTCCCTTCTTCTGAAAATCGCCACATTCGCTGTTCGAGTTCGACCGCCAGCTCCTTGTTCTTTCCGTCTAGAAGCACTTTGACGTCTTCTGCGGCCTCCTTGTATTCCTGCTTGGTACATAGCCCCCGAACACACGGCCCCAGACAGCGTTTGAGGTGATATTCAAGGCAAGGACGCGGTAAATTACCGTCGATCTCGATGTCGCAGGTGCGAAGCTGAAATGCCCTATTGATAAGATTTAGCGTATTTCGCGCCATTACGGCCGGCAAAAATGGACCGTAATAGCTGCCGCCATCGCGAATGAGCTTGCGTGTTACAACGACCTTGGGAAAAGCCTCATTCGTCAATTTCAAGTGGGGATACTGTTTGTCATCCTTCAGAAAGATATTGAACTTGGGCTTATGCTTCTTTATCAGGTTCGATTCGAGAACGAGAGCTTCGACCTCACTATCGACCACAATGAACTCAAAATCGGTGATCACCTTTACAAGCTGCTGTGTTTTCGGATCGTGGTTTCGGCTCGCATGAAAATATGACCGCACGCGGTTGCGCAGATTCTTTGCCTTGCCGATATAGACGATCTTGCCGGCAGCATTCTTGTGAATGTAGATGCCTGCAGAGGTCGGAAGAGATTTGAGTTTTTCTTCGATCGTCACAAGTTTGATTTTAGCGACTTCTACACTTCAACGGAAACGTCGCCCACCTTCCGTTCTTATTTATTACCGATCGGCTGTCCCGCTGTCCCGGATCTGTCCCGCCCTTGTCCCGCAACGGAGCGGGACAAATAAATATCTGTATTTGCAATAGTTACGCCACTCGTTTGCCTCTATACTGCTGGTTTTAAAAAAATAAATTAAGACGATGTCTTACACAACGAATCGCCAGTATCGCCTCGCTCGGTCCCCAGACCACTTCTCCGATTGGTATATTCAATTGAAAGTGATAAGTTCCCATATCGGCCGAACGTCGAGCCAAGGGCTCGGCACCGGCAACATTCCCATAATACATTATTTTGCATTGCTCATAAATAGTATTATGTATGCGACAACCCGCTTCGAAGATCTGCGTAATAATTGCACGAGCAATTCGACACTCGGAAGCAATATTCACTGTTCAAGAGATCTTTTGTGATGGCGAAACGAGTTCGATCAGAATTCGAGGTGGGAGAATTCGAAGTGAGAGAATTTGTGATGGCGGGCGAGGTTTAGGGTTTTGTAAACGGCATTGCCGTGAACATTTTTGTTCAGATTACCACCTCGCCCGCTCGCAACCTCTCTATAAAAATAGCGAGATTACGAAAAATGGCCTCGGCCGCATCGCTGTGCGGCCGGGCCGGATGACGTCGATCAGTGCTGAACCGCTGGAAGCAAGAGACCGATCAGAATAGCGATAATACCGACTGTTGAAAAAATTGAGATCATTTTATTATTCCTCCGAATTTATGAATTATTTGTTACCGTCGAGACTTTGTTGTCGCATCGGTTACAATTATGGGACGGCGGTGCCGGCACTTTTTGCGTAACAGGACAAAATATTTCCGAAAAGCTTTCATCTTATGAAAACGGCGGTCACGACATCGGCTGTTGAAGCTGCGGCATTTATTATGCGCGGCGGTGTCGTGGCGTTTCCAACCGAGACCGTCTACGGGCTCGGGGCGAATGTATTTGATGCGGCTGCGGTCGCGAAGATCTTTGAGGCGAAACGGCGGCCCGCTGATAATCCGCTGATCGCTCACGTGGCGACACGGGAACAGATCGGGTCGCTTGCCGATGAGATCACGGAAAGTGCAGACAAGTTTATCGACGAGTTCTTTCCCGGGCCGCTGACTGTAGTATTGAAAAAGCGTGAAATTGTGCCCCGGATCGCAACCGCCGGACTTGATACCGTCGGGATCAGAATGCCACGATTCGGTCTTGCGAATAAGTTTTTGCGAGCTTGCGGCGTGCCTATCGTTGCCCCTTCGGCGAATATATCGGGGCGGCCCAGCCCGACGACCTGGGAAGCGGTTCTTGAGGACCTGGATGGCCGCATCGACTGTATCCTGCAGGGTGAACCGACCGAGATCGGGCTCGAATCGACCGTGGTCGACTGTACCGGAAATGTTCCCGTCTTGCTTCGGGCCGGTTCCGTTTCGCTTGAACAACTGCGATCGGTGGTTCCGGAGACGCGAGAGCTGTTGACTGATGATCCGAAGTTCGCTCGCAGTCCGGGACTTTTGCATAAGCACTATTCGCCGAGAGCAGTGGTCGTTCTGGTCAATGGGCCCGAAATTGGCGCTGGGTTCGGAACGCCTCCGATAGCGAAAGGTCGAAGTGCTTTTATTGGGATTCATACCGCCGAAGGCAGATTCGAGCTTGTCATAAGATGCTCGTCAATTGACGAATACGCCCATTCCCTCTTCGAATTTTTTCGCACCTGCGACCGGCAAGGCATAGACACGATCTATTGCGAGACCGTCCGCCAAACGGGCATCGGGACCGCATTGATGGACCGCCTGAGGCGTGCTGCCGAAGGGTGAGGTTAGTTTGCCTTGACGAGAACTATCGCATATTCCGTGTTGTCGGCGATCGTCTCGATTGATAATTTGCCGCCGGCATTCATCTTTGGCATGTCCTGGAGTTTTACAAGCGTCAACAGGCGGTGTGACGGTTCGGCAGCGATCTGGGCAGCGACCTCTTCGACGCTGTAAAATGCACGCTGTTTTCCTTCCTTTTCCCTGATCAGTCGGCCGACCGCATAAAATTCGGCATTATGCGACACCGAATAAAACGCGAGTATCCGCTCATTTGTATATCCCCGATCATTTGCAGCAGCGACGAGAGTTTTGACCGAATCCGTGGGCGCGAACCACGGCATGACGGTCAATTGGAGTACGATCGTTCCGATGAAGACGGACAAAGCGATCAGTTGCGTGAACGAATTCCATCTGGGTTTTTTCGTAGCGAGTTCCGCTATATAAGCAGCGGCAAAGATCGCGGCTCCGGGAACCGCCGGCAGAACATAACCCGGCAGCTTGGAGCCAGAGAATGAAAAGAACACGAGCGGAACGAGAAGCCAAGACAAGGAGAAGAGGAGAGGGGTAGAAGGAGAAAAGGGGAGACCTTGCGTCATCGGAACACGACGGATCAAAGAACGAGTGAACGTCCAAAGCGATGCGATGAAGAACGGGAGCCAAGGCAAGGTCATCAGCGGCAAAACGATGAAGAAGAAATAGAACGGCTGCGGATGCTGATATTTATTTGACGTAAACCGTTGGAAATGATGCTGGACAAAGAACTCGTCGATAAACTCATAACCGTGTTTCATATACATCGGGACGTACCACGTTGCGGCGACTGCGATCGCGATCAACGCCCCCCAAAACAAGCTTACTACGAGCGTCCGGCTCGGCAATTTTCGGGATAGCAGATAATAGAACGACACAATGGCCAGCGGGAATACAGCTCCGATCAGTCCTTTTGCAAGCAATGCGACACCGATGAAAACATAGAACAGTATGAGTGAAGGCGAGACGCCGTGACCGTTCGTGACGCCGCCGGTCTCATATTTTGAATGCCAAATGTAGAAACTGACAAGTGACGCTGTGATCGGAAAAGTGACGATGATGTCAAAGCTGGCACCGTGAGCAAATGCCAAGATGCCGAGGGTCGACGCAGCAACAAGTGTGATCGTAGTTGTAAATTGGGTCGGGGCCGCCGCCGACGACGATATACTTCTGCCGAGGATCCAAAGACTCAGCACCGTCCCAATCCCGAAAACCGCAGGGCCGAATCGGGCGGCAAATTCGCTTACGCCGAAGACGTGGTAAGACGCGATCTCGAGCCAATAGAGCAATGCCGGTTTCTCGAACCAGTGAAAACCGCCAAGCGTCGGCGTGACCCAATCGCCCCGTTCGAACATCTCACGTGCGACTTGCGCGTATCGGGCTTCATCCGGGCCGAGAAACGGAATGTTGAGGCCGAAAAAATAGGTAAAGACGGCCAATGCTCCGAGCACAAACTTGATATATTTGTTCTCTGATGTTGGTGCTGGGTCTTCGCTCGTTGTAATTTCCGGCATCATAAATGAGAATGTAAAGTATTGCTGAAAAGCGGTTTGTTATCAAATTATGAGTGAAAATCGCCAACTCAGAGTTGCCGCCGTCGGTGTCGGCAGCCTCGGCCGGCACCATGCCCGCAATTACGCCGAACTCGCCCGCGAAGGGCTTGTTGCGTTGGCCGGCGTCTGCGATGCCGATGCCGAGACAGCAGAACGCGTGGCCGCCGATAACAGCTGTCCTCAATTTACCGAATGGCGTGAACTGATCGGAAATGTTGATGCCGTTTCGATCGCTACGCCTACAGAGACGCATTGCGAGATCGCTTGTGCCTTTCTCGGCGCAGGTGTTAATGTGCTGGTCGAAAAACCGATCGCGTTAACGCTCAACGAAGCGGACAAAATGATCGCCGCCGCGGCAAGTTCCGGTGCAAAACTGATGGTCGGCCAACTCGAACGGTACAACCCGGCGATGGTCGCCTTGCGGCCCCATGTGACAAACCCGCTCTATTTTGAGATCCATCGCGTTTCCCCGTTTCCCAACCGTTCGCTCGATGTCGATGTGGTGCTCGACGTAATGATCCACGATCTGGACGCGATCCAATGGCTGGTCGGCGAAAATGTGGCCGTTTCGGAGATAAGGGCTGTCGGCATACCGGTGATCTCGGATAAGGTCGATGCTGCAAATGCCAGGATCGAGTTTGAGAACGGAGCTGTTGCGAATATAACCGCTTCGCGAATCGGAACAGAGAAAATACGAAAGACGCGTTTTTATCAAACAAATTCCTACGTCGTACTCGATTATGCGACACGATTTGCGTCTGTAACTTCGCTCAATCCGGAGGCGGCACATCCGCTGCTTGGCATTTCGATACACAGGTTGGAAATCAATGACATCGAGCCGCTGCGGGCTGAGATCACGGCTTTTCTCGATTCAATCGAGCAGGGCCAAACTCCGCCGGTCACCGGTGCGGACGGACGCCGGGCTTTGGCTTTGGCGGTTGGCGTTCTGGAGAAAATTGACGCCCATCGAGGGCGGCTGGATATGTAGAACGAGGGAAAGCACTAATGCTTTCCCTCGCGATCGATTACGCTGACGCTTCGTCGGCTTTGCCGCCGGCCATCTGAGCCTGGATCGATTTCATCCATTCCTGGGTTTTTGCCAGCTTTTCGGCACCATTTGGGGCATCCAATATCACCTTCTCAAGATGCGCAAAAGCCTCGGGGCTCTGGAACTTCTCGCGGAGTTCCCCGAGCAAGGGCTGTATTTTTGCGAAGACCATAATGTGTTCGCCAACCGTATCATTGAAGATATCGGCGTCGATCGCACCGTGGTTAACAAGGGCCGCAGCCATATCCCAATACGACGTTACCATCCGCAGATAGCCGCCTACCTCAGGATCCATCATCGTCTGAAAATAATCGTCAGCGCTTGTTGGGTTAAAGCTGAACATCCAGTCTCGTGCCTTACGCATAACCGCTTCGCGGCGAAGATCGTACAGTTTAAGAATTAGATCAGCAGATTCTACTTTGCTCATTTATATTTACCTCTCGAACCAAATTTAGATATTCAGTCTATTCCCGGCAATTTTTCTTGTCAATAAAAAATCGCGGACGGTTAAACGGTTTGTAACAAATCGTGCAAAATAGAATTTGATGGATAAATCGGAACAGATCTCACAATTCTTACAGCAGCGCATCGATGCGGGAGATTTCCCATCGGCCGTCTATTTGGTTGCTGAAGGTGCCGAGGTCAAACTTTTGGATGCATTGGGGTTCGCGGTTGTTGAGCCTGAACGTATCGAGGGTCGGGTTGATACGATCTACGACTTGGCAAGCATAACAAAAGTGCTCGTAACCGGACTGTTGACCGCCAAAATGGTCGAGGCCGGTGCGATTCAACTCAATGACCGCGTGAGTTCATATCTCAGGGAATTTGATACAAATGAGAAGCGGTCAATTACCATCGCACAGTTACTGGCTCACAGTTCACGAATGCTTGCGTGGCTGCCGCTGTATTTGCGCGTCGATGAACCCTCTCAAGCAATCAGTGAGATCGGACGAATTCCGTTAGATCTTGACCAAAATTCGGTCACGTACAGTGATCTGAATTTTATCGCTTTGGGAACGCTGATCGAACGTGTCATGGGCAAACACCTTGACGAAGTGGTGGATGAATTGGTTATTGGGCCTCTCGGCTTGGTCGATACCGGTTTCAATCCGCCTCCGCGTTCAAAACGCCGCACAGCCGCCAGCGAAGATGGGAACGGTTTTGAAAAACAGACTTGTTTTGAAAAGGGATATCTCGAAACAAACGCAGCTACAGCTGATCATGACTACTTCCGCACAGGCGTAATATGGGGCGAGGTACATGACAACAACGCTTACTTTATGGGTGGCGTAGCCGGTCATGCAGGGTTGTT
Source organism: uncultured Chloracidobacterium sp. (assembly GCA_964625555.1). GTDB lineage: Bacteria > Acidobacteriota > Blastocatellia > Pyrinomonadales > Pyrinomonadaceae > OLB17. The sequence continues at coordinate 6,784 of CAZVDM010000193.1, forward strand.
TTCGACGGCTGAGGAGGTGTTTAAGATCGCACAGCAATTTTTGTCAAATTACACGACCTTACTAAAGCCGGAAACTTGTGAGTTGTTTCGCACCAATTTCACTCCTGGGAAGAATGAGCATCGGTCATTCGCATTTCAGCTCGCGTCTACTCCGGAATCGGCGGCGGGAACGAAGATGTCGCCGGAAAGCTTTGGCCATCTTGGGTTTACGGGTACGAGTCTGTGGATCGATCCCGTCAAGGAACGTGTGTTCATTTTGCTTACCAACCGCACA
>CAZVDM010000194.1:0-7057 GCA_964625555.1 uncultured Chloracidobacterium sp.
GAGGCGTTGTCGGCGGGATTCCGCATCCTCGGTGAAGGGCAGCTAACGCTCACCAAGTTCCTCTTGCTTACCGATCAACCGCAGGATCTTCGGGATTTTCGCTCGCTATTCGAACACATTCTCGAACGTGTCGAATGGCACCGCGACCTGCATATTTTCAGCCAAACTGCATTCGACACGCTCGACTATGCCAGCGGAAAGGTCAATTTTGGCTCGAAGGCGATCCTGATGGGCACCGGCGACGCCAAAAGGGAACTCGTTCGTGAATTTCACGGTGATCTGCCGACGGGGGTCAAGGCAGCCGAGCCCTATTGCGGAGGCTGTTTGGTCGTCGAGGCCGAGTCTTATGAAAGCGACAAAGATCTGGCACAAAGGATCGCAAGCTCAGGGAACTTTGACGATTGGCAGGTCGTGATAGTGCATGACGATATCGAATTTGCCCGATCCACAGAGAAGTTTCTCTGGGCGACTTGGACACGATTCGATCCGGCATCTGATATTTACGCAAAGGTCGCGACGCTTCAAAATAATCACATCGGTTATGGTGCACCCGTCGTCATCGATGCCAGAATGAAGCCATGGTATCCTGCCGTAGTCGAGCCGCGTGAAGATATCGTCGAGTTGGTCGACAAACGTTGGGCGGAATATTTCAGCTAGGTTTGACGGCGATCTAACTCAGGCAATATTTTAATTGAAGATCAGTTCAGGTAAATTACTCTATCTCTTTCCCGCATTTGCCGCGGTTTGTCTTTGCCTGCTTGCATACTCTTATTTCATTGAACCAAATAGGCTCGTCGTTAATCAGCAAAACATTAAGGTCAAAGGCCTCGACCCCGCTTTCGACGGGCTAAAGATCGTTGCGATCTCAGACATCCACGGCGGATCGAACGGCGTAACCGAGGCAAATCTTCGACGCGTCGTTGACATTGCGAATGCGCAGGAACCTGACTTGATCGTATTGCTGGGTGATTATGTCTCGGAGGAAGACTCTGGCACGGATGCAATGGGCTTGCGGCCGCTGCGAATGCCGATCGATACCATCGCCGCTCGCCTTGGCGGGTTAAAGGCAAAGTTAGGGGTGTTTGCGGTGCTTGGCAATCACGACGGATGGTATGACGATTGGACTGTCGCTGACCGCTTAACCAGGAATGGAATTCGCGTCTTGCAGAACGAACTCGCGATCGTTCAGTACAACGGCAAAGTGCTGCGCCTCCTTGGCCTTAAGGACCACATGCGGATCAAGACCTGGGACACTTTCGCCGCGGACGCCAAGAAAGTCATCGATCAGAGTGCTGTCAAGAGCGATATTATCGTTCTCGAACACAGTCCCGATGTCTTGCCGATAATTACCGGTACACGTTCGATCTCGCCTGACATCCGTCTCTTCCTCGCCGGTCATACGCATGGCGGACAGGTGTGGCTGCCGATAATAGGTACGCCGATCGTCCCTTCGAGCTACGGACAGAAATACTCGTACGGCCATATACGCGAGAATGATACCGATATGTTTGTGACGACAGGCGTCGGAACCAGCATATTGCCATTCAGGTTCATGATGCCGCCTGAGATAGCCGTGCTGACACTTCGCTCATCCGAATAGCCGCTCATTTTGGCGACGGTAGTTCCTGTGGAATACGGAACGCCTGCAATGTACATATCCAAGCTGCAAACCCGAACACGACGCGTCCCCAATTCAAATTGACCCACCATTTTGTAGTAACAGCTATTTCCGAGGGTGACATATTCGGCACATCATACGTAAGGCGGATGATATTTGGCACGAACCATGCAAATGTGAAACCGATCACAACTATCGCAAGGACAGACCCGGCAATACGCCATTTCCTGTGATCCGGCGATGTCTTGAATCCGCTAAGTAATGTTGCAACTGCAAGCAGTCCGACGGTTGGCGTAAAGAACATCCAAAACCTCGGCCCGGCGTTCAAGGCAAATTCCGGGTTCAGTGTATTGAGCTGATAATATGCCGCGACCGATCCAGGGGCACTGTTTGCCCACAACGGCACGACGAGAATGGTCTCATACAATCCGGCCCCCATCTCGAGCCCGATAGCGATCACAAATAGCCATAGTATTGTGCTCGATATTTTCATACGTTCATACTCCCCGGAAATCTCCGCTACCAGATAAGCGTATTGCGGGGCTGGGAAGTATCAACGGTAGGTTATCTTTTCAGCATATTCTCCACGCGTCTTAGATCACCGTCATTCTTTGCGGGAACGAGGCTAAGTATTTTGCACATAATGTTATAGATCTCGATGTTCTCAAATGGCTCAATGATCTTGTTTTTCTTGAAGTTTCGGCCGTGAGCAATGAACGTCGCCTGCATTTCTTGGTACTTATTGTCGTAACCGTGGGCCCCGCGGATTCGTCCGAAATCCGCACGTTTCTTAAGCGTTTCGTAACGTTCTCGGCTGGTCATCATCCATCCCAGATCTGAAGTACAAACGATAGGAGCAACGCGGGCACCTTGTTTATAGTGCAAACGATCGGGAATGTCCTTTTTTCGCCAGCAGGTAGTATGGAGACCCGGCTTTTCGAGTGCGGACATTATCACGTCCTCTTTTCCTGCTTTCGGAAATATCTGGACGATCTCGCCGGTCCACAAAATGCGTTCCGTATCGTCAAAACTGAAATGATCATCCATTATGATCGCATTTGTCTGGTCGACAGCGGCCATACCGTGGTCTGAGACAATGATGATGTTTACCTTCTTGTCGATCTTGCGGTTCTTAAGGCCATCTAACAGACGGGCAATATTGCCGTCGACGGTCTTGACCGCGTCCCTTACCTCAACACCGGCCGGCGAATGTCCGTGTCCGGCATCGTCAGTATCGCTGAAATACATCGTTATCATGGTCGGCCGCTTTTCCCGGGGAAGATCGAGCCAGCCGAGCACCGTATCGACGCGTGAGTCGTTAGGAATCTTGCCGTCGTACGTTTTCCAAAATGTCGGCTGAATGCCGCCGATCTTCGCCTCGGAACCGACCCAAAAATATGAAGCCGCAACCTGGCCCTGTTTCTCAGCCGTCACCCAGATCGGCTCGCCGCCCCACCAACGCGGATTCTCGACCTCTTCGCGTTTGCCCATTGAAAATACCGTACCGAAATCGAATACGTTGTTCTCCACGATGCCGTGGTTGGCAGGATAGAGCCCGGTGACGATAGTGTAGTGATTAGGGAACGTCTTGGTTGGGAACGAAGGTATCATCCACTTCGCTCGAACGCCGTCGCGTCCGAGCTTTGCTATCGTCGGAGCCTCGTATTTATCTGCATAATCATATCGAAATCCGTCGAGCGAGATAAGGATGACCGTTGGTTTCAGATCTTTGACCGGCGCCTGCCCGAGCATCGTCGCAAACAACGCGAATATGACCAGCAGCGGGGCCGCAAAATACATTTTCATAAGTTTTAAATACGCAATTTCATCCGACGAACACAGACGGCCTCTACTGAAACCATGTTTCGAGTTCCTTAATAAATACAGTTACGCCCGATAGCAAAGAGAAACTTAAGCTATTATCATAGTCTGACGTTTCGCGTTTTCAAATCTAAACCAGGAGATTAAAATTGAAGAATCTACACCCATCTGCTTTACTGACAATTCTCGCAGCATTATTTATCGGCACCAGCATTGGTTGCACCGCCAGTGTTAGCACTAACACTACGACGAGCTCGCCGGCGAACTCAGCTCCGGCGCCATCGCCCGCAAACTCGACCACTTCAACTGCTACTGCACCCGCGAAAAAGCTGGACATCGCGGGTAAATACGATATCGTCGGTTCAAACCCCGACGGCGGCGGCGAATATAAGGCGGAGCTTACCGTCACGCCCCGGGACGATGTTTACCAGTTTAGCTGGGCCTCGGGAGCGAACACTTATGACGGCGTCGGCGTGTCGTCAGACAATCGCGTCGCAGTGTCATTCACCGAGGGACCCAACGGTAAGGGATGCGGCGTGGTGCTGTATAAGATCGCTGCGGACGGTTCCTTGACCGGTAAGACCGGATATTGGGGCGAAAATGCTTTGGAGGCTGAGACCGCAAAGCGCACTAGCGGCAGCGATCTCGAGGGCGAATACGACATCACGGGCAAGAATCCAAAAGGCGAGACCTACAACGGGAAACTCAAGGTCGCAAAAGACGGTGATGGTTACGCCTTCAATTGGGACGCCGGCAATCCGTTCAGCGGTTTCGGCATTCGGGCAGGCGAATTCGTCGCTGTCGGTTTTGGCGGCAAGCAATGTTCATTCGTCGGATACGACGTGCAGCCCGACGGCACGCTCGCGGGTCGGTGGGGAAGCCAGAACTCGAAGAAATTCGGCACTGAGACAGCGAAACCTAAGAAATAGTATCCTTTGACAATGGCGGTCTATGTCGACAACTTGCGTGACTATGGTTGGCGACATGGGCCGTCTTGCCATTTGATAGGCGACAGCGTCGAAGAATTGATCGAATTCGCGGTTCGTCTCGGTATGAAAGCCGAGTGGTTCCAGCCGAAAAGCTCTCCACATTTCGATCTGACGGCCGAAGGTCGCGAAATTGCCGTCCGAAACGGGGCGATCGAACTAGACCAGCGCGGACTGATCGCAAAGCTTCGCGAGATTCGAAAGCGTGAAAGGGAACAGCACGAGGTTGATCTCTAAGATCTTCGCGTCCGCACGAAGGGCTGGCCCTTGAAAAGACGAGCAGTATCGAAGGTGCCGTTAGGCAAAACCATTTGATGATCGACCCACGTTTCGTGTTCAGCCGGCATTGTGACTTCGAGTACTTCCGCATGACCTTCGGCAAACAACACTCGATGCCTAATTTCCGGCGGCTGGACGACGCAATCGCCTGATTCCAACCAGAATGGCGGCCCCTGGTCCTCGTATACAACCTGAATCCGGCCTTTCAAACAATAGATCATCTGAAATTCGACCTTGTGATAATGGACGTAATCCGCCACCGGCCCGTCTTCAAGCAGCCGAATATGCGACGCGATCACCTTACCGCTAACGCGCTCCGGTATCAGATCGCGATACTCCATTCCCGCGCGGCCCGTTTTCCAAGTTCCGGGTTCCAAGTTCCGCGTTTCAAGTACATCTCCGGACTCGGAACTTGGAACTTGGAACTCGTAACGGCATCGCAACCGCACATCGCCACCAACGCCCGACATCAGAGCCTCACGCGGCGAATCGGCGGGGAAGATCATGTCCAGCCGATATCCCTGTAGTTTGTATTCTTCGATCGTCGCGTCGAGGTCGCCGCATTCGATGACTCTTGTTTCCGACATGCTATTTCCAGTTCTTTTTCCAGATGACGCGCGTCTCTTCATTAAGCAAAGAACGGCGGAACGGGAGATTACTCATGATCTTGTTCATCAGAAACTCCCAATCACGATATGGATTGTCTTTTATTCGTTCAAATCGAAACATTCCGAACTCTGTCTCGTCGTCGTTACGAAAATAAAGCTCACGCGGTTCGTCTGCACCTTCGTCGACGTAAAAATAATGCGTCACGAAATGCCAACGCATCTTATTGCGGTCAAACTTCTTACCGCGGTGATATGTCCACTCGTCTTTTACAACCATTATTCAACTACAATTGATCGCGATCATTGCCTCGAATCACAATCTCCGACTTGATCGAATTCGCAATGTAGCATTGTCTGTGAGCTTCGTGATGCAGATCCGCGATCTCGATTGCGGTCGGGAGCTTATCGCCCGTCCAATCGATCTGCGGATAAAGCGTGATCAACGCCATCCACTGCCGCGCGTCTTCCATCGGAGCCATTTCGCCCACGGCGTTGTCTTCGTAAGAACTAATATTAAAACCCGCCTTCGCGGCCAGCCACAAAAACGTCAGCATATGACAAGACGAAACCGACGCCACCAAAGCCTCCTCCGGATCGACCGCCGTCTCCACGGAAAACCTCGGCACAACCTGCGGCGAAGACGAAGCCGGAACCGTCACCCCGCCGTCAAACTCCCACGAATGCCCGCGTGTATATCGGTTTTTAGTAAAAGTCTCCGGCGAATCGCACTTCCATGTGATCTTTGCTGTGTATGATGACATTATGCTTTGATCTGGTCGGCATCAAGAATGACCACCTTGCCGTCACGCCAGATTGCAATGGAATTACCAGCACTTTTGTGACGCCTTAAAGCTTTCTTGACCGCCATTTCAAAAACCTTGTCTATCTTCTCGCCTTCAGAGGTCAGAGTTATAGATTTTTTGCTGAGTTGTTGATTGTCTGCCATAGTTCCTCGTTAATAATAATATCGCCTTCAATTTTATCACCAGATGCGATTAATGCAGGCACCTCGGCCGAGGCATTATACAATCGCCAGGCGTCTGCAATTGACATATAAAGATTCAGAAAGTTCTCACGCCCACGGTCAAATCGTCGTCGAATCGTGGCAATTGGAATGTCATGCCCACCAACTCTCACTCGCTCAGCAACTCGCTGTATCGAGAGATCAACAGCAGGCAGCCAAAGGAAAGCTATTTGTACGGAATAGCCTTTTCCCTGAAGAGTCTTAAGAAATCGAAGATAGGTTCTAGCGGCCAGTGTGGACTCAAACGCGAAGCTTTCGTTTGACTTTGCATGCTCCTGCATTCGAGCCAGCATTATTCTCCCCGCCTTCATCTCAACGTTAGGGGCCGAACCCATTGATTCTGCGATCGTATCAGCATTAAGGAATGGAATGTTTGGATAATATTTCGTCAACAAATCGGGAGCAAACGTAGATTTGCCAGCTCCGTTTGGTCCTGCAATGATAACTACATCGGGCATATAGTTTGAGTCAGCTAACTATCGTGACTACTGTTCCGACAACCCCCGTTAAAATCAGGACGCTTCCAATTAGACTTACGATTGCTCTGTAATAGCCCGGCGGGCCGTTAATAAACTCACGCCTCCAGAAGTCCCATTTCCATTCTTCATCATCGTGCTTGGACAACGTGCGGCCAATGTAGACAAGCACCACGCCAACGATAGACAGCGTCACGAAAAATGCCATCGAGGATAGTGAAGCGTCCGTCACGGCCTTAGCCTAT
>CAZVDM010000195.1:0-6976 GCA_964625555.1 uncultured Chloracidobacterium sp.
TACGCCGCCCTTACCCTTGTAAAATTGTGTTCGCGAACGTCAATTCCGAACAGCGCGTCCGTCCGTTCGGCACGCCCTACATCTCGAATTCCCAGATAAGCTTTCATGCCGCGTGCCGCCTTGCGGCCGGCGCCCATGGCCTCGATGACTGTTGCCGCTCCGGTAACAATATCGCCGCCGGCAAATACGCCGGCCATCGACGTCATCAAGTTCTTGTCAGTTTGAATGTAGCCCCATTTGTTAAGATTCAATTTCGAAGTCTGTCCGATGATCGGATTGGCGTTCGTGCCGATCGCGAAGACCACCTGATCCGTCTCGATCTCAAATTCGCTTCCGGGAACAACTCCCGGCCGTCTGCGTCCGGAAGCGTCCGGTTCGCCGAGCTCCATTCGAATACATCGCACCGCATAAACCGACCCTTCCCCGTCGTCCAAGATCTCCACGGGATTACTCAGCCAGTGAAATTCGATTCCCTCTTGTTCGGCGTGATGCACCTCTTCGGCGCGTGCCGGGGCCTCGGCCTTCGAACGCCGATAAACGCACGTAACATTTTCGGCGCCGAGCCGTTTGCTGACTCGGAGTGCGTCCATTGCCGTGTTGCCTGCGCCGACGACAACCACATGTTTTCCAAGCGGGAGCGGAGTGTCGACATTTGGAAAATCGCGGGCCTTCATCAGATTGCATCGTGTAAGAAGTTCGTTTGCCGACAGAACGCCGTTGAGCGAATCGCCGGGAATTCCGAGCATCGTCGGGTAGCCGGCACCGGTGCCGATGAATACGGCGTTAAAACCGAGCTCCTTGATCATTTGTTCGATCGTAAAGAGCCTGCCGACGAGCGTATTGCACTCGAACTTTACGCCGAGTTGTTCCAATTTTTCGATCTCGGCATCGACAACCGAATTAGGCAGCCGAAAATCCGGAATGCCGTATCGCAGAACGCCGCCTGGCTCGTGGAATGCCTCAAAGACGGTCACATCGCAGCCGGCTTTCGCCATGTCTGCGGCACATGCCATTCCGGCCGGGCCCGATCCGACGATACCGATCTTGAACGCGGTCGGTTGAATGTAAGGAAGGTTTACCCAGCTATTCTCGATCGCGAGATCGCCAACGAAGCGTTCCAAACGTCCGATCGCGACCGGTACAAGATTTTCACCTACGACGCACACGCCTTCGCACTGGTTCTCTTGCGGGCAAACGCGGCCGCATACCGCCGGCAACAGGTTTGTTCCTGTAATGACGTCATATGCTCCGCGATAGTCCTTTTCGCCGATCTTTTGAATGAAGCCGGGAATGTTGATATTCACCGGACAGCCTTCGATACATTTCGGGTCGGGGCAGAAAAGACAGCGGGTCGATTCGAGGATCGCCTCCGATTCGGTATAGCCGCAATTCACCTCTTCGAAATTAGTCGCCCGAACGATCGGGTCAAGTTCCCGAACCGGTGTCCGCTCCTGTGGAATATTTCTTACTGTCCGCTTCTTCGCCATCTGGATATAACTCCGTGACTATTGATTCCTATCCTGGAAACGCGATAGCCTCGCCGTCCGGGTTGTGCATGCGGCAAGATTCCGACCAACGTTCGGTTGCTGCCTTCTCTTCTTCTTTGTAGCGCCGCAGCCGCACCATCAGGTCGTCGAAATCGACTTGGTGGCCGTCGAAATCCGGCCCGTCGACGCATGCAAATTTGACCACATCTCCGACTTTCACACGGCATCCACCGCACATGCCGGTCCCGTCGACCATTATGGGATTGAGGCTGACCATCGTCTTCACGCCTGATGGTCGTGTGGCTTCGGCACTTGCCTTCATCATTACGGGCGGGCCGATCGCGACAACTTCCTCGATATCCGGATGTTTTTCAAGTGCCAACTTAATACCGTCGGTAACAAACCCCTTGATACCTGCCGAACCGTCATCCGTACAGATGATCACTTCGTCACATATATCGCGGAATTTGTCGTCCCAAAACACGAGGTCCTTGTTCCTAAAGCCGAGGACACTAATGACATATGCCCCATTTTCCTTCCATGCACGCGCTTGGGGATAGACAGGTGCAACACCGAGGCCGCCTCCGACGCAAACGACCTTTTTTGCATCGCTGAGATGGCTCGGAATTCCCATCGGTCCGGCCATTCCGTACAGCGAAGTTCCAACCTGGCAGGTTTGCTGCATTTCAAGCGTCGTCTTGCCGACCGCCTGTATGACGAGCGTGATCGTTCCCTTTTCTCGATCGAAATCAGCTATCGTTAATGGGATTCGCTCGCCATCGGAATGTGACATCACGATGACGAACTGACCAGGTTGGGCAGCCCTCGCCATCATCGGATGGTAGACCTCGAGCAAATAGGTGACGTCGGAATAGTCCTCACGCCTGACGATCTTAAATTTGTCGATTGATGTAACGCTCACCGTGTTCCTTGCGCTCCGTGTCGTTCTCGTCGAGAACAAACATAGTCAACGCAGGATTTACTCGGCAACCAACGTGCCACATGCAGATGCAGATAAAGGACTGTGTTTATGGGCTGAAATGAGAATGTGCAGAGCCGATCGCACGACCAACCGTGGAATACTTTGGAGAATATGCAGTAAAAGTGCGAAATTTTGCCCACTACGTTCGAGAACCAATATTAGACGGGTAGTAAAGATGGTCTGCCCCACAATTGTTTTTAGCCTCAACAAAATTAACAAGAAAAGTTAGAAATACTCTTGACGCACTGAATATTATGTGTAATATGTTTAAAGTCTTAACAAAATGCTAATAACAATTCAAAAGCACCTTAACTTTTGAGCGTATTTAATGATGTTCCGCTAATCCAAGCGGCAAGATTTGAGATAGGTAGCCACACTTATTCGTATTTTGTTATACATTTTAACATAACGACGGCACGGCAGGGCCGGCGTAATTGGTCATACCAATTAACCTCAGATCATGCGTAGGATAAACCCCAAAGATTTCACAAAGGCGACACGCGGAACTTCGCGTGAGATAAACCGCCAGATCGTTCTCACGCTCATTCGCACACATCAGCCTCTGTCGCGGGCCGATCTTGCACGTTTGATGGATACCAACCGCGCGAATATTACGCTGCTCGTCAACGAGCTGCTCGAAGAAAAACTGGTCCGTGAAGGTGCACAGGGAAGTTTGCGGGTCCGCGGACGCAAGCCGACCTTCCTTTACATCAATTCCGACAAAGGCGTCGCCATTGCTCTCGACGTTCGGGCGTCACGCACTTTTATGATGGTGACGGATTCGATCGGGAAACAGATCGGCGATATCGTCAGCTTTCCGACAAAATTCGATCCACGCGAGTTTGTCGCGTCGCTCGGTTGGCAGGCACGCAAGGCGCTCCTCGAGATGGGCGGGCTTTCATCGTGCGACGGTATCGGTATCGTAATTCCCGGCATGGTCGATCGTAAAACCGGCACGGTCATCAACGCCCCGAAGCTAGGCTGGAAACTTGTCAACCTTGTCGAGATGCTCGAAAAGGAGTTCGATGGGACCGATATACATCTCGAAAATTCCGGCCGGGCATGTGCCTTATCGCAGATATGGTCAACTCGCGAGGACGTGCATGGACAGAATGACAGCGTATTTGTCAGCGTTTCCGACGGTGTCGGTGTTGGCGTCGTGATAAACGGCGAATTGATGCGCGGCAAGCATAATACGGCGGGTGAGTTCGGCCACGTCCCCTTGAGCATCGACGGGCCCGAGTGTTCCTGCGGTGCTCATGGATGTTGGGAAGCGTACGTCTCCAATGTCGCAACTTTGTCGCGTTACTTTGGTAGAAATATTTCGCATAAACAGCCCGAGAAGATCGAAACGATCGAGTTTACGATCGAAGACCTAATAACAAGGGCTCGCGGCGGCGATAGTAAGGCCTTGACCGCCGTGCAATCGACTGCCCGCTACCTTGGCCTCGGATTGGCTTCGATAATAAATGCGATCGACCCGTCGTTTGTCTATGTGGGCGGCGAGATCACAGAGGCATGGGATCTTATCGAAGCGCCAGTTCGTGAGGCGATCAGAGAAAGAACTCTAACTAAAGAGCTTGGAAATACACCAATCCGAATCGTTCCGGCGGTTGAGCATCCTCGTTTGCGTGGTGCCGTCGCTCTCGTTACGGCACCGGCTTTCGCCGCTCCGAAAGTAGCTTAAGGCCGTCACGACGCTTTTCAGCCGACGAGGATCTGATCCTCGAATCAGTAATCGAATCGAGCCTATACGCTCGGCATAAACTCTGGAGGAATTTGAAATGAAAGATCAACAAAATGTTAAGAAAGGAGTGTTAGCGAGGGTCGGTGGATCGTTACTGCTGGCTTTTCTGCTTTTGACGCCTTTTTCGGCTGATGCGCAAAACATCACGGCAACTATAATTGGTAACGTCACAGATCAAAGCGGTGCCCCGATTCCGGGAGCTAGTGTCGTCGCTCGCAACAGCGATACGGGACTAACTCGCACGGCCCCTTCAGGCGAAGATGGCGGTTACCGATTCGAATTCCTCCCGGTCGGCAATTATGTCGTCGAGGTGACGGCAACTTCTGGATTCAAGAAGGCGGTTCAAGAGGGGATCGTTTTGCGTATCGGCGACATTTCTCGCGTCGATATGACGCTCGAAGTCGGTGCTGTCAGCGAACAGGTAACCATCACGACCGCTCCACCCGAGATCAATACAACTTCGTCTGAGTTGGGCCGAACCGTCCAAACGGCTGAGATCGAGAATCTGCCGCTGGTCGAGCGAAATGTTTACGCTCTTCTCGACCTGACACCGGGCGTTCAGTCGAACAATAACGGTGTCGCGACCGCTTCGGCAGCAACCAGCAACCTGAGCCTCGGCTTTCCGGAACAACGTACGCTGATCAATGGTGGTACCGATGGCGGTACCGGTTCCGTCAACTACTACCTCGACGGCGGCACGAACATGACAAACCTGCGAAATACGGGCAATATTCTGCCGAGCCCCGATGCGATCCAGGAGTTTCGCGTGCAAACGAATGGTTACAATGCGGAGTTCGGGCGATTTGCAAATGGTGTGATCAACGTATTGACGAAATCAGGTACGAATAAATTCAATGGTTCACTGTACGAATTCGTTCGAAATGACGCTTTCAACGCAAACGAATGGGGTTCGCTGTTGGCAAAGGCGCCATACCGTCGAAACCAGTTTGGCGGAACGATCGGTGGGCCGATCTTTCGTAACAAAACATTCTTCTTTTTCTCATATGCTGGACTTCGCCAAACGACCAGCACGTTCTTAAGCGGAGCGATCGTTCCAACAGCACTCGAGCGTGTCGGTAACTTTTCCGCGTCGGCAACCAGACCAAGAGATCCTGCCACTGGCGTTACTTTTGTATGTCTTGGCGTAACCGGCGTTATCTGCCCAAACCGTTTGGACCCTGTGTCGGTGAGGATCATCAACGATTACATTCCGCTCGCGAATTTGCCCAATAACCGTTGGCAGGGCAACGTTGCCAATCCGTACAATACAGATGAGTATCTTGCGAAGGTCGATCATCAGCTCAACGATGCTCACAGGCTAACATTTTCATATTTCAATACGGCCGGCAGCACGACCGTTTTTCCGGGAAGCGGCAACCTTCCGTGGGCGACGCAAGATTTCACTTGGCGTCAGCACAATCTGAATATCAGCGATGTATGGATAGTTGACCCAAATAAGGTCAATCAGCTCTGGGTAACCTACACACGAAATTTTGGTGGCCGCATTAACGTGCCAACGACCTTACGTGATCTTGGTTCATCATTCGTACCGCAGGGAGTTGCGTCATTGCCGCAGATCTCCGTCGCAGGCTATTTCTCGTTGACCAACGCAATTGGCGGCCCTCGCGCAGGCACAGATCTATATTCAGCACGAAATATCTTCAGTTGGAACAAAGGTCGACATTCATTGAAGATCGGCGGAGAAATGGTTCTTAATAAAGATATCCAAGAGACATTGCTTAACAACTACGGTGTCTTCTCGTTCAATAATGGAACAACGGGGAATGCGCTGGGTGATTTCATGATCGGTATTCCTAACGCTGTGTCTCAGGACGTTCCGGTAACCGCGTGGTGCCAATCTTCAGAAACGTCCGCGAGATCATCCGGGTGGATTGCCGAGACCCAGCCCGTGCCTTCAAGCTCAGCTATACAGCGGCCTGTATAGTCCAGCCATTGCTTATTGAAGTAATAATAATTTCCGTCTGGGTCGGCGGTCTGTATGAAAGCCGGTAGGCAATCGAAGCTCGCGTGCAACGAAATTTGATCCGTTGCCGGCTAAGAGTCTGTCTTTTTCTGACGTTGTGCCATCACGTTACCTTTTAGATAATCGACGGGGCATAAAAAATGTAATAGATGAAGGCAGATTATACTATCAGACTGAGTCTCGGACAATATAAAAAGACTGAGAACGCAACTGTCTTTGACCCTCCCGTGTCTCGCGGACGCTCTAGCCAATAATGTTTAGTACACGAAATCGGAACCCTGAATAAGGGATGTCGCTCATGAAATCCAACGACCAGTTGTTGTCGGCCTCGGCAGGAGCGTCCAGCGGAGCCGTATGACTTAGATCATATTCCACCACGGAATGGCCCGTACCTCGGGAGCGCGCCATTTGGCCGTGTCACCCGTAAGAATCAGAAGCGCGAGACTTGCTTTCTCACCACATTCAGCCCTGAAGAAGCGTAAATGCGTTACGTCGCCGAGCCGTGGCAAGGCGATCGATTCCAGTTCATCAAGTGTGAAGAAACGGCTATTACCCGGAGTTGATTCTTGTGCGAGCGTGCTCTTTCCTGTTTGCCGCGCCTTGTGGCATCGAGGGCATTTTTGTTAATCATTGTAAATCGGAGATTTGCCGAATTACTTGGTGGGAATTCGGGTGGGAACCGAAAACGGGCACCGTCATGGTGCCCGTAACTTGTTGATTAAATTGGCTCCGCAGGTAAGACTCGAACTTACAACCCTTCGGTTAACAGCCGAATG
>CAZVDM010000196.1:0-6972 GCA_964625555.1 uncultured Chloracidobacterium sp.
GTCAAGATGCTAAACACTCTGCAGAAAACGCCCGCGGCCAAAGCCGATATTATCGACGCCCTTCGCCGGCGAGGCATTGATTTCGTACTATCCGACGGTATCCGTTCTTACACGCGGACCAAAGGAGCCAACGACGACGAGCTCAAACGGGCTCTTGAAGAGGCAGAGCGCCGCCGCCAGGATCCGGTCGCGGCCAAACTGCCGACGGTTGCCGAGAAGAACGAGATCCTGGCCAGGACTCGCTCGAACACCAACGAAGCTCTCGCAGAGATGCCCGATTTTGTCGTCAAGCAGCTCATTACACGTTCTGAGGCATATGCCGGAACCGGGAACTGGAAGCCTTACGACAATCTCGTGATCGCAGTCAGCTACAGCACTGAAAAGGGAGAGCAATACCGCGTACTCGCTAAAAATGGTGCACCAGTTACTGATTCCGTAACGCAAAACAGTTACAGCGGACTCGATGGCGCGACTTCCGGCGGCGAGTTTGTCGAAGATCTGAAAAAGATCTTTGACCCGGTCAGCAAGACGCAATTTGAGCTGCTTACCACCGACGTGTTGCGCGGCCGCCGCTCGGTCGTTTTCGAATACGAGATCGACATCGAAAACAACAAGAAAGGCGGCATCGGCCTTAAGGGGCCGAATCCTCAATTTTCGCCGGCCGGCGAAAGAGGCAGGATATGGATCGACCGCGAGAATTTTAGAGTTTTGCGGATCGAATATAAGGCAACTGACATCGAACCAAATTTTGCCGTAAAGGCTGTTACAAAATCGATCGACTACGACATGGTCGAGATAACGGGTGAGAAGTACCTGTTGCCCCTATTGTCGGATTTTCGCGGAACGGTGGAGAGCGGCAAACAACGGTTCGAACAGCGAAACGTGATCAGATTCCGTAATTACCAGAAGTACGGAACGGATGTCGTCATTCTCGACGACGATGTCAAACCCGAATCCGACCCTGAGGTCAAGAAGCCGTAAACGGTGGAGTTCCGATCTCAATTAGCGAACCAAACTGATGTCGGAACTCAAATCTCTATTCAAAATCTAATTGAACGTGTAATACGCGCCCGCGGCGGCAATGCCGAGCCAAACGAGCCCTTTGCCCAAAAAGAACAAGAAGGCAATTATTCCTGCGCGCCTTGTCCATTTTCGTGCCGGACATGTTCGTTTGATTGGTTCTTCTTGGCTCATAGCTTACAATTTTCAAGATAACTTTTTAGAGATCGAATTTCAATCCGCAGCATTCCTTCGATCTGTTAAGGCGTAAAAGGATCGAATTAAGTGTCGCTCTGACTTTGTTATTAGCGGCCTTTTTTGCACCTTCGGACGTCGCCGCCGGTTGGAATTAATAAGCGAGAGGCCCATTTGATAGAACTCAGGAAACTCAGCAAGTCAATAAAACTCGATATCAAATACGCCACGGCCGACAATTTTGTCGGGCGTCCGGTATACACCGAGGCACGCGCATTCTTGCAGCGGCCGGCTGCCGAAGCCTTGTTGATCGTACATAAGCAGCTCA
This sequence comes from uncultured Chloracidobacterium sp., assembly GCA_964625555.1. GTDB lineage: Bacteria > Acidobacteriota > Blastocatellia > Pyrinomonadales > Pyrinomonadaceae > OLB17. The sequence goes on from CAZVDM010000196.1 coordinate 1,523, forward strand.
AAAGGCAGAATCTTGGGCTGGTGATCTTCGATGCCTATCGGCCGTGGGCGGTAACGAAATTGTTTTGGGAAGTTGTTCGCGAAGATCAGCGTGCGTACGTTGCCGATCCTGCGAAAGGCTCAAAACACAATCGCGGCTGTGCCGTGGATCTGAGTATTTACGACCGAAAAACGGGAAAAGAGCTGCCGATGCCGTCGGGCTATGATGAATTCAACGAGAGGGCGTCGCCGGAATATACCGGCGGCACGGACGAAGAACGAAAGAACCGCGATCTGCTCCGAAATTTGATGGAATCCGCTGGCTTTACCGTTAACACCAACGAATGGTGGCATTTCGACTATGACGGCTGGCAGAATTTCGCGATCTACGATATTTCATTTTCTGAGATCGCAAAGAAAGAGGAAAGTTAACCACAGACGTACACAGAAAAGCACAGATCTCAGATCATAGGATCCGAGTGAATCTGTGCCTTTCCGTGACTAGTTTATACTGCTACTTCTTCTTGCCGGCTTCGATCTGCAATACGATCTTGATGTCGTCCGAGACCGCGGCGATGCCGCTCGGCAGATTCGTGCCGTAATTTACGCCATATTCGCGTCGATTAATGGTAGTTTCGCCGGTAATTCCCATTTTTCCGCCGCTGCGTTCGTCAGCCGGCAGCCAGCCCGAGATTTCGAACGGAAACGTGATCGATTTGGTCACGCCCTTCATCGTAAAATCACCGGTCAGCAAATAGCCCTTGCCTTTCTTAGCGACCTTTGTGCTCTTAAATGTAATGTCCGGATATTTTTCTACCTCGAAAAAATCCTTGGTCCTCAGATGGTTGTCGCGGCCCGCAACGCCTGTGTCCACGCTTGTCGCCTTGGCGGTAAATTCAACGGTCGACTTAGTGATGTCTTTCGCGTCGAAATTAACCGTTCCGACAAAATCGCGGAAATAGCCCGGAACCTCGATAAGACCCATGTGTTTTGCCTTAAATCCGATAAAGCTGTGTGCCTTATCAAAATTGTAAACACCCGAATCGCCAACCGTGGCTGAGCCTGCAAAACGCTGTTCGAATGAATTGTTTACAGCCTCGGCACCCGTCTGCAAAAACACAAAAAAGGCAACGAGAGCGATGCCAAGTAGTACTGAATATCGTTTCATAGAGATCTTCTCCCGGATCATAGATTTATTATTTAATGGCTAACGTGATCGAGAACTTTTTTGTCACTCTGGATGTCGCATTTCGCTTGACGAAGATCATATAATCACCGGTCTCGGGTACGACAAATTCAAGAGTAGGCTCAGCCAAGTCAGTGCTTTCGTAGTTTACATCTTCGATGTCCTGGCTAAAAACGCTGTATGAAAAATTGTCCGAGTCAGGATTAGTAACATAAACCGTTTGGCCTTTTTTGGCACCAAAAACAAATTCGTACTGCGAATCGCCCTTGAGGCTGCCGGTGATCACCGTGCTCGATCTACCCTTGGCAAATTTGATTCGGTTCGGTTCGGCCTTGCCGCCGTCTTGAGCAGAAATAGAAACTGCCCCGAACGCAAAAAGTGCGGCAGCGAAAACGAATGATAATTTCTTCATGTGATGGACTCCTTGATACTAACATTATTGACCGAAATATGATGCCGATCTCCTGGGCTGCGTTGATCCAATTTTGATCCAGATCGCATCTATTGCGGCTTGACGAGCAGATCTGTTATGCCGCGATCAATAGCAACCCGACTAAAAGTTAACCTCTTTCGTCTTGTTATTTGATCTCGATCGTCATCGAGAACCGTGCCGAGCGCGGTCCGGCTACCTTTTTTCTGACGGTGAACAGATAATCGCCAGATTCGGGCACTTCGAATGTGTAGGAGCGCGAACTGTCAAAATCACCTTCGGAAAAATAGTCTTCGTTATAGATGCGAAAATCAAAAACACTAGACGTAGAATTCTTGACCGTAACGGTCTGACCTTGTGACGCCGCAAATACATAGTCGATCTGCTGGCCATTTCTCAACGTTCCCGTAACAGCGGCACTCGTTTTCCCGATCTCGAAACTGATCCGGCGTGGCTCTGCCTTGCCGCCATGCTGCGCATATATTGCGACGGCTGCAAACAAGATCAAAGCAGATAGTAGGACGGTTCGCATTTCAGATCGGCGGGAGAATTTTTTTTCCGACTCTGATAATATACCGCAATATGAAGCGTCCTGAAACAAACGAATTTTTTGAGTACTACAATACTTATGTTTCCCTCGTGCCCGACGACAATGTGATGCCGGTCCTGGATGAACAGCCAAACGAACTGCGAGCGATCTTCGCGTCCGTTCCTGAGGAAAAAGGCACGTATGCCTACGAACTCGGGAAATGGACCATCAAAGAATTGCTAAGCCACCTGATCGACGGCGAGCGCATTTTCGCCTACCGCATCCTTCGGATATCGCGCGGAGATGTAACGCCGATCGAGGGCTTTGAGCAGGACGGATATATCGAAAACTCGAACGCCAACAGCCGTCCGTTTGCCGATCTGCTTAACGAATTCGATTTCCAACGCCGTTCGAACATGCTGATGCTTCGCAATATCTCTGACGAGAATTCAACGCTTATGGGAACAGCGAGCGACAAACCGGTCTCGGTCCGGGCACTCGCCTATATTGCCGCCGGCCACGTGACTCATCATCTGAACATCCTCAAAGAGCGCTACCTCGCCGCGTGATCTACGACGCCATCATAATAGGCGGCGGTGCGGCCGGGCTGTTTTGCGCGATCGAAGCGGGCAAACGGGGAAAGCGCGTTCTGGTCATCGAGCATAACGCCGCGGTCGGCCGCAAGATAACCATCTCGGGCGGCGGGCGATGTAATTTTACTAACAGGCACACGCGGCCGGACAATTTCATTTCGCAAAATCCGCATTTCTGTAAATCCGCATTATCGCGTTACACGCCGATAGATTTTGTCGAGCTGGTCAAAAAACACAAGATCGCCTACTACGAAAAAAAGCTCGGCCAGTTATTCTGCCGCGAATCGTCCCGGCAGATCGTCGATATGCTGCTCGCCGAGTGCCGTGCGGCGAAAGTGCGCATCCAGACGTCGTGTTCGGTCGTCGGCGTTGTAAAAGATGACATATTCACAATTGAAACGACCAAGGGTGAATTCAGATCAAAGAACCTCGTTATTGCCTGCGGCGGCCTTTCGTTCCCGAAGATCGGTGCGACAGATCTCGGATATAAGATCGCACGTCAATTCGGCTTAAAGATAGTCGAAACGCGGCCGTCGCTGGTCGCACTTGCAATGAAAGGCGAAGGCTGGAAGCATCTCGCCGGCGTTTCGATCGATGCAAACGTCTCGACCGACAAGGCGAGCTTTCGCGAAAATATCCTGTTCACGCACCGCGGACTTTCAGGCCCGGCGATCTTGCAGATCTCCAATTACTGGAAAAAAGGAAAACCGGTCGAGATCGACCTGCTGCCTGAGAACGATGCCGCTGAATTGATCGAAAAGGGACGATCGAGCAATCAGACCGTCGGCAATTATCTCAGCCAATATCTGCCGCAGCGTTTTGCTCAGCACCTTGCCGAATCGATCGGAATCAACAAGCCCGTTTCACATCTCACTAGTACTGAGGCAAGACTCGTCGCTAATACGATCAGCGATTGGCAAATCGAATTCAACGCGACCGAAGGCTATGACCGTGCTGAGGTCACGCTTGGCGGCGTTTCAACGGCGGAGCTTTCATCGACGACGATGGAAAGCAAACGTCAGCCGGGGCTGTTTTTTATCGGTGAAGTTGTTGATGTGACGGGTTGGCTGGGCGGCTACAATTTTCAGTGGGCGTGGTCGTCGGGCTATGCTGCCGGAAACTCGATTTAAAAAATAAAGAGCGAGGGGAACGTCTCCCACACCGTCCCCCTCTTTTTTCGCGGCCACGTACGTGGAGTACGCTGCCAGCGAAAAACTTGATCTCTTGGCTATGCCAGTCGGAAGGAGACAAATAGAAATTACAACTAGAGTATGACTAAGTCAAGCAAAAAGTCAGTCGAATTTGCTTACGTTGTGAATATAACATAACTATCGAAAGTCTGAAATATCCATACCGTATTTTTCTTTTACATATTCCTCGGCAGCAAGGTTTACGTTCTTCAGATTTTTTAGCCTCCTTTCTGCTTTATTGATGTGCGTTTTCGTCCGGTTTGCCATGTGGGCGAGCAAGTCGCGGCCCTCGGCCATTTCGGAGTCGACCTTTTGATGAAGTTCGAATAGTTCTGATTTTTGGGCCTCGTCCATCTCCCGGCGAATTTCGATCAGCCTCAATTTTATCTGCGCGATCTGGCGAATTGTGCGAACCAGTTCGTCGCCGACGCTGTCGCCGGTGACGAGGTGCGGGCTGTTTCTGAGATCGTCCGCGAGTTTGTTTAGCTTTGCCTGGTCGCCGGCGGAATACGCCTGATTAAGTTCGGCCATGAGGCCGTGGCGTTTTTCTTTTTCGGCGGCGTCCATCGCGAGGTCCGGATGGATCGTGCGGGCGAGGTTGTGATACGCCTTTTTGGCCTCCGACGTCGGTTTCCATTCGAGTGCGTGTTTTTCGGCTTCTTCGGCACGTGCCAAGGATTCCTCCGCACGGCGTCGCAATTCTTCGGCTTTCTTTTTGATCTCGACGTCGTCGGGGACGAGCTTGTATTCTTCCTCAGCGATCTGAGCCTCGATCTCGTCCATCTCGGCGTACAGACGCCCGACGCTCATCGTATATCTTGCCTCAAAACTCTCCTGCTCGGCCCTGAGATCCGCAAGCTCCTCTTCGCGGTCCGCCAAACGGTCCGCCAGACGCTCGACCACGCGGCGTTTCTTATCTAATTCAATATCCTCAGGCGTCTGCATAAGTGTCGAGTTTAACAGAAGAGTTAGCCACGAATAACACGAATGACACTAATTAGAAAAAGGAAATTCGTGACATTCGTGTTATTCGTGGCTAAACTTCTTCCGAATCTTCACCGCGCGTTCGATCAGATCGCTGTTCTCCAGTATCTTAAGCCGCAGGTCGCGGTCGAGGTTCGGGTTGTCAGCCAGGAATTTGTTGATGATCTCAAGAGCCTCGGCCGAGCGTTGGCCGCCGACGAAGGCTCCGAGCCAACCATTGACGAAGAATATTTTTCGCGAACGTTTGTGGTTGGGCAGCTCGGCGAGGGCCTTCTGTAGATATTGCAGCGTCAGGTCGCTGTGGCGGACCGAGTTGAACGGCCCAAACGCGGCCTCGATCCAGCTCTCGCTGATGTCTTTGTTATTTACAAAGTCATTCCAATATTTCGCCTTGTTCTCGAGCGTCGGCATACCGGCTCGGGCGGCGTAGGCGTAGCGTTTGGCGTCGTCGCTCGTTTCCGTTCTTTCAAGTGCGGCGAGCAGCTTCGGAGCGTCGGCGTCGCCGAGGATCATCAGACGCGTGACGATGTCAAATTTGTCTTTGCTTCGCAGCGTCGGCA
>CAZVDM010000197.1:0-6932 GCA_964625555.1 uncultured Chloracidobacterium sp.
AAATCCATCTGTCAAAAGTTTGAATATTCCGTCGCGCATCAAATTTGTAGCCGTGTCGAAATCGTGCAGCGATAAATAATGCAGTGCGACGGTCAAATGTTCGGCGTGCCTCCACACACCGCGTGCGATCGAAGCGTCCTCAAATGTGCGGACGACCTCCGCTATCTCATCTTCGTTTGTGAATCTCATATCTTCTCCAACCCAAAATAACCAATTATCATTTCTGCCGAATCATCCGGAGTGACAACGCCGGTATCGATCGACAGCGTGTCACGTCCCGGCAGCGGCGAGAACAGGTCAAATTGTTCACGCGACAGATCTATCGAATCGGGATCGGTCAGTTTGCCTATTTGCTTTCGTTCATCTGCCACAATTCGCTTTCGGCGGATCTCGTCGTCACAATGAAGCAGAACAGAACAAACCTCGCCGCCGTTGCCTTCAACGCATTCGATCATTCTTTCGTATTGCTCGTCATCCGGTCCCTTTGCATAGCAAAACGTGTGGATCAGGCTTATGCCGGACCTAGCCGCCTCGGCAAATGTTTCTTCGCGAATGGTTTTCAACACTCTCCAGAACGGCATCGAACCGAATTCGAAGACAGATTTTACGCAATCAATGCTCACGTGATTGTGAAACACCTTAAATCCCGTCCGCCTTGCCAATTCGCGGCTGACCGTCAATTTGCCGGCCGCTGGCGGCCCGTGAATGATGATCAGTTTCATAACGCTTTCTCCTCTCGCGTGAAAACTGAATAGCCCAAAAAAACGACTGCGGCCAACAGGGCCGCAATCGTCACTTCAACATCTTGAATATATTTTACGCGGCCATCGCCTCGTTTGTTTCTTGAATTGCGTCAAACTCGTCCATAAAAAGGTACTTACGCCATTCGGGGCGATTTTCGGCATAGTGGCACAGCAACACATGGTCGAGGCCGAGACGAAGCAGCTTTTGTGATGTAAGCAGCGGCATTCTCGCCTGTTCCGGCGTTCGGTTGCCTTTGCGCTGATTACATTTGACGCAAGCCGAGACCAGATTATGCGGCGTGCTTTCGCCGCCCTGCGCACGCGGGAATATGTGATCGAGAGTCAGTTCTTTTGCATGTTTATGCTCGCCGCAATACTGACAACGGTAACGATCGCGGATGTAGATCCGAGCGCGTTTCATAGTCGTTTCGCGGTTGTTTCGGCGAACGTGAACATAATGACGCAGACGAACGACCGACGGAACGGGAAAGGTCGTCGAAGGAGAATGGAGCACATTGTCGCCGTCGTTTTCTTCTACAGTGATCGCCCCGCGAAACCAAAGACAAACAGCACGAGCCACGCCCACAGTTCCGAGCGGCTCGTACGAAAAATTCAAAAGCAAAACCCGACTTGTTAGCAACACTCTCTCCTCCATTTATTCTCTGTGTAATGTAATATTAAACCGCTGTTAAACGCAAGCACAATATATTGTTGCGTAACAGCAAATTAAACTAAATATTAGGGAATTTGGCCCTTCTCGACAAAATGTATGCCTTTGTATTAAATTATTTGCGTTTTCTTTATTCCAAGCGCCGTATAACGAGAAACGTATGAATTCACGTACAATTCGCGACTTTTCAGTCCCAACAAGTATTTGGCCCGTGGTAGAACGCTGGGCACTGACCGAAGGATTTCGCTTGATCGAAGACCAGAGCGAAAAACGCCGCTATCAAAAAGGGAACGGCTGGCTCGTGTTGCCAACCAAACTTGAGATAACGCAAAGCGACAGCGGTGTGCACCTCGAGGTTTGGGTCTACGGCTCAACGTTCAACCGCATTTTCACGCTATTTCTGCTGCCCGAAGAGATAGCGATCGAATCCGGCGGAGTAAGGGCCCTTATTCCAAGATCGGTCTCACGGGACTCTGTCAATCGGCTCCTCATTCATCTTGGCCAGCCGTTGATCAAATAAACATAAGCAGCTTATCTCAACCAAACTGTGGACGGATCAGCCGATTCTCGACCTTGCAGCTCATGCAAGATATGGGCTTTCCGGGATTGTCGGGGACGGCATTTGGCGAGCCGCAAGACATACAGAAAAATGATTCAGCAAGCCGCGTCATTTTTCGGCAAGATTCGCAGAACACTTTGTACGCGCCATCCGGTGCGAAGAGATCATTACGGCAATGAGTACATTTTGTGATCTTGCCGACAGGTTCGGCAATTTCAACGTAATCCAATTTGAATCCGGAAATATCGAGAAGCATTTCGGCATCTTCCTTGGTTAGATACGGAAGCCACGCCTGTACGAACATCGACAGCTTTAATTTCAAATGAACCCGTTCGGGCAGCAGCTCGTGCATGATGGCGTACCGCGGATCACGATAGAAAACCTGCATTCCTTCGCGGGTCATTTCAATGAAAAATTGAGCGAGTGCAAAAAACGGTTCTGAGTGTGCTCGCTGACCTTCCGTTGCCGAATAAAAGGTAACGGCTTGCTGCAATTGCTGTTGATTACGAGCGTACACTTGCCAATTGGGATCAAACGCAGCTTCAACACTCGAAATCGCACAGATCTCCAAATACGGCTTATATTTCTCCGGCGTATCGATCGACGGCGGCAAGAACGGCGGAAATGTCTGGTAGTAAAGATCCCAAAAGGCATATTGCAGTCGGAAGTACTCATCGCGGTTGCCAGACATCAAGGCGGCGTGGCTTTGCTGCATTAGACTTGCCTTTTTCAGCTGATAAACCACGGTGGTGAAAAGCGATTCGTTCCAGGTATCCATCCCAACGGTAAAATCGATATCCGTCAATGCCCCGCAATAGTCGCAAACAACGTATGGCGAAATGTAATTATTGACCTTTGGAGATCCGCAATTGAGACAGGAGAATTTCTTGATCCGCATTTTTCAATTGTATCCCACTGGGCAATCGCGAAGCGGGATTCGAGGGCTGTCGCTCATCGAATGGTGACTGATGTCACATGCAGAAGATTATCGCGTGATATCGTTTAGATGTGGTCTCACCGCTCGATCCATTTATGCCGAAATTCGATATTCGAGAGCGCTTCGAAAAGATCATCAATGCGCCCGTCGAGGTTGTGATGCGGACCGCATACGATTTTGATCTGCAATCGATCCTCCCGATCCGCGCGATAATCTCGATGCGGGAACTGATAATGGGTGCGGGCGGCGAAAAGAGTCCGCGAAAGGCATTGGGACTCGTTGTCGAGACCAGGGCACTCGGTTGGGGAACGCTGGTCGAAGTGCCGAATCAGTTGCTGGTTTGTGGTGCACATTGCCAGCCGTGGTTTGGTAACGTGAAATTTACGGCAATTCCGGCTGACGAATTTGCGGTGTTTGGCCTGCCCGATCAGGTCAAGATCGTTTGGTCACTCGAAACGACAGAGATCTTAACCAACAAAACAAGATTTGTCCACGAGGTCAGGGCTTTTGCTACTGACGACGAAGCACGACGGAAATTTATGCGTTATTGGAGTTGGGCACGCTTCGGGATTATCGCGATCCGGATTCTTTTGCTACCCGCGATCCGTCGTAGGGCCGAACACGAATGGAAATCGCGGTCGGAAACCGATACTGCCTAGCTATCTGATCGACGGTTTGCATTGGGACCGAATCACAAAAACCCAAAAAGGGGTTCAATTGTCGAGATCTTCTTCTTTCCAAACAAAAATGGTCGCGGCGGAAGGAATTGAACCTTCATCTCACGGTTTATGAGACCGTTGTTCTCCCGTTGAACTACACCGCAAAAGTTTGTAGGAGCCCTCGCGTTAAGATTGGTAACCAAGACAACCGTGTTTGGTACTCAATTGCGAACCGGCGACCTACTTAATGATTATTAAACTGGCCGATTTGTGGGAATCGAATTGGTGTATTCGTCGACAAAGAGTCGCGCACATTGACCAACTTGACCAACGAACACCCAGAGCCTGATGTCGCTACGTCATTCGAAATATGAGGCCGATTCGTGTTCTGTTCCACTTCACACAAAACAAGTTGTAACAGGAACAGTCCTTGAATTCCAAAAAACTGGAGGCAAACGCGGCCGCGTTACGGCATCAGCAGGCGAACTGTCAGGCAAGCAATTGTTGATCGAAAATACAGGAATTATCTGCTTGTTGTTATCGCCCACACTGCGCGCGGCAAACGCGTTCGTGTGCATAGGACCTTCGTCAACCGGCCGTTTTGTGGGAGAATGGCCGGGTCGTTGTGGGAAGTTTAGTGGACCGCAGTGGCTGCACGGAGATGCTGCTTTGCAGTCGTCCTTTCTTCGATCGACTTTATTTCCGTTTCGATCGCTTCGCGAAACCGCGCAAGCGTCTCTGCAAGTGTATTGATCTTGTACAGACTATTCTCGCGTTCTCGCGCAGACGAAAGGTCAAAGTAAAGGTCGATCTCGTGATAACAATCCGCGATCCTGAGTGAGATCTGGCCGCCTTCGCGATATTCGTCGCAGCACGCCGGATACGGACTCGTATCTTCGACATAAGCGATGATGTAAGCTCGAAGGTTGCTCTGCAGATTCAGGAAGGCACGTTCGTTGACGTGAAATTTCTTGCTCATGGCTTTTTCCTTGTAATGAAATTGCTGAAAATTGTTGATAAAACGTGACATTAGTTCAGCTCACTAGGAAAAGCGGAACCATCACGTCAAGACCGGTTTGTGGGTCTTTGGACTCTTGAATGCAAACATAGTTTTGTCTCCTTTTTGTTTATCGAAAATTGAAAGTGGTCAGTTGTTTGTGGACAGCGGTCAGAGTCGCCGGAATTCCAACTGACCACTGACTACCGACCACAAACGACTGACAAAAAATATGCTATTCAGTTTTCAAACATCAAAAGTAAAAGGAGCGGCTACTCTCGAACCTTCCAATGGCCCGGGCGTAACCGCTCCTAAAAACGTCTAGACGCAATTTGCGTCGTATTTTCGATGTTTCGGGAGCGGGAACGCCGCTCCCGCTATATCAATTAAATTGTTGCGAACGACACACGCCGTTCGGTTTTGGTTGATAACTCATATTAACGAGGCATAGACACATTGCATCGCCTATGACAAAACTCTGGCGCATATTGCGTCTGGTCTGTCGTGCGAATGTCGCAAATGTAATATCTAAACTTCGAATCATAAAAATTAACTCCAAAACTTCACTCGTCTATTGCGAGCGAGTTGAAGTATAAACACAGCTCAAAATCGCTTGTCAAGCAATTTTTCGCAAGAATCAATCAAAGTACATTAATAGCGCTCGAAATGCTGATAGCCTTTTGCCGGCAATTCGGAAGATTGTCCATTAGTGCTAAGTTCAATGTTACCCACATTTGCGGTGATCTCGCCGATACGCGTGAAGCCGCGCGAAGTTACTTTCGAAATATATTTTTCGGGGACGGTGAAAAGCAGTTCGAAATCCTCGCCGCCGTTAAGTGCCATTTCGATGCAAGCGTCAGCTGCGAAATGCGCGGGCAGATCAGGGTTGACCGGAATATTTTCACTCCATACCACTGCCCCAACCCCGCTAGCACTGCATAGATGAGAAAGGTCGGATGAAAGCCCATCACTGATGTCGATCATTGAGGTAACTATATCCAATGTCTGCAATAAGTTAGCAGCTGCTAATTGAGGATGAGGTTCAACCTGCTTTCTGAGCAATTCGTCGACACTAGGTTCGCCGAACCTACTTCCATTTTCGAGGAGTCGAAGTGCACCGTTTGCACCGCCGAGCGTTCCGGTGACAAATATGGCATCGCCGGGGTTCGCTGAAGATCGAAGGACCGCACGGCCTTTCTCTACTTCGCCGCCGACGATCGAATCGATCATGACCTTGTCAGGAGTTCGGGAAACGTCTCCTCCGACGAGTTCAACGTTGAACTGGCGGGCTAGGGCGAACCAACCATCGTAGAAACGATCGAGGAAATCAGTTTTCCAGAGTTTTTCAGGGACTCCGATCGAGATCATTGCCCAAACCGGTTGGCCGCCCATTGCCGCGATATCAGAAAGAGAAACTGCGAGAGTTTTATGTCCCAAAAGATCAGGCGTTGTCCATGCAAGCCGGAAATCAATGTCTTCGACGAGCATGTCAGCAGTTACCAAGAGATCCGTTTTGTCGTTCTTAGGCAGCACAGCACAATCGTCGCCAACTCGGCCCAGCGAGAATTTGTTCTTAATGTTTTGGATGAAGTCAAACTCGTTTCGACTCATATTATTGTTGACACAACTGCAATAAACACATACAATAACGGCTGTTTACTTATACAAAACTTTAACACAGCTAACAGCTCAATGGCACAAGAAACAACGGTAATTCCCGAGAAGCTCTTCTTTAAGATCGGCGAAGTTTGCGAACTCGTAGGTGTCCAGGCACACGTTTTGCGGTATTGGGAATCTGAATTCCCGATGCTGTCGCCGCAAAAGAATAAGAGTGGCCAGCGGAGCTATCGCCGGCGGGATGTTGAGATCGCGTTGAGAATTAAACAGCTTTTGTACAAGGAAATGTTCACGATAGCGGGAGCGATCAAGAAACTTCAAATCGAGGCGCGAGAGGGAAACAAGACAAAAGCCGTCGCGGTCGATGCTGCCGTAGCGCCAGTCGTAGAAGCGCCAAGATCGGCCCGGAACTCTGCCCCGTCGCTGTTTGACGGCCAGCTGGATCTTGAACCTCCTCTTCCGTTTGCCGCCCCCCCGGGCCAGGCCGAATTCAGCGGCGATCAGCGGGAAGCATTAAAGGTACTCGCATCACAACTACTTGAGCTGCGTGAAATGCTCAAATCACCGCCCGGAACCCACGCCTGATCTAACCATACGGTTGACATTTGTGAGCCGTAAAACTAATCTTAACATTCGATTTCGGGACGTAGCGCAGTCTGGTAGCGCGTTCGCTTGGGGTGCGAGAGGTCGTGAGTTCAAATCTCGCCGTCCCGACCAATAAACATGGGGCTTTCAGCGATTGCTGGAAGC
>CAZVDM010000198.1:0-6825 GCA_964625555.1 uncultured Chloracidobacterium sp.
CGAGACCTCGATGAGCATGTTCTGATAGCTTTGAGCTTTGACATTGTCATAGGGCGAATACGTGACCATATAATCCCATGCTTTCTTTTCGTTCGGATTGCCCCATTCTATCCACTCGCCGGTCGTCAGCGGCAGGCTGTCGTCGAGCATCGTATTCATCACATCGACGAACGGCACCTGCGCGATCGCAGCTTTGAATGTCTCGGGCGACTGATTGACCACGACGCCCATCAGCAGGCCGCCGGCCGAGCCGCCCTGAATGACGAGGCGATCTGCTGACGTGTACTTATTACCGATCAGCCATTTCGCCGAATCGATAAAGTCGTGAAACGTGTTCATCTTCTTGAACATCCGGCCGTCCTGCCGCCATTTCTCACCGAGTTCGCTGCCGCCGCGGATGTGCGCGATCGCGTAGATCATTCCTCTGTCGACGAGACTCAGACGAGCCGTCGAGAAATTCGGCGTCATCGAAGCACCGTACGAACCATAGGCGTAAAGGAGCATCGGCGCCTTGCCGTCGAGTTTGGTTCCCTTTTTCATCACGATCGAGACCGGAACCTTGACGCCGTCACGCGCAATTGCCCACACGCGTGTCGTTTCGTAATTGTCCTTGTTGTGCCCGCTCGGTATTTCCTGCTGTTTGACGAGTTCGCTCTGACGCGTTTTTAGATTGAATTCGAATGTCGAATTCGGTGTGATCATCGACGAATAACTGTAGCGGACATAAGGTGTATCGTATTCAGGATTGCCGCTCAGGCCCATTGCGTAAACCGTCTCAGGCGTCGGGATCCGCATATTCGCCCGCCTTGTCTTACGGTCCATGACCTTGATATATTCGAGGCCGTTCTCGAGTTCGGATACGACAGCGTAGTCCTTGAAAAAGCTGATGCCCTCGATCTTGATCGCCGGATCGTACGGGATGAAATCTTTCCAGTTTGCTTCGGACGGATCGTTGGCAGGAGCCCTTACGACCTTTGAATTCTCGGCATCCTTATTCGTCACAATATAGAATTCGCCCATGTCGAACGTCACCGAATATTCGTGGTCCTCGCGACGCGGGCTGATCACCTTCCATTCACCAAGCGGTGTATCGGCCGAAAGATAACGAAATTCGGTCATCGTAGCGGCTCCGGACGAGATGAACATCATCGTTTTGTCGCGCGAGCGGCCGATGCCCGAATTGAACAGCACATCTTTCTCTTCGTAGATGAGCGTGTCAGGGCCGGTAGTTCCGACCGTATGACGATAGATCTTGTCGCTGCGTTTCGAAACGTCATCTTCCTGGCCGTAAAAGAAATACTTGCCGTCCGCCGACCATTCGGTCGAGGTGACGCGATCGATCTTCGCCGGAAGCAGCTTGCCGGTTCTCAGATCCTTGAATTGAAGCGTGTATTGGCGATATCCGGTCGTATCGGTCGCGTAGGCGAGCATATTGCCGTCGTCGCTGACCTCAAATGCTCCGACCGCGAAATACTTAAAGCCTTTGGCCATTTCATTGACGTCGAGCAGCGTCTCCGGGTTCGCGCCGTCGCGGGTTTTGCTTCGGAGGAATGTAGCATACTGCTTGCCTTCCTCGGTCTTGTTGAAATACCAGTAGTCACCGATCTTTGTCGGCACGCTCAGATCGGTCTGCTTGATGCGGCCGAGCATCTCTTTGTAGAGGGTATCGACGAGCGGCTGATGCTTGCCCATGAATGACTCGGTGTATTTATTCTCCGCCGTCAGATATTCGATGATCGCCGGATCCTTTTCCTTGTTGCGGTCACGCATCCACGCGTAGTTATCGGTGATCTCGTAACCGTGGATCTTGAGTATTTTCGGTACTTTCTTTGCAATGGGTGGTTTCATATCTTGTGCAACAATCGTAATGTTGCCGATCACTATAACGATAAACAAAGACGCGACGCACAACAATCCTTTGATCATTTTTAACTCCTGTATTTAAGACAAATTCTTCAGCGTATTACGAGAAATTCTACGCGTTTGTTTCGGTTTGCACAATATGAGGCTCCGACGGAACTTTAGACTTGACGCTTTGGACTTTGGGGTTATCAGCGTACACTCATTTCAATGCCTAAATATGATGTCTACGTGGTCTGTGACCAATGCGGCCAGCCGCACGCCGTTAATGTAAAGCTCGACCTTGACGAAGGCGGCCTCGACCGGACGCCGGTTGCCGATGCATTCGAGGGCCGACAGCTCCCGTCGGTTCTTACGTTCATGCAAACCAACAAATACCGCTGTCCTCATACCAAGCTCCTATTCTCCGCCGAAGACATCGGTGATGCGATACTCTTCGCAAAATAGCAACGTTAAACAACATTAAAACTTCTTGACCGCCAGATTTGCGGCATAGTAAACTTGTGTTACTTGCCCTTTTCTCCGTCACCTTCCCAGGCAAACGGATCTGGAATTTAAAGAGGTAAAAATTGATGCTCAAAACCCGTCGTAGAATCCTTTTATGTACGTTTGGCCTGGCTGTAGTTATTTTCGGTTCCATTTTTTCAAAACAGGCGGATATGCAGGTCAATGTTGCTCTCGTTCCGTCGGCGACGCCCGATCTTGGCATTGGTGCGAGCCTCAACGGTGCACGGCCGTTTCCGGACAACAATCCCTGGAACATGGACGTTTCACGCTTTCCGGTCCATCCTAACTCGACAAATCTGATCGCAAGCATGGGCGCGAACACGGGCTTGCATCCCGATTTTGGCACGTTCTGGCAGGGTTCGCCGATCGGAATTCCATATGTCGTTGTCGCCGGAACGCAGCAGCCGGTGCCCGTGGAATTCATCTGGTGGCCCGAACAGAGCGATCCGGGCCCGTATCCGATACCCGCGAACGCACCGGTCGAAGGCGGACCGGCGTCAGACGGAGACCGTCATGTATTGACCATTGACCGCGACTCGTGGAAGCTCTACGAAACATATTACTCATTTCCCGTCAACGGCGGTGCAAGCTGGTCGGCAGGCAGCGGAGCGGCTTGGGATCTGCGATCGAATAAGCTCCGGCCGCTCGACTGGACATCGGCCGACGCTGCAGGTTTGGCGATCTTTCCCGGACTCGTGCGCCGTGATGAGGTCGTGCAGATGGCAGAAATACGGCATGCATTGAGATTTACCGCCGTGACGACGCGAACTTCTTATGTGTATCCGGCGACACATCACGCTGGGAGCACTTCCAATGTGAACGCACCACCGATGGGACTTCGCGTGCGGCTCAAATCGACATTTAACATCAACAACCCGAATTTCTCACCAAACGTCCGCGTGATCTTGCGGGCGATGCAAAAATACGGGATGATCCTCGCCGATAACGGCTCGAATTGGTACGTTACCGGAACGCACGATCCGTTATGGAATGATGACGAACTAAGTGTACTGAGCCAGGTCAAAGGCTCGGATTTCGAAGCTGTGCAAACTCCGGGTCACCTGTTGATGCCGCAGAATGACTACGACGGCGATGGAATGACCGATGTTTCGGTATTCCGCCCGTCAACCGGTGTCTGGTATCAGCAGCAGACGACAAATGGATTCAGTGCCGCGACATTCGGCACCTCGACAGACATTTTGACGCCGGCGGATTTCACCGGCGACGGCCGGACAGATATGGCGGTCTGGAGGCCCTCGAACGGTTCGTGGTACGTTCTCCGAAGCGAAAATTTCACATTCTACGGTGCCGCGTTCGGTTCGAACGGCGACATTCCCGCTCCGGCCGATCACGACGCCGATGGCAAGGCAGACTTGGTCGTTTACCGGCCGTCACAGGGCATTTGGTACTTACTTCAGACGTCGGCGGGCTTCAAAGCGGTCCAATTCGGGATCTCCGAGGACAAACCTTCGATCGGTGATTTTGACGGTGACGGCAAGAGCGATATCGCCGTTTACCGGCCCTCCACAGGAGTTTGGTACAGGCTCAACAGCTCGAACGGCTCGTTTTACGCCGCTCAATTCGGTTCGATCGGCGACCGCATCGTTCCGGCCGATTACACCGGCGACGGTAAGGCTGACATAGCGGTCTGGCGTCCCGCGACCGGCGTCTGGCACATCCTGCGAAGCGAAAATGCCTCATATTATGCCGCCGCCTTCGGCCTCAGCGGCGATACGCCCGCACCCGGCGATTACGATGGCGACGGTAAATCCGAGATTTCGGTTTACCGTCCATCAACCGGCACCTGGTATCGCCAAAATAGTTGGGACAATTCCTTCACTTTCCTTCAATTTGGCACAAGTGGCGACATCCCAACACAATCAGCTTTTCTCTACTGATCAATACTGAATTGATTGACTTAGAAAACTATTTAATGCTACGTTTATGCACAATTCAAAAATAGGTGCAGGAGCATTAATATGATCTCGAAGCTCTCGACGATAAAATGCCTTTTCATGTTAATTTTGTGCGCTTTTACGATAGGTGCACAAACCAACAGTTTCACCTACCAGGGCGCTTTGACCGAAGGCTCGGTAAACGGGGACGGGCGTTATGACTTCACCTTCAGACTTTTCGACACTTTGATCATTGGAAACCAGATCGGTACGGATCTTGTATTTGACGACGTTGGCGTCACGAATGGTAGTTTTAAGGTACAACTTGATTTCGGATCGTCGGCTTTCGCGCCGGGTGCCTCACGGTTCCTTGAGATACTGGTCCGTCCAGGTAATAGCACTGGGGCTTTTACCCTATTGAGTCCTCGACAGCAGATAATGAGTTCACCATTTGCAATCAAAAGTCTGAACGCATCCACCGCAAATAATGCGACTTTGCTCGGAGGTCAACCGCCATCTGCCTATGGCACTTCTGCTCAAATTACCGCGCTTCAGACACAGTTAGGCCAGCTCCAGACTGAAATCGCCGCGACGACAGGAGGCACACAACTTTGGTCAAAGACCATTGGCGGCCTCTCCAGCGAGCTCGGAAACAGTATCGTCGTTGACGGTAACGGAGATGTCCTCGTGACGGGATACTTCAACGGAACAATTAATTTTGGTGGTGGCAATCTGGTCAGTGCCGGAAACGATGACATATTCGTTGCCAAATATTCGGGTACGACGGGTGCCTACATCTGGGCGAAACGGTTTGGCGATACAGCGTCGGACCAAGGGAACAGTATCGTTGTAGATTCCGCTGGAGATGTCATCGTGACTGGGCATTTCCAAGGTACGATCGATTTTGGCGGGCCGCCATTGGCGAGCGCCGGAAACAGCGATATCTTTCTTGCGAAACTGTCCGGAACCGACGGCTCTCATCGCTGGTCGCGTCGATTTGGAAGCAGTGGCATTGATCTTGGTAACGCAGTAACAGTCGACGCAACAGGAAATGCGACGATCAGCGGTCTTTTTGCTCTGACGGTGAATTTTGGGGGCGTGCCGATCGCAAGTGCTGGCAGCAATGACATATTCGTCGCGAAGTACAACGGAGCAACCAGCTCTCATATTTGGTCAAAAGGCTTTGGCGGCACTGCAGCCGAATCCGGCGAAAGCGTGGCAACCGACGTTAGCGGAAATGTGTTTATTACTGGCAATTTTAATAGCAGTTCGATCACCTTTGGTGGGCCGGCTTTAACTAATGCGGGGAACGGAGACGCGTTTTTGGCAAAACTTGCGGCGGCCGATGGTTCGCACATATGGTCGAAACGATTCGGCGGTTCAGGCTCCGATTTCGGCACTTCGGTCGTGATCGAAAACAGCGGAAGTGTGTTTTCTACAGGTGTATTTACCAGCACAACGATCGATCTTGGAGGGGGGCCACAAACTAACTCGGGCGGGAACGATGTTTTTCTCGGCAAATTCAATAATAGCGGAACTCACCTATGGTCGAAAGCATTTGGCGGCGCCGGTGCAGATTCTTGCACCGGCGTTACGGTCAGTAATGTTGGAGACCCTGTGATCACCGGCAATTTCTTCAGTACCACAAACTTTGGAGGCGTTTCACTCAACAACTCGGGCGATGCTGACATAATTGTCGCGAAATACGCAGGAATTGACGGCGCTCATCAATGGTCAAGAAGGTTTGGGAGTACAGATCGCGACTTCAGTCGTTCTGTGACCGTGGACAGCGCTGGAAATGCATTTATTACGGGCGACTTCGCCTCCTCGACACTTGATTTCGGCGGCGGCCCACTTATGAATACGGGTGGAGCAAACTCTGCCGATATTTTCATTGCAAAGCTGAAGCGATGATCATGTGGCATTGATCATGTGCCGATCCTAGCCAATCAAAAAGGGCAGCTTTCGTATTCTGAACAGGCCGTCAATTACGCGAAAAAGTATCAATAGGGACGGCAGCTTTTTCGTGCTTTTTCGGGCAATTTACGGCTAACGCCCGCCGCTACTGATCAAAGTCCTCGCCGCCGTTAGTCGCCGTTGCGGCCGTCCTGCCGACACCGAGATTGTCATAATGCAGAATTGCATTGAAAAGCAGAGAAAAACTGCCGTGTGTTTCGTGCCGCCACATCGGATTGTTGGCGAACATCACCACATGGCCCCGGCCGACGGGCACATCGACGATCGCGGCCTTACCGGCGAGTTCACTGCCGCCTGACAGCATTCCGCTGATCAGCAATTCCTTTTCAGGCGCAAATCGGAGGACGATCCTCGGCCTCGCCCCGAGGGGCGGAATTTGTGTCGGGTCGGGCGTCGGAGCGGGTTGAGCAGTGTCGTTTGGTTTGCGGCCTTGAACCACGTCCGGGTCGTCAACCGTTCCGCGGCCTGTCGGCCGGCCCGACGCGCCAGTCAGTCCCGGAAAGCCGCCACCGCCGCCGCCCGGACCACCAATCGCTACGACCTGCAGCAGCGGCGATTGATTAAAATACACGGCCAGCTTTTCGTC
>CAZVDM010000199.1:0-6800 GCA_964625555.1 uncultured Chloracidobacterium sp.
CTACAAAACTGTAGACGTCGTCTGCAAAAGTGTAGACGTCGTTTGCAAAAGTGTAGACGTCGTTTGCAAAAGTGTAAATGGTGTCTGCAAAAGTGTAGATGTCGTTTGCAAAAGTGTAAGTGGCGTTTGCAAAAGTGTAAGCGTCGTTTGCAGAAGTGTAAATGGCGTTTGCAGAAGTGTAAGCGGTGTCTGCAAACCTGTGGACGTTAGCTGCAAGTGCGTTTTGGCTTTGACAAGATCGATTTTTGGTCTAAAATATCGCGGAAAACTCGGGAATCTCCCCGAACTCACACAATAACAAACCACAAGCGATCAAGACTAAATTTATTCTTTTCATTCAGAGCCCGCGGACTCGAACCCCTTTCCCGTTTTAACTAAACTATGCGGTTCTTTAGTGCCAGCGAGACGGCTTCGCTCTTGGAGTGGACCTGCAGCTTTTCGTAGATGTGACGCATGTGGAATTTGATGGTGTTGTAGCTGACGCTGAGCTCTTCGGCGGCAGTCGTGTAGTTGTGGCCGTCGACGAGCAGTCTAAGCAGACGCGTTTCGTGCGGTGTCAGGTCGTGATCGAATTTTTCGGGCGGCCGGACCTCGCGAAATAGTTTTATTACACGGCTGGCGACCTCCGGCGACATCGGAGCACCGCCTTCGACAGCCTCGCGGATGTTTTCGAGCAGCTTGGCGGGAGCGGTACGTTTGAGCAGGTAACCGCTCGCACCGGCACACAGCGCGTCGAATATCCGTTCGTCATCGTCATAGACCGTCAGCATCAGCACGGTCATTTCGGGATAGAGTTCCTTTAGGATGCGGGTGCCGTCGATGCCGTTCATGCCCGGAAGCCCGATATCGCTCAGCAAAACGTCAGGCACGTTGCCCTTGATCCGCGGTATCGCCTCTTCCATCGAACGATAGCTGCCGTTGCAGGCAAATCCTTCGGTGAAGTTGACGAGCGTCGTCAGGCCTTCGCGGATGTCGCGGATGTCCTCGACGATCGCGGTCGTTATTGTCTTTTCGGCTGCTGCCTGCATAAAAGCCGTGTCTGCCATGATACTCGATAAACGCGAGTGTAACAGACGAAACCGGACGAAAAGCCACCCGTACGGGCGGCCGATTCAAATGATCCTGTCGACGGGGAAGCTGACCGTCACGACCGTCGATTCACCCGGATGCGATCGAATGTCAAAAACACCGCCCATTTCCTTTGAACGGCGACGCATACTCGCCAGGCCGTTCCCCGATCCGCCGTTTCGGGCATCAACCGCGTCAAATCCGCTGCCGTCATCTCGGATGGTCAGGTTAAGAACGCCGGCGACGACATTCAGTTCGACCCAAACGTTCTTTGCACTTGAGTGCTTTACGATGTTGTTGATCGATTCTTTGAAGATAAGGAATACTTCGCGGCGGATGTTCGAATTGATAACGGTCGAGGCCGCGTCGTCGTTTCCCTGATAGTGGAAACGGATCGACCTCGCCGCGAGGATGTCGGCAGCGAAACGGCGCATACGCTGCGAAAGATCGCTGAGATGATCTTTTGACGGATTGATCGACCAGACAATATCGCTCATCGTGCCGACCAATTCGTTCGAAACATCGGTGATCTTTGACAAATGAACCTGAGCATCGGCGTCGCCGCGTTGAGCCTGCGACTGCGCAACTTCGCTCAGGACCGCGATCTGCGTAAGGCTCGAACCGATATCATCGTGCAGATCAGTTGCGATTCGCGAACGGACATTTTCGAGTTCGTGAAGGCGGTCTTCCTGCGAGCGGCGAAGTTTTTCTTCGGCACGGCGGGCTTCTTCGAGGGCAAGGTTGACTTCGCGAAGCCTCGCTGTCCGATAAGTGAAAAAACCGATCACAACGCCGCCGAACAACAAAACGCCGATGGTGATGAACCACCAGCGTGCCCAGATCGGCGGCAGGATCCGGAAATTGACGACCGCGGGTTCGGTACTGGCGAGTCCATCGGTGTTTATGGCACGTACCGCAACGCTGTAGTCGCCGGAGGGAAGGTTCGGCAAGGTGATTGTCCGTTGGTCGGTCGGTTCGCCCCAGCCGCCGTCCGGGTTATCAAACTTGAATTGATATCTCAGCGTGTCGCCCGCAGCAAAACCGATGCTCAGAAACGTGACTTCCAGCTGATTTTCCGCACTGGACAGATCGCGAATATCGACCTTGGTCTGGCCAAAATCAAGGATCGGCTGCTTCTGACCGGCTATCCGGACGCCGCTTATCATGATCGGCGGCGGTTGTCGTCGGGTCTCAGGCAGCGGAATAAAACGGGCAAGGCCCCGAAGCGTGCCGAACCAGAGGACTCCGTCCTGGTCGGCGAACGATGTGTTGATGAAATTGTCCGGCAAGCCGTCGGCGGTCGTGAAATGCTTGAGCTTGCGGTCTTCGGGATCAAGCCGGTCGATCCCGCGTCCTGTGCCAAGATAGATCCTTCCAAATTTATCTTCGGTAATGGTCGTTACCTGGTCGCTGGAGATGCCGTCATTGGTCGTCATCCGTTGAATGTCGAGTGTCTCCGAATTTGGATCTTCGATCCAGCCGACACCTCCTATACTGGTACCGATCCAGAGCCGCTGTTTACTGTCGAAAGACAGGTGCCTGATAAAGCCGGGCGGCACACCGTCGTTGGGCGGGTAGAACATGAAATGACCGTTGCGATAGCGAGCGATGCCGCCAGTATAAAAGCCGAGCCAAATATCGCCATTCGGAGACTCGGCAAATGCAGTGACGGCACTTTTCGGAAGTTGTTCTGATGGCGTCATCGCAATTATCTTGCCGGTCGTGTGATCAAGACGATGAAGAGATGATGTTGGGTCATCAAGTGCGGTAAACCAGATATTGTCCGCAGAATCGACAAACAACCGGAAGATGCCTTTCTCGTGAACTCCTTCCGATACACCATATTTATGCTCAACTCGTGATCCGGTCAGCCTGGAACCCGGTCCTCCCGAAAGGCGAAACAAACTCGTTGATGTTGGGATCCACCAATCTAGACTACGGTCCTGAGCGATTAGCTGATTCCAGCCCCACGTCATCATCGTATCAGCGGGCAAAGGCGGCCGTTCCCGTACAAACCGGCCGTTCTCGTGACGCAAGATGATCGGCTTCAGTGTAGAGAACTCCGATGCGAGCGCATAGACAGTTCCGCGTCGATCGGCAAAGACCTGGGAGATTCGCCCATTCCCGAAGCCGTCACCTTCGAGGAATGACACAAAACCATTGAGCGGGATCTTAAATGCTCCGCCGTTCTCGCCGCCGATCCAGAGATTTCCGTCGAGATCTTCGCAGAATGCAATGATCCTGATATTTGGGAGACCGTTCGCCGGCCCATAACCGCGAAAGGCTGAGCCGCTCACGTCGGCCGCGTCCGCCAAATAACTTACACCGCCGCGTGTTCCGACCCAGATCCGGCCATCGCTCGATTGATAGATCGTCTCGATGAAATTGTTTAACAGGCCATCTTTCGTAGTGTAGTTCCTGGCGGAAATGTTGGTCGATGGTCGCGGAGAATCAACTACCCTTGTAAGTCCGGTACCGGTACCGATCCAAATCGTTCCGTCCCGGTCCTGGAAAATGCAGCTGATCCCGTTCTGCGCGAGACCGTTATCTTCATTGTAATGTTCGAGCGGTTTGCCCGGTCGATATCTGAAAACCCCGTTTGTTCCGGTTCCGATCCATAGGCTGCCGCTCCGATCGAGGAATACCGAGCCCGCGTCACTGACTCGAGATCCGGTA
Organism: uncultured Chloracidobacterium sp.; assembly: GCA_964625555.1. Taxonomy (GTDB): domain Bacteria; phylum Acidobacteriota; class Blastocatellia; order Pyrinomonadales; family Pyrinomonadaceae; genus OLB17. The sequence goes on from CAZVDM010000199.1 coordinate 3,745, forward strand.
ACAGGATCCTGTATTATCGCCTCCGCAGTCCAATTTTTCCTTGATCCGGTAAGGCGGAAAACACCGTGCGACGTACCGAGCCAAACACTCCCTTCGCGGTCTTCGATCATGGATTCGACGGAAGGCTCAACGGCATTGTTTCCAAGTCGAATTTGTGAAAAGCGTTTTCCATTCGAATCTATGGATTCCGGATCGAATTGTACGAGTCCGCCTTCGGTACCGAATAAATATGTCCCATCTTGTTTGATCAGAAGATCGTTCACAACACGGTGCGGCAATCCGTCGGTTACGCCGTAATTAACGAAATCGTAACCATCGAAACGCGAAATACCCTCGGCCGTACAAAACCACAAGAATCCCCGGGGATCTTGCTTGATCTTGTTAATGAAATCACGGGCAAGGCCGTCGGCGATCGTATATGTCTTGACCGGTAATTGCTCGGCGAGTATCGAACCCGCAGTGAGTAATAGAGCAATGGCCAAGTAAACCGTCCGGAGTTTCCAAATTTTGGAGAATCGGCCCATAATTGCGGCAAGCACCAACCGCGCAAGCAATAGCATTTTACAACAGTTCAATTTGTCGACAATCGAGCAGGCCAAGAAAAAAGGCGATCCCGGTGGACCACCTTTCCTTATGAAGTTTGTCGAGTTCAAAGACCACTACCAGTACATGACGCTTGCATCGCAGTTCTTCCACAAACTGCCGCGTTTGTTCAGATCGGTCATTGTCCAAGGAGTTTCAGTGCCACCCCAATTCTCGAAGGGATTGATAATGCGAATACGGCCGTCGTCAGGATCGCAGGCCGTAACGACAATTACATGGCTGCCGCGGCCCCAGTCGCCGGCGACCCAAACGGGCCCACGTTTCTTTAACACCTCTGCCATCGCTCCTGCATCTAGTTCGCCGTCGCCGGTTGCGGTCAGGCCGAGAAGTCGAGCGACCTCACGGCATTCGTTTGCGTCGATACCCCACGAGTCGCGCATTTCCCAAGGATACAGCCGAGGCGATTGATCCAGAGTCTCCAGGATCTTATCCACCTTTTTCGTCGAGTCGCCTTTCGCGTTTTTCCATTTGAACAGCATGCGTAAGCAGCTATACCAGCACGCAGCCTTTGATTTCTGACATTCTGAGGCCACCTCAGGGGCCACCTTTACCATAGCCATAAAAATTCTCCGAATATAAATAGTATTTAAATAGAACGAACAAGAAAATAGAATGCAAATATGCACTATTCGGTTCAATAAAAAGACGAATATTCCGGAAAAAATTGCATAATATGCAATCGAAAATGGCGTCGGACCTTAGCCCAACGCCATTTCTGAACTTGAATTAGAGATCAGGACTGCTTGCCTTCGAGAAAGGCCTTGAGCCGACGCGAACGCGACGGGTGACGGAGCTTTCTGAGGGCCTTAGCCTCGATCTGACGGATACGCTCTCTTGTGACGGCGAAATGCTGGCCGACCTCTTCAAGCGTATGCTCGGAGCCGGTGTTGCCGAGGCCGAAACGCATTTTAATGACCTTTTCTTCACGCGGAGTTAGCGTCGCAAGAACCTCATCCGTTATCTCACGTAAGTTAGAGAAAGTTACTGATTCTGCAGGGTTTAGTATCGAGCGGTCTTCGATAAAATCGCCGAGGTGCGAATCTTCCTCTTCGCCGATCGGAGTTTCGAGTGAGATTGGTTCCTGGGCGATCTTCAGTACCTTTCGGACCTTCGAGACCGGAATGTCCATGCGTTTTGCGATCTCCTCGCTCGTCGGCTCGCGGCCTAGCTCTTGTACAAGCAGACGCGATGTGCGGATGAGTTTGTTGATCGTTTCGATCATGTGGACCGGAATTCGGATCGTGCGGGCCTGATCGGCGATAGCACGCGTGATCGCCTGACGGATCCACCAAGTCGCGTAGGTCGAGAATTTGTATCCGCGACGCCACTCGAACTTATCAACCGCCTTCATCAGACCGATGTTGCCTTCCTGAATGAGATCGAGGAACTGAAGACCGCGGTTGGTATATTTCTTGGCGATCGAAACGACCAGACGAAGATTGGCCTCGACCAGTTCGCGTTTAGCCTTGTTTGTGTCAAATTCACCGACACTGATGATCTTGAACGAGCGTTTGATCTCGACCGTCGGCAGATGGTATTTGTCTTCAATCGCGGTCAGTACGCTGCGGGCGTCTTCGATCGTGCCGAGCAGTTCTTTCTTTTGAGCAGCAGCCGGTTTCTTTTCGAGTTTTTCTTCGGCCTTTGCGATCAAGCGTTCAGATTTACGGATATCTTCGACAACTTTGCGGATCGAGGCGATCAGCACCTGCATCGCACGTTCGGTCAGGTTGAGATGTTTGATCTCCTGCGCAATATCGAGCCGCAGACGTGCGGTCTGCCGACGCAGATTTAGTAGTTTCTTGGTCTTTTTATCGCCGGCTTTTTTCTGTTCAGCGATCAGATTGAGCCAGGTTTTGAGGGCGACCTGAAAGTTCTGGCGGATGTTACCAATGCCCTCGAGCGTCCAGCGCATATATTCTTCGGCCTTGTCTTCCTCGACCGAAATATCAGCCTGCTCCGAGAAAACGACCGTTTCGCGAATGCTCGCCTTGCCGGCTGCGAGGTCGTCGCCGATCTTCAGCAGACGTTCGACAGCGATCGGCGAACGCGATATCGCCTTGTGTGTTTTGATCTGTCCACGCTCGATTCGCTTTGCGATGACGACCTCGCCCTCGCGATTCAATAGAGGCACGATGCCCATTTCGCGGAGGTACAGGCGAACGGGATCGTTCGATTTGTCGAGGGCTCCGGCCGAGAGATCGAGGTCGATGTCGTCCTCTTCGACGGCCTCTTCCTCTTCGTCATCGTCGAGAACGATGGTCGAGGCACGTTCGAGCAGTTGAGCGTCGGTTTCGGCCACAGAGATGTTGGCGCCCTCGAGGCGTTCCAGAACATCTTCGAGGTCGTCGGCCGACATCATGTTTTCAGGGATCTGTCGATGAAGTTCATCGAGGCTTAGAAATTTCTTTCGCTTGCCGAGGGCAACCAAGCGATCCATTAAGTCTTCTTTTTCG
>CAZVDM010000200.1:0-6713 GCA_964625555.1 uncultured Chloracidobacterium sp.
CGACGCGGATCATGGCGATCTTGACGATGTCGCTGGCGGTGCCCTGGATCGGCATATTAATGGCCTCGCGCTCGGCACGCGAGCGGACGGCGAAGTTGCGGTCGTTGATCGACGGGAAATAACGGCGGCGGCCGAATAGCGACGATATGTATCCCTTTTCGCGAGCTTCGATCGGCGTCCGGTCCATGTATTCGCGGATGCCCTTGTACGTCTCAAAATAGTCGGCGATCACCTGTTTCGCTTCGCTGCGGCTGATGCCGACCCGCTGCGATAGGCCGAACGCCTCGACAGCGTAGGCGATGCCGAAATTAACGATCTTAGCGAGGCGGCGTTTCTCTTTCATCTCTTTTTCGGTCGTCGCACCGAAAACGAGCCTCGCAGTCTGGGCGTGGATATCCTCGTTGTTTTTGAACGCTGCCAGCATGTTCGCGTCCTGCGTAATGTGGGCGAGGATGCGCAGTTCGAGCTGCGAATAGTCGGCGGAGATGAGTTTGTTGCCCTTTTCGGGGATGAACGCCTTGCGGATCCGTTGACCGAGCTCGGTGCGGACGGGAATATTTTGCAGATTCGGCTCGGTCGAACTTAGGCGGCCGGTGGCGGCGACGGTCTGATTCAGCGCACCGTGGATGCGGCCGTCGTCGGCGATCATCTTGGGCAGAGCGTCGGCGTAGGTCGCACGAAGTTTGTCGAGTTCGCGATAGTCGATGATGTGTTGGGCGATCTCGTAAGTTTCGGCGAGTTCGACCAAAACGTCGTGGCTCGTCGAGATCTGGCCCGTCGCTGTCTTGCGGCCGGTCTCGATGTTGAGTTCGCCGAAGATCTCGCCGACTTGTTTGGGCGAACCTATATTGAATTCGCGGCCGGCGATCGCGGTTATCTTGGCCCGCAGAGTTTCGAGTTCTTTTGAAATGAATTCCGAGAATACCGTCAGGCTTTCGCCGTCCACCTTCATCCCGACGAGCTCGATGTCGGCAAGGATCGGTATCAGCGGCAGCTCGATGTCGGTGTAAATGGTCTCGAGGCCGTTCTCGCGGAGCTTGCCGCGCATGATCGGCGTCAGGCGGGCGATGAAATCGGCATTCTCAGCGGTGCGGAACGCGGCTTCGTCGAAGCCCTTGGGCACGGCGAACGCCGCGTCGGTATCGGCGTAGATCTGAGCAAGGAACGGGATCGGATACGTCGACCGCGTCGATTCGAGAAGGTATGCGGCGACGAGAATGTCGTCCTTGACCGATTCGGGCCAGATGCCGAGAGCGAGCAGCGGGCCGAGATTACGCTTTTCGTCGTAAGCCGATTTTTCGAGAAAGCCGTTGGTCAGAATGTCTTTGAGCGTTCCTCTGGCGGCGTCGATGCCGCCGTCGAAATTTTCGAGATCGATGTAGAATGCCTCGCCGTTCCCGAGCCCGATGCCGAGTCCGAGCGGAGTTTCCTTGCCGTAACAGCTCGCTTTTTCGTTGGTGTTTGAGTCGTTTGCAAGAAAGCTCCAGCTGTCCGCCTCGAATAGGCGGCGGGTGAGTTTGTCGAGGGCGTCACGGTCCTTTATTACCTCGTATTTTGCGGTCGCAGCGGCTTCGCTGCGGGCGATCTGAGCGTCAAAGAGTCCGCCGCCGCCCGGATCACCGGTGTATTCTGCAGCGGCAGCCGCAGATGCGGAACCTGGGCCGGCGAATTCGTTGGTCAGCGTCTTGAACTCAAGCTCCCGGAACAGCTCGTATGCCTTTTGGCGGTCGGGATGGCCGGCCTTGAGAGCCTCGATGTCGATGGTCATCGGGACTTCGCAGTGAACGGTGGCGAGTTCGAGCGACTGTTTGATGATCGCCTGGTTGTTCTGCAGACTCTCGCGATAGGTCTTGTGCGAGATCTCGTCGGCGCGCTCCATTGCTTCGAGTGCTGAGCCGTATTCCAGGACGAGTTTCAGAGCGCCTTTGGCGCCGATGCCGGGAGCTCCGGGAATATTGTCAACGGCGTCGCCCATCAGGCCGAGCAGGTCGATGATCTTGTTCGGCGGCACGCCGAATTTATTGGTGACCCAGGCTTCGTCGCACCACTCGATCGGCGGAACGGGCACTTTGCGTTTTAGATTTTGCGAATTTTGCCGCATCGCGATGATGTACGGGTCGCGGACGAGCTGGCAGAGGTCCTTGTCATTGGAGACGATGACCGCCTGCATTTTCTTCTTTTCACATTCCTGCGCGAAAGTGCCGATGACGTCGTCGGCTTCGTAGCCGTCCATTTTGAGGATCGGAACGCCGAATGCCTCGCATACCTTTTCTATATAGGGTAATTGAGAGGCTAGATCGTCGGGCATCGCTTCGCGGTTGGCCTTATACGCCTCAAATGACTCGTGCCGAAATGTCGGTACGGCGGTGTCCCAGACGGCGGCGATATAGTCGGGTTTTTCGTCGTTGATCAGCTTGCGAAGCATGTTCGTAAAGACGAACACGGCCTGCGTGACCTGGCCCTTGCTGTTGTGCATCGGCTCCTGCCGCATGCCCATCGGGGCAAAGAACGCACGAAAAATATGCGACATCGCGTCGATCAGGAATACTCTTTTCATGTAGGTTGAATGATAGTTAAAGGAGGATTGAGATTCAAGTATGACTTTCTTCTGTGCCAGAGGCACATCGCAAATTAGCCCGCGGCGGAGCGTCGGGGTGAAACGAAGCCAGAATTCACGCCGTTAGCGTGACGGATTTTCATCTAGACAGCGGTTCTTATGGAACGACCCGTTTCCGCCGTACCTACGGCACGAGCCTACCGGACGGGCATCAGACCCGACGCTTTGCATCTGGCTAATTTTCGGCGTGCCTCCGGCACTATTCAATTCTCGCGAGGCCTGGTTTGACACATATTGGGGCGTGCGGTAATCTTATCGTTCGCCTTTTGATGGGCGATGTGTTGTGTCCGGTTCGTCTAGGGGTTAGGACACCGCCCTTTCACGGCGGCAACACGGGTTCAAATCCCGTACCGGATACCATCTTTATCGATAGGTTTTGCATCATAAGACATATACGAAAATTCGCTTCTATCCGAAGCGAATTTTTTAGTTTAGGGGATAGAAATGCTAAAACGATCAGCGATCATCGTTGCCATCACATTATTTGCGGCATTTGCTGCGAACGCACAGGCCGACACGGTGATGGTCTTGCCGTTTGAGAATACGACTCAGAAAGCCGAATTTAACTGGGTTGGCGAGAGTTTTGCCGATTCGCTTTCGGACCTCCTGCGAATACCGGCGCTAAATGTGGTTTCGAATGAAGAGCGCAAGCTGATACAGCAAAAGCTGCGGATACCGCTGACCAATCTGCCGAGCCTTGCGACCTCGCTCAAACTTGCACGCGAGAGCAATGCGACGATACTAGTTTCCGGCAGATACAACATCATTCCTGCCCAGGGCGAAACGGCTGCGACGATAAATGTGACAGCAAAGATCGTGCGCGTGAACGAAGGCCGCTTTATGAACGAAGAGCTGGCGGACGGCCGCCGCATCACCCGTGACATCAGCGTGAACGATGCTCTCGCCAATCTGCAGACGATACAGGGGCAAGTTGCATATCAGATCCTGTATCAACGCGATAAATCGCTCGCATTTTCTCAGAACGACCTGGTGACGGCGGCAACAAAGGTGCCGGGACGGGCGTTTGAGGCTTACATCAAGGGCCTTTTGACGCCGGCGATGGACGCGCGTGAGAACTATTTTAAGAACGCAATGCGTCTATTTTCCGAAGCAACGCCGGATGCGATCTATTCGGATGCGGCCCTCGAATTGGGCCACATCTACCTCAATCAGCGAAAATTTAACGAATCTATCGATTCATTTGAACGTGTGATCAACGCACATACGCTCTGCGTCGAAAAGGCCAAGGCTGAGAGCAAGGCGTCGCAGTGTAACGACGAGACCTTTGCCGAGGCATCGTTCTATATCGGGCTGATACAGTGGCAGCAGGGCAATTTTGAGTCTGCACTCGCAACCCTGCGGCCGTTAGCGGACGACCTGAAGCTGACGAGCGTGTACAACGCGTTGGGCGCGATCGCGGTTGCGGCATCGCGTTCGGAAAAGAAGAATCCGGCAAAAGCTGCGGCGTTGCTCACGGAAGGTATCGGGCTGCTAAAGAAAGCCTCGGAATCCGCGCCTGACGATGCACTTATTAGGTTCAACTACGGAGCGACGCTATTCCTGAGCGAAAACTATATTGAGGCCGCAGCCCAACTAAGAAACGCGATCGCGGTCAGCCCGCGTGACGGCGACGCTTATTATCTGCTCGCCAAAGCGCTTGAGATACTAAAAGATCCGCTTGCCGGCCAGATGGACAACGAGGCGCGTAAAAATCTGACCACCGCGAACCGTTATGCCAATCTCGAAAAGGAATGGCAGCGTTCAAAAACCGTCGCTGAATTAAATCTGCGCGTGCAGCAGCCGCTGAGAAAGGATTTTGTTGCCGTCGTCCTCAGCCGTCGGCAAGGAACGATCACGGCGACCGCGCAGATGAGCGAGACCGAGAGTTTGCTCGCCACCGCACGCACGCAGGTAAAGAACGGCAATGACGACGAAGCAATGGCGACGCTCCGCCGAGTGCTGGCGAGCGAGCCTATGTCCGCCGAGAGCTATTTGCTGCTAGGAAAGATCCATCTGCGGCGAGGAGACATTGAGCAGGCGATCTCTTCGTTCAAAACGTCGGTGTTTTGGGACAACCGTCTGATCGACGCCCACGTTAGTCTCGGCAAGATCTATGTCGAAAAAGGCGATTGTCTGCAGGCGAAGAACTACGCCGCCTCGGCCGCCGAGATCAATCCTGAGAACCAGGACGCCATCGCGTTACAAAGACTGTCAGAACGCTGTTCGAAATAGTGCGTTTAGCACAGTTTCGAGTTCCAGGTTTCGCGTTCCAAGTTCCAAAGCCCGGTGGTTTCCAATTATTTTATTGCTTCAAAGGCCCGTAAACACGGGCTTTTGTATTTCTGCTCAACTCGGAATTCGAAACTTTGAACCCGCAGCTGATTCCGTGGCACGCTACGTGCAATAGAGTATCGCGGCCAGCTTGATTCATAATCAAGACCCCGCCGCCATCACTACTCCGAGCGCGGTTTGCCACTGTGCTTGTACACCTTCCGAGCGTTCCTACAGTTGTCCTTCCTTTAGAGCCCGACCCGAAACGGTCGGGCTTTCCTACGTTTAAGCCCTTTATTTATCGACACTCCAGCAAAAGACGGGTTTTCGTTCAATTTGAACTGTTTCCTCCCCGTCATTGTTGATGCGGCTGAAAGCGTTCGTGCAGTCTGACCGAAAATGTATCACGAGATGTGACAGATTGACAGAATTTGTCACTGTAGGATGACGGAAATTGTATGTTTGTCGCGTCAGGTGTCAAATTGACTGGAACGCAAGCGAGGGCGCCTGCGTTCCAGTCTGTTAGAATAGCGGACATGGCGTTTGGGTTTGTGAAGCGAATATTACCGTCGTGGCAAAGTGCTTTGCTGGCTGTGCTCGCGGCGGTGTTGTTGATCCTGGCGTTTCCGGATTTTGAATACTGGTTCCTCGCGTGGTTCGCGCTTGTGCCGTTGATGTGGGCGGTGGAGCGGGAAAAGGACTCGGTTGTGAGCTCGTTTGTCACGGGTTGGTTGTTTGGCGCCGTTTTCTTTTTCGGCACGTGCTGGTGGTTGACGTTTGCTCCGATCACGTACGCGCACTTTCCGCCGTGGCTCGCGTATTCGGGGATGGTCTTTGTCGCGCTCATCGTCGGTGTATTTCCGGCTTTGTTTGCGGGCATCTTGTCGGTGCTGCTGCGAAGGCTTGGTCCGTGGGCGTTTATCGCGGCACCGCTTGTTTGGGTGTTCACCGAGTTTTTGCGGTATTGGGTCACGGGGAATAATTGGAATGCGATCGGGTATTCGCAGGCATTTGTTCCCGAATGGACGATCATCCTAAAGCCTTTTAAGTTCTATCCCGCGAGCATCGGTGGGATCTATCTTGTCAGCCTGTTCCCTGTTCTCGCTAGTGCGCTAGCTGTTTATTTCATTCGAAAACAGAAGATCCTTGCACCGATAATTGTTGCTGTACTACTTGTTGTGCTGGCCGGCATCGGAATTTTCAGAAGCTTCATTTTTCCTTATGCGGATTCGCGCTTGCCGCCGACGGTTGTAGCCCAAGTTGTTGCCATTCAACCAAACGTCCCGATGAGCGGGCTTGATTATCAGAAATGGGACGTTCTTCGGCAGCATCAGATCGATCTGGTCGAGGCGGAGCTCCACAAACTGCCAACTAACAACCTGCGACCGACAACGGTTATCCTGCCCGAATCGCCGATGAATTTCATGTATGAGGACGACCGGGAGTTTCAGAAGTTTATCAACGATTTTGCGAGGCGGAATAATGTCAGCGTGCTGTTCAATTCGGCTGAGCCTGATGCGACTAACGGGAAGTATTTTAATTCGGCGGTGATGGTGGGGCCTGAGGGCAGAGAGGTGTCGCAGTATGATAAAATTTTCCTTCTGCCGTTTGGCGAGGCGGTGCCATCGTTTTTGGATGGAATTGTGCCGGGCTTCGTCGGCAATTTTTCGTACGGCCGCGAATACGACATCTTGGCGGTCGGCGACGCCAAGGCGGGCGTGATGATCTGTTTCGAATCGCATTTCGGGGCACTGTCACGTGAGTATGTCCGCAACGGAGCGGACGTGATAATTGAAATGACCAACGACGGCTACCTCGGCCCGAC
>CAZVDM010000201.1:0-6675 GCA_964625555.1 uncultured Chloracidobacterium sp.
CGAATGTTCGGAGCAAAAGCTGTTTGTAAGAACGGCAAAGCCGCCGGCTGCGTTATGAAAGCTTCGGCGAAGAAATGGATGGATGATAATCTCGACTCCATGACGGGCGGACACTGCGAAGGAATGGCTGTTTCGTGTCTGAGGTTTAATTGGGAAATGCCGTTTAAGGGCCGCAGCACGCCGGGCGATTATCAAAAGGGGATCGAAAACCCGTTTGAACTCAAACTCGACAAGATGCTCGCGAACAACATCGCCTACTATTGGGCAACTCAGGCGCTGGATGAAGTTTCAGAGTTGGACGCAGCGTCGCAAAAGGATCCGCCGGTAAAAACGGTTCAAAAGCTCATTCAGGCATTTAAGGACGGCAGCGAAACATACACCATCGGCATCTGCCAGCGTGAAAAGACTGAGTGCGAACAAGGCCACGCGGTGACGCCATTTGCCGTCGAGGACATCGGTTCGGCATACAAAATACATATTTACGACAACAACGGCCCCGGTGAGACACGGTTTATGACGGTGCAAAAAGCGGGAAAGCAGGCGTGGAGCTATATTACGTCGACAAATCCGAGCGAGGCCAAATTTAATTACAAAGGCGACATATCTACACAGTCCCTCTCGATCGTCCCGACATCTCAGCGGGAGGGTAGCTGTTTTGCCGCTCCGTTTGACCAAGCTGCTGAGGTTGCTTCGGGTTGCAGCACCGAGGTCTATTCTCCCGCACCGGTCGCTGCGGGAACAGGGGCGACCAAGCCTAAAACAGTAAAACGAAGTGCCGCCGTCCCGGGTCTGCGCAAACAATATGCTGACTTTTTCCTGACCGGCGACGGCGACATGATGATCGTTGACGGACGAAACCGCCGGCTCGGCTATGACCCGGAAAAGGACGCGTATTTCAACGAAATTCCCGGCGGCAAATCGTCACCGCTAAAAGGCGGAAGAGGTTTTGACATGCCGCATTACAAAGTTCCCTATGCTGAAAAAGGCGATCCTTACGTCGTTGTCTTCTCAGGTGCCGATCTTGAAGGGAAAAGCGTCTTCGACTTTGTATTTACCGGGCCGAATTTTTCCGTCGGGTTCGCCGACATTAGGCTGGACCCCGATGAATTTATGGTCGCGGCGATCTCGGCGGACGGACAGCGGCTGGCGATGGAATTATCAAAAGACGGTGAAATGCCTGATGTTTCCTATGCGATCGACACAGAAGGGAAAAGTTACACCGCCGAGATCAGGCCATCGCTTCCCGGTGGTTTAACAGGAAAGCAGGCCGCTGATTGGAAAGCGAACTTACCGAAAAAAGGTCAGAAGGATCCGCCTCAGGTCGTCATCGATTTTACCGACGCGAACGAGCTAGAGATCTCGGACAATATCGAGGGCGACAGCAGCTATGAGGTTACGATCGAACAGTTTGACAGCTCAGGCAAGACCGCCAAGATCGACCTTCATGAACTCGGAAAAGGCGATGGGGCTGATAGTTATCAGATAAATATTGCCGATTGGGACGGCGGCGGAGATATCGGGATCAAGACTGACGATGACAGCGACGGTTTTGACGACGAAGACGAGGTGCAGGTCAATAATGAGGACAACGACATACCTGACGATGACGGCGATGGCCAGTTTATGAGTTTTCTCTTCGGGGCATACGGCCGTTGAAAATAGGCCGCGAATCAACCAAGTGCGGACACACACAATGCGAAAACATTAGTTATTTTTCGCTGAAATCCAACTTGATCGAATTCATTCCTCGTAGAATGACCTTCTGGCGCCGGACGACGCGCTTGCGGTTTTTGACAGGATTAAAGACGTTTAGCGGACTCGGGATCATTGCCGAAAGAAACGCCGCTTCATCTTTCGTCAGATCTGATGCTGATTTCTTAAAATAAGTACGAGCGGCAGCTTCGGCTCCGTAAACGCCGTCGCCCCATTCGATGATGTTGAGGTAGATCTCGAGGATCCGTTTTTTCGACAGCTCCCGTTCGAGAAAATAGGTGTAAACAGCCTCCCGGCCTTTCCGTAAGAAATTACGGTCTTCGGAAAGGAAGAGGTTCTTGGTCAATTGCTGCGACACTGTCGAAGCTCCGCGTTTGAAGTTCGGCATCGGCGGTATCCAGTCGTCTTCGCTGGGTTTGCAGTCGGCCTTTGGCGTTCCGGCCGCTTTGGCAGCCTCTTCGCATTCCTCGCGAGCCTCTTTTTCGCCTTCCTTCACAGCCTCGTCCCAGGCAGCCTGAATGGCGTCCCAATCAAAGCCGTTGTGCTGGAAAAATCGCGAATCTTCGCCCGCAAGTACCGCACGCTGCAGATGCGGACTGATCTGTTCGATCGGTGTCCAGATCATGAACTTACGTGGTTCGCGGCCTTCCGTACGTGCCTCGGCCAATCGATATTCGATCATCGACGTTGTAGTCGGATTTTCGTTACGCAGTTTCGAAATGCTCGGAAATGTGATCAGCTCATACCCAAGCCAAAGTACGACCGCACCGGCAAAAATTAGAAATAAGATCTTGATCCAATACCACATATTGTTATGTGAATATTAAATACTAAATCGCAATTAGTAAATCCGGCGTCGAAACACTCTTCGCGATTTACTATTTGTTATTCTCGAATTACTATTCTTTATTATGGGTCAATACGATAATGTGGTTGCGGTGATCTTGGGCGGCGGAGCGGGTTCGCGGTTGTTTCCGCTGACCGGCGAGCGATCGAAACCGGCTGTTCCGCTTGGCGGGACCTATCGTCTGATCGACGTTCCGGTGTCCAACTGCATTAACTCGGAGATCACGCAGATCTTTGTTTTGACTCAGTACAACTCTGCTTCGCTCAATCGTCACATCTCACGCACGTACCGATTTTCCAGCTTCTCGACCGGTTTTGTCGAAGTACTCGCAGCCGAACAGACCAAGGACAGTCCCGAATGGTTCCAGGGCACTGCTGACGCCGTTCGGCAGATGCTGCCTCACCTTCGCGATTGGCGTGTTGATACGCTGCTGATACTATCGGGTGATCATTTGTATCGAATGGACTATCGTACGTTCTTGAAACGCCATTTCGACACAGGAGCGGATCTAACGGTGTCAGTCGTTCCATGCCGGCCGGATGAGGCGGCCGAGTTTGGACTGCTGAAGACCGATAAAAAAGGCGAGATAGTTGAGTTCAAGGAAAAGCCAAAAGGCTCTGAACTTGAAGCGATGCGAGTGGACACGACCAACTTCGGACTAAGCTCCGAGGCTGCTCAAAAGAGGCCGTTCCTGGCGTCGATGGGCATCTACGTATTCAATTACGCCAAGCTGGTCGAATTGCTCAAGACAGACAACTCATGGGTCGATTTCGGCCGAGAGATCATCCCGGCCGCAATCGAAAAATACACGGTCCAGGCTCACCTATTCAAAGATTATTGGGAAGACATTGGAACCATCCGTGCATTTTACGAAGCTAATCTTGACCTTGCGTCGCCGCTCCCCAAATTCAATTTCTTTGACGCCGCGGCACCGATCTATACTCGAAGCCGATATCTCCCGCCTTCAAAACTTCATGGATGTGATATTGATAACTCGATGGTTTCCGAGGGCTGTATTCTGAACGGTGTTAAACTGCGGAGCTCGATCGTGGGCCTTCGCAGCCGTATCGACAACGGTGTCGATATCGAAGATTCGATCGTGATGGGCTCGGATTTTCTGGAGTCGATCGAGGAGATCAGCGGAAATATAGACCGCGGTGTCCCGCATATGGGAATCGGGGCAAACACTGTAATTCGCCGTGCGATCATCGACAAGAACGTTCGTATCGGAAAGAACGTGAAACTTATGAATCGCTCCGGTGCCGTTGATTTTGACGCTCCGGACCGTTCCTATTACGTCCGCGAGGGCATAATAATTATTCCCAAGAACGCCGTCATCCCTGACGGTACCGAGATCTAGCGCTTTGTTGTCTCTTTCTTTTGCCGGTTGATATAACCTTCGCGTGCCCGAACGACGAGGCCCGGCTGATCTACCCTTACCTTGATGTTCGTTTTTTGACCGGCGACGCGAGTCTTTGTCGGGTAGTACCCGATGCTGTAGAATTCACGCAGTTCGCTCGCGATCTTGGCAAACGCGTCGGTCAGATTTCCAAGCGTATCGGCCAGGTAGTTGCGGCCGCCTGTTCGAATCGAAAGTTGGTTAAGATATTCTTCAGCCCTTCTGTATTCCTCAGCCGTCGTTCCAGGGCCGCCGGCTGAGCCCATAGAAGTGAAAATACTTGGCAGGCCGCCTTTGTTTTGTCCCGGGATCTCGATAGGTTTCGGCTGTGTCGGCGGAGCGTTCTTCATTTTCTGGACGTCCGAAAACGTGTCATATCTGATCGTATAGACCAGTGAGTCAAGCTCCATAGCGCCATTCAGATTGTCCACCTCGGTAACGCGTTTGCTCGTGGTATCAACGCCGTCAGAGAACAGTATGATGGCTTTTCGGCCTTCGATCCGCCGCATGCTTTCCATTACAACATCGACAGCTTCGAAAAGGCTCGTGCCTGTTTCGATCCTGGTGCTCATTATCGCTTTGTTTATCGCCTTTCGGTCGGTCGTCGCCTCGCAAAGGACCCGAACCTCACCATCAAAGGACACGACCATTACCTTGTCCTTCGGACGAAGCTGATCGATAAAACTGATCGCCGCACTCTGAATCTCCGCGATCTTGAACTTGGTCGAATAGCTCATGTCGAGCATTAGAGCGACCGTGAAAGGCTGATGTTCATTGGCGAACATCGCGATCTCCTGTTCGACGCCGTCCTCGACAACCTTGAAATTCTCTTTGACCAGGCCGGCTACAAATCTGTTCTTTTTGTCGAGTACACGGACCGGCACCGATACGATCTGAGTATCGACCACGATGACGTCACCGTCATCAACCGCGGCGGCGTCGTTCGATGTCACCGATTCCGGAGGCGACGGTGTTGGATCCGGGCGTTTATTCGTTTTTCCGCCCGTTGTCACCTTACCTCCGCCCGACTGTGCAACGGCCACGCCGCCGCCCAGAGCTAAAGCCCCTGCTACAAATACTATGGAGACTAGGATCTTCATTTTTTCGCTTTCGCTAATGAAACTTGGTCGTTCGATGCATTAACTTGCTCAAAAGGATGCAAGTACCAAAAAGCCGGTAAATTACCGGCTTCGTTGAAAGAATTCCAAACAGGTCATTTGCCTGCGAGATTGTTGTTCTTGCGGCCGACGATGTAGCTATTTTTCGCCCTGACGACCACCGAAGGACGATTGACGCGGACCTTGATCTGTTTTCGTTCTCCGATCTTGCCAACTGCTTCAGGATAATAGCCAAGCGAGTATTGACGTCTGAGTTCTTCAGCGATTCCTGAGAATGCGGCCTGGAGGTTGGTCATCGACTGAGCCTCAAATTTCCGGCCGCCGCTGTTTTGGGCGATCGCTTCGAGGTATTTGCGTCCGGTCTCGTATTCGGACGAACTGCCGCCGCCGATCGGTCCGCCGCCGCCAACATTCACATTACCGCCGGTCAGAATTGCCCCGAGAATGTCAGCCATTGTTACACGTCCGCCCCCGCGGCGACGTCCCTGAGGCTGCGGATAATTTCGTCCACCGCTCATATCGTGCAAAGTGTCGTATCTGATCGTGTAAAAGAGGGAATCGACCTCTTCGGTCGCCGCTACCGTGCTTTGATAGCTAGCCCGCCGTGACGTTGTATCAACGCCGTCCGTGAATAGCACAACAGCCTTACGGCCCTGAATATGCCGCATCTGTTCGTTAATAACGTAATCGACCGCTTCGTAAAGACTCGTTCCATCGCCAAATTCGGTTTGACGGATCGCATTCTTTAGCTGGTAGCGATTATTCGTAACCGGACTCAAGACGTGAACTTCCTGATCAAAAGCGATGACCATCACCCGGTCGCTTGGCCGGAGTTGATCAACGAACGTTATCGCGGCGTTTTGGATCTCGTCGATCTGAAACTGCGTTGACGGGCTGACGTCTATCAGCAGAATAACAGTGAATGGCTGCTCGGTCGATTGAAAATAGTCGACTTTTTGCTCGATCCCATTTTCGAAGATCTGAAAATCACGCTGCTGTAAGCCGGAAACAAACCGGCCGTCACGATCGAGGACGGAAACGGGCATCGTAACGAGTTCGGTCTCGACCTTGATCACTTCGTTTTCGTCATCTATCGAGGGCGTCGCAGTAGCTGACGGCTGCGGGCGGTTCGAACCTCCGATCAATGTCGGCGGCCGGCTCGACGTATTTGATTGTTCGGCTGAATATGGGTCGTTCGTAATGACCGGCGGCTTTGGCGTGGACGCGACGCGCGGCCTTGTAGTGGTACTCGTTTGCCCAAAAGCCGCACCAAACAACGCTCCGGCAGTAAATATCAGTGCAATTATTCTTTTCATCGACGCCAATTCTCCGTATTCGAACATGCTTTGGGGAAAGCGTCACTTTTGATTGTTTTTTGTCTGATTTCGTTGCTAAGAAATTAGGTCAAGATGTTCGATCGCTAGATCGTGAAAGCGGCGTCGAACGGAGTTGATATTCTCAAACGGCAGTTTGCGATTATGTGTGCGGTTGGTAAGCAAAATGAACACACGTTCCTTGACGGGATCGATCCACAAACTCGTCCCCGTAAACCCACGATGGCCAAAGCTGTCCGGCGACATCTTCGTTCCCGCCGCCGA
>CAZVDM010000202.1:0-6670 GCA_964625555.1 uncultured Chloracidobacterium sp.
ACCCTGCGGCTTTGGCACTTGCCGCCCCGCAACCCGCCACCCCCATCCGCCCTCCGCAAAAGCCGCGTAAACGCGGCTGGCAAGAACACCGCCACGATCCCTGCGTCCCGCCGTAACCACCGTGTCGTCGTGTGTGTCCTTGGGAAACCTTTTCTGTTGTCCTTTCCCTCCGGCAAGTATATCCTCTTGTTGAGGCCACCGAGTATGCGAATCATTCTCTTATCTATCATTGTTCTCGGCATTTTAGGATGTGGGCTGCCGCCCGAGCCAAGCGACTTACGAATCACGACTATTGTTCCGACAGTGTCTCCTACTGGTGAGCCTTCACCCACTCCGAATGAACCACAACCGCCGTATGAGGGAAAGACGATAGACCAGATATTTCCTATTATTTCTGATAAGTCGTCGTTACGAGACGACGAGGATGCGAACGGGCGCCATTTAATCCCCGCTCTGGGATTTAACGTCGAAATAAATCATTTTGCACCGCGTAGCTTGCTGCGAGGAAACCGGGAGCTTTTGACGTTCAAGACGAAATCCGTCGAAGAGGACTATTGGTCCAATCTTGTAGGAACGGCGAGCCTGTTGGGTTCTAAATCGAACCAGATTTATATCGTATACACCGGACCAGGCGGAGTCTGCTGTACTAACTACTTGATCGTTGACATAGATCACGGAGCACCAAGGCAGATATTCCGGAGCGAGGAATTCGGTTCTTTTCTTGACCCAATGGAAATATTTGACGCCGATGGCGACGGAATATATGAACTTGTTCAGTTCGATAGCTGCTTTCGCTACTTTATGAACGATTGCGGTGCGTGCGCCCCTGAATCAAGAGTTACTTTCAAGTACGATTCGAGGCGCAAAACGTATCGCCCCGCGGTGGGTTTGATGCAGGATTTTGTGAAAGAGGCAATAGACAGACAGGAAAAGGAAATAATCACATGGGCCGATGAATTGAAGGAAACCAAAGACCCTACCAAAGAGCTCAATCTGCAGAGGTCCGTTCTTGACCTCTTCGTTCAACGATTGCATAGCGGAGATGAGGCCGGTGCATGGAAACTGTTCAAGACCTATATCCCGAAGCCTTCCGCCGAAATGCTGGGTGAGATAGAGAATCGCCTGAAAAACTGCAAATTCTATCAAGCCCTTAAACGAAGTCGAAGAACGCCATCCAAATCCTAAATGAAAAGTTAACTCTCCATAGTGCAAGCTAGGGGCACGGCACGCTCGTTCACACTCGCGTTTCCGCCGGCTCTTGGAAATTCTGCTAGAATCCTTTTTGTGAAGATCTCTGCCGTTATAATTGCGTTCAATGAGGAAGACAAGATCGGCGATGCTTTGAAGTCGGTGGCGTGGGCGGATGAGGTTATTGTTGTTGATTCGGAGAGTACGGATGGAACGCGTGAGATCGCGGAATCTCTTGGAGCACGAGTAATTGTAAGGGCTTGGCCGGGGTTTTCGGCGCAGAAGCAGTTTGGGGTGGACGAGGCGGCGAATGATTGGGTGTTTAGCCTTGATGCGGACGAGCGGGCGACGGAGGAGCTGCGTGACGAGATCGCGGCTTTGGGCGAGCCTGACGCTGCGGGCTATACGATCCCGCGGTTGTCGTTCTATATGGAGCGGCCGATACGGCATGGCAACTGGTATCCCGACCGGCAGCTGCGGTTGTTCGATCGCCGCAAGGCGAAGTGGAAAGATGTCGTGATACACGAATCGGTCGAGGTGAATGCAGGCGAGAAGGTCGGCAAGCTAAACGGTGACATTCTACATTACACATTTGAGGGCGTTCGCCATCACGCCGATATGATCGCCAACCGCTACGCGCCGCTTTCGGCGGCTGAGATGCACGCCCAGGGGCGGACAGCATCGATCGGTCAGATCGTTTTTGCCGGGCCGGTTGCCTTTATAACGACTTACGTTATCAAACTCGGGTTTCTCGACGGTTTTCCCGGATTCTGCATAGCCGTTTTTGCCGCGTACAACGCGTTTCTCAAATATCTTCTACTGCGTGAAATGCAGAAATGAGAGGCATCTCGCGATTCCTGCGGTCTCTTACTTTGACTTTGCATTGCGGCCTTGGCGCCTTTGCGTGAAACCACATTTTTCTCACGCAAAGGCGCAAAGTTCGCAAAGAAAACGCAAAGTAGGATCTTAACGCAGAGGTCGCTGAGAATATCGCGGAGGTCGGCGAGAAGTGCGGAAATCAGGCTCGATCCGGCGTCGAATTTACCCACGACAACTTTATTTCATTTCCGCTCATCATATCTTCCAAATAGCTTGGTATTGCTATATATTCAATAGTTAAGGCACATGCCCGGCGACGCGTTGATAAAATGAAAAATATATTGGTATTGGCTCTCATAATTTGCGGACTCGGGGCTTCGGCTTTCGGTCAAAAGGGCGTCGATACCCAAACCCACACTATCAAGGAATCGGGCGACAAGGTCACTTCGCGCCCGACCGATGCTTCTCGTTCATTCGATTGGGGAAAAGGCAAAACCAAAGTGCGCGACCGGTTGGCTAATCCGTATAGATTGAATTCGCGTCGCGACGTATTGATCGAAACGATCATACAGGCACTTGCTGAAAAAAAGATCGTCGTTGACGATGTGTCTTCGCGAAAGTCAGACGGCATCATAATCACGCAGCCGTTCGTGTTTGCAAAGGGTGCTGTAACTACGGCAAGTGAACTCGGCCGGTTCGGCATACTTGAATTTGCTGATTCCGCATGGACGCGTGCTCAATACACGCTCACGATCGAGATACAGTCGATCGACGGGATTCAGAATAACGTCTCGGTGATCGCCAAGGTCGAGGGACGCGCGGGAAACGGTCTTACTTCCGAATGGCGGACAGTTCAGAGTTCGGGACTCGCGGAAGATGAGTTTTTATCGAAATTGATCGAGTTGGTCACAGGCAATTCGCCCGACCCGGCACAGGATACGCAGCCGTAAGGTGCGAAGAATGGTGAGGTAATATGTTTCGCAGAACCATTCATATTTTTGCATTCATTTTCATTTTGGCCGTAACGGCCCTCGTGGCTCAGAATGCCGACGGCACTTCGTCGCTCTTTCCGAGAACGAACGACCGCGAAGATCAGCCGAAAAGCGTAAAGGAACAGCTCGAAAAGCTGAGGATCGAGAAAGAGAAAAAAGATCATCAATCGATGCTGCTCCGCGGTGACGAAGCACTAAAGATCTCAGAAGAACTGGAGCGCAAGATCAACGCCAACGCCCAGTTGGACAGTAAAGACCGCGATCAGCTCGAATCGCTCGAAAAGCTCCTGAAAAAGATCCGCAGCGAGCTCGGCGGCGATGATGACAGCGAATCGGCCCCCGATGCCAATACGGAGGCCGACGAGACCACTCGAGCCAAACCCGACACCAGACCTAAGGATGTTGTTGACGGTATCAAGGTTCTGAGATCGACCACGATCATGCTGGTCGACGAATTAAAAAAGACCACCAGATTCACGATCTCGGCCGCCGCCATCCAAACCACAAATGCCGTGTTGAGGATCACCAGATTTTTGAAGTTCTGGAATTAGGATTTGAAGCCATCAATTAAATCGACAATAAAACTGCGGCTGCGACCTTTGCTGCCGCTTTTTGCGTTATTCGCCGTGTTGTCTGTCAATGCTCTCGCACAAAACGACGACGATATCTTAACGGTCGATTCGTCGATAGTGCTTGTCAATGCTACGATAACCGATAAAAATGGTGTCTCTGTCGCAGGCCTGACGGAAAAGCAATTCAAAATATTTGAGGACGGCGTCGAGCAAAAGATCGAATCGTTCGCTGCCGAAGAAACTCCCTTTGCCGCCGTTATACTGTTGGACACATCCGGCAGTATGGAATCGCGGGTCAGTATCGCTCGCAGCGCCGCGATCAAGTTTCTCGAGGGGCTGCGGATCGATGACAACGCCGCGATCTATCACTTTCATTCAAAGGTCGAGCTCGTTCAGGATTTTTCGAATAGCCGCGACATCGTCGAACGCATATTCGACCTGAAAGCAGACGGAATGACGGTGCTCAACGACGCGGTGTTCAAGGCGTCGGAATTGTTGGCTGTTCGCAAAGAAAAGCGGCGGGCGATAATCGTCCTGTCAGATGGAGCCGATACGATGAGCAAGAAGTCGCAGGATAAGGCGTTAAAGGCCGCGAATGCTGCAGGAGCGATGATCTACACGATAGACATGTCATCGCCCGACGCGACGCTGAAAGAAAAGGCCCAGAATCAGTCGGCCCTAAAAAGCTTTGCCGAAAAGACAGGCGGAACATTTATCGCCGCACCCGGCGGCAACGGCATGCGCGACGCCTTCAAACGCATCGTTGAGGAACTCGGAAGTCAATATACGCTGGCTTATACGCCAAAAGACGTAAAAAAAGACGGCAAATTCCATTCAATAGAAGTTACCGTCTCCAAACCGAATCTCACTATCAGAACCCGCAAGGGTTACAATGCTACAAAATCCAAATAATTAACCGAAATTAGTCGTCGAGTACGAACGTCAATATCATCATGACGGTGTACTTGGTAACTTCTCCGTCAGCAATATCGACCTTCTGCTCCTTGATCCAAGCCCCGCGAATATTATTGATCGTGGACGACGCACGCTTGATGCCCGACTTAATGGCGTCTTCAAAGCTGACCGTCGATGTTGATGTGATCTCGATGTTTTTTGCTACTGACATAGTTATCTCCCCTTGTTCAATTAAATGACGTCTTGTTCTTCCGCTTATCATTATGACGCGCGATCGCCATCTGAATCAACTCGTCGATCACCTGTGGAAACGCCTTCCCTGTTCCCGCCCACATCTTTGGAAAACCCGATGCGTCGGTAAGGCCGGGCATTGTGTTGATCTCATTGACTAGCAAAGCTCCGTTGTCGCTGCGTAGGAAGAAATCGACGCGGGCGAGGCCGGAGCCATCGATGGCTTTGAACGCCGTGACCGCCATCTGGCGGATCTTGCTCGTGAGTTCGTCAGAAACAGGCGATGGCACGACAAATTCGTTGTTGCCGGTGCCCGAGTATTTTTCGGTGTAATCGAGGAACGCTTTTGAGCTGTCACGGATGATATATTCGCCGGGCAGGCTCGCTTCCGGTTTATCGTTGCCCATCACGGCACATTCGATCTCACGCATTTCGAGGCCTTCTTCGACTATGATCTTGCGGTCGTATTCGGCGGCAAGTTCGATCGCGAGAGCCAGCGTTCCCCGATCGATCGCTTTTGAAACGCCGACAGACGAACCGAGATTCGCGGGCTTTACAAAGCAAGGAAAGCCAAGTTTGTCGGCGACCTGCGTAAGTGTGGCGTCGCGGTTTCGTTCCCATTCGTCACGCAGAAACCAGACATAATTGCATATCGGCAGACCGGCATCGCGGAAAAGCGTCTTCATGAACGCCTTGTCCATACCCGTCGAACTCGCCAGCACACCGCATCCGACGTAGGGCAGATCGGCCATCTCGAACAGCCCCTGAATGGTGCCGTCCTCGCCAAAGGTGCCGTGGAGAACCGGAAAGACCACGTCCAATTGAGATTTGAGAATTGAGAATTCAGGGTTGTCATTGCCCCGCTGCACGCATCCGCTAACGACTGACAACAGCCCGCCGGCCACGGAAGCAGGTTCGCCGAACCGCTCACGAAACACTTCCCGCGTGCCGGCCGGAAATAGCCCGAGCGATTCCGCGGCATTTAGCCAAATGCCTTCGTTCGTGATCGCGATCGGGAGGCAATCGTACTTCTCATGATCGATCTGCTCAATAACGGTCTTTGCCGATCGGATCGAGATCTCATGCTCGCCCGACCTACCGCCAAAAATAACTCCAACGCGTGTTTTCATAGGGTGGATTCAAATCAGGTCCATAGCTGCCTTGAGGCCGCGTTCAATTTCGAGCATTTTCTCGGAGGATAATTCTCCAAGATGTTGTTTAATTTTACTTCGGTCGAGAGTCGTAACCTGATGACAGAGAGCGACACTATCTTGTGAAAGTCCACCTTCACCTCGCGTGATCGGAATGGTCGTCCGGGTTCGTCGTGCCTGAATTGTTGATGTGGATAAAGGCACATCGATTATCGAGCGCCAATGTTCTGCAAGATTAAATCCATCATTTGAAACGATAACCGGTCTGCGTCCTGTTTGCTCCGAACCCGAACGCGGGGCAAGATCGGCAATGAAAATATCGCCGCGTCTCATTGCGGAGCCTCGTCGATTGCGACAAGGCACTCAACGCCGGCCGATTCCAGTTCCTTATCCAGGTCAAACTCTGTGCCCGCGAATTCAGCTGCAAATGACGCAATATCGGCGGTTCGTTCGGCTCTCCACGTCGACGACTCAGTCAAGGAATCGACAAAAGTCATGACTTCGCTGATCTTTTGAGGCGGCAAGGCATGAATCTTTTGAATTAGAACTTCTTCGGCGATCATGGTATGAAAGTATCAAATTACTGTCTAAATCGCAATATTTTACAATATCGTCTTACCCAATGCAGACAGAATCAGTTCACATGCCAGTTCAACTGTAATATTACTCTGATCCAATAACGGATTGACCTCGACGATCTCAAATGAACGCATTCCGCCGTGGGCGGCGATGATCTCGAGGGCGAGGTGGGCTTCGCGATAGGTCGTGCCGCCGCGGACCAGCGTGCCCGAACCGGGAGCAA
>CAZVDM010000203.1:0-6571 GCA_964625555.1 uncultured Chloracidobacterium sp.
GACTTCATCTTTTCCATGATCTTTGTCGAATACTCTTCGAGCTTCTTTAGATCAGGGCCGGCGATCAGGAACTGGACATTTGCACTACGAAATCCTCCGCCCGAGAAAGCCTGAACCGGCTGAACACCGGTTCGCAATTCAGCGGGAAAATTCTTGAGCAGATCACGTGTCGCTGCCATCAGATCTTCCTGAGATTTGGAGCGGGATTTGATATCGCTGAGCTTTACGTAGATCGAGCCGGAATTAACGACCTGTTGCTGTCCGCCTCCAACCGTCGCGAGTGTGTCGGTAACACCCGGAAGTTTGCGGATCTCAGAGGCGATCCGTTCGAAGATCTGTGCGGTTGCTGTAATGCTCGAACCCTCGGGCGCTCGCACGGTCACTTCGAACTGCGACTGATCATCGACAGGCAAGAAATTCTTACCGACAAACATAAACAGCGGCACAATGCACAGAAACACGAGGATACAGAGCGTTACGATAACCCAGCGATGTGACATCGAAAATCGAAGCAGATACGTGTAGACACCATCGACGGCACCGAACCAGCCGGAATAATGTGAGTCCGATTCTTTCTTTTTCTCCAGCATTCCGTCGCCGCTGATCTCAACCGTCTCTTTTGCTTTTTTCTCTTTTTTGACCTTGATCAGCCGTGCCGCGAGCATTGGCGTGAGGGTAAACGAAACGATCAGCGACACCAGCACAGCGAACGAAGCCGTTAGGCCAAAGCTCGACATAAAGCGGCCGACAATGCCCTGCATAAAGCCGATAGGCACGAACACGGCCATCAGCGAAAGCGTTGTGGCGAGCACGGCCATTCCGATCTCTCTTGTTCCCTCGATCGCCGCCTGGAACGGATTCATTCCCTTTTCTTCGACAAAACGATAGATATTCTCAAGCACCACGATCGCGTCATCGATGACGATACCGACCATTAACGTGAGCGAAAGCATCGTGATGGAATTGAGCGTGTAGCCCATCGCGTACATCAGCCCGAACGTTGATATGATCGATGTCGGAATGGCGAGTGCGGCGATAAATGTCGTTCTGAAACTCCAAAGGAAAAAGAAAACGACGATGGCTGCAAGGATCGACCCTACAACAAGGTGCTCTTCGATCGCGTGGAGCGAATTTTCGATAAACACTGAGTTGTCGCCGATCACTCTCATCTGAAAACCCGGCGGCAGGGTCGGTTCGATCTCTTTCAGACGCGCTTTGATCTCGTGGGCAACGGCCACGGTGTTTTGCCCGGACTGTTTTGCAACGATCAAAGTGACGGCGGGCGAACCATTCAGACGAGCCTCGGAACGCACCTCTTCGGCCCCGTCCTCGACATAGCCGAGGTCCTTCACCCGGACCTGATATGTACCTCGCGTCGCGACAACAATGTCGTTAAATTGCTCAGGTTTTTGTATCTTACCGACCGTTCGGACACTGGTTTCCTTTTGCCCTTCGTCGAGACGGCCCGAAGGGAACTCCATATTCTGGATCTTAAGCGCACCCGAAACCTCGGCCGGCGTTACGTTATACGAACGCATCTTGTCGGGATCGACCCAGACGTTGATCTGCCGTTCGGCTCCGCCGATGATGGTGATCTGGCCGACGCCATTGATCGATTCGATGCGTTCTTTGATCTGGTTTTTGGCAACCTCGGTAACGTCGCGGATCGACTTAGGAGCGGACACTGAAATACGTAACACTGGAGCGGCATCGGTGTCGAGTTTCTGCACGGTCGGCTGTTCGGCGGTTTCGGGCAGATTTGGAATGACAGTCTGAACGCGGTTCTCAACCTCTTGTGCTGCAACGTTTACCTCCTTTTCAAGCACGAACTGGACAAAGACCTGGGCGATGCCTTCGACCGAGCTGGAACGAAGTTCGTCAATGCCGGAGATGGTATTAACGGCCTCTTCGATCTTTTCGGTGATCTCGGTCTCCATCTCCTGGGGCGAAGCTCCGGGATTGACGACCGTTACGGTGATCGTCGGGAAATCGATCTTCGGAAAAAGATCGACGCCGAGGCTCATAAACGAAAATGCACCGACCACCACGAGCGACAAGATCAACATCGTGGCGAAAACCGGACGCTTTACACAAACTTCAGCAAGCCATTGCATACTTCTTTTCCCCTAATTCATTTGCCGCACGAGCACGCCGTCAAACAGCGTCCCGACATTGCTAGTTGCCACGACGTCGCCCTCGGCAACGCCGGTTTTGATCTGGATCATGCCGTTTTCGAGCAATCCGGTTTGGACCAGAACTTCGCGGGCAGCACCATCTTTGACGATATATACCTTGTTGATATCGCCCTCCGCCTTGACCGCCGTGGCCGGGATCATGATCGCCGGTTCTGGTTTTGATTGAGTGATCCGAACCGTTGCGAACTGTCCCGGTTTGAGCAATCCTTCGCCGTTTGCGACTTCGGCCTCGACCACGAGAGTTCGGGCTGTCACATTTACGTTTGGCAAGATCCTGACGACCGTGCCAGCGAAATTCCGATCCGGATATGCGCTGGTCTGCAACGAGATGCCCTGGCCCACGGCGACCTTGCCGATCGATTGTTCGGGAACGTCGATGCGCATCCGCAGACTCGACGTTCGGACGATCGTGCCGATCTTGGTGTTAGGTGCAGCGGGCGAAAGGTATTCACCGGGATCGGCGGTCCGCTCTGAAACGTATCCGCTGATCGGAGCGTAGATCGCCGTGTCTGCGACTGCCTTGCGGGCCTGTTGGACCTGTGTTTCGGCGGTTGTGATAGTTGATTTCGCGGCGGCGACCTGTGCTTCGGCTGAGTTGATCGCTTTTACCGCGACTGCGGCGTTCGAACGCGCTTCGTCGAGTTGGCCGAGGAGAGCATCACGTGTCGCTCGCCGTTGATCAAGGATCGATCGGGAAACATCACCCGAATCGAACAGACGCTGCGTGCGGGCAAGCTCCTTTTCCGCTAGCACAAGATTTGCATTGACCGATTTGACCTGCGAAAACGTTTCGATATTGAACGACTGGCCGTCCTTAAGCCCGAGCCTGATCTGAGCCTGACGCAACGCCGCAACCGCCGTATCGACCGCACGTCGCTGCTGCACTACCTGTGCCTCGGCCTGTTCGAGCCGTATCTGGGCGTCACGCGGATCGAGCCTGACCATCACGCTGCCCTTGGTTACGTAGCTTCCGACGTCAAAATTGACTTCGAGCACCTTACCGGCGACGACAGGGGCAACATCGGTCTGTGCATCGCTTGCGAGGTTGCCGGTCGCTTCAAAATAGGTGGGGATCGGCTTTGTGACGGCCAGCGTGGTCGTTACGTCGATGGTCGTCGGCTGATTATTGGCGTTGGCGTTAGAGCTGGCAGTTTTCGATCCACAGCCGAAAGCCGTAAGAACAGCCGTTAGAACGGTAATAGCCAAAATTGTACTTACTCTCTTGTCTCTCATGATAATTGTCGTGCTTGTTATGGTTACGACTTGATCCCGCGGAGCAGGATCTCGGCAAAATTCTTCGCGGCCTCTTCGTTTGGGATGTCCAGAATGACCCGCTTTTTATCCCACAAAATATTGTTGAGCGAATGGTGTATCAGCATTCCCAGCAGCGCCCGGACCGCGATACGCGGATTCATCTCGCGAAAGGCTCCATCCTTCTGCCGCTCCTCAATATAGCCACCGATAAACTGGTAGATCTTTTCAATGAACTCATGAAAGAATCGCTCCGCCAGCTCATGTTCCTCTAACGCCGAATAAAACAGAAGCCGCATAAAGCCTTCGTCAGCCTGATGTTTCTTTAGCGCGTCAACTGCAATGTTATAAAATACGGCAAAATCGTCTTTTTGTTCGATCGCCGCCTTGAGCACTTCATTTTCTTCCCAAGGGAAGCGGTGAATGCCATCCTGACAGCCTTTTGTATCGAGGATCGCACCGTACAAAGCGTCCTTGTTCTCAAAATGGCGAAAGACCATCGCCTCCGAAACACCAGCCGCACGGGCGATCTCTTTGGTCGTCGTACCCTTAAAGCCACGCTGCGAAAACAGGCTGACGGCCGTCTGAAGTATCTGCTCGCGTCTCGCGTCGCCTTTCATCCGGCCAACGTGATCACACTTGAAAAAATCTTTGATCAAATTTATACTCTCTACTTAAGTAAGTAAGCACTTACTATTTTCGTAAGATTCTCATTTTGGGATTCAGATTGTCAAGAGAAAATTGTGATAAAAATCACAAACATTCGAATTAGCGAACATAAAAGGCGCTAAATTCGTTACAACCATAGGGGGAACAGCCACATCTGAATTGTCGCTTTATTGATATCAATACATACGGAGGTAGGAATTAATATGTCGGAATTCGAAGCAGAGGTTAAGAAAGCAGAAAAGGAATTGGAACAGAGCCTCGTGCCGGTCGGCGGCACTGGTGACGACAAGAGCGGTTTTATCGATGACGAGTTTTTAGGAGATCTAAAGATGCAGGCACAGGAATACGGACAGAAAATTCAGGACGCTGCCGTCAAGGCAAAAGATTTTGCCAACGACAAATTTGCAGCGGCAGGCGATAAGTTCAAGGAAATTTCGGCAAAAGACCCAAAAGAACTGATCGAGGACGCGAAGGAATTTGCCCGTCAAAAGCCGGGCCAAACTATCCTCATCTCAGCCGCCGTCGGCGTCGTTCTGGGATTGCTGCTTCGCGGAGGCAGAAAGTCCTAGTTTTAGACGGGTTTACGCAGTCGTAGATCCGGTTTGCATATTTCAATAGGCCGCCTCATCGCGAGGCGGCCTTTTTTGCATTTCCGACCATCGAAGCGAACTATCGGGCGTCGCCGCCGGGTCGCACGCTAGCTTCAATGTGAACATCTTTGATGTCAACGGTGCATTTTGCTATCTTTTAGGCATGGAAAATTCAAGCAGTTTGTCAAAAACGGCTGGGCGACTTGGTTCGCTGCTGTGCGTGTTGGGCGTGGTGTCGTTTTTCTTCGGAATCTTCGGAGGGCCGCGAACATTCGCCTTCGCCGGTGTCGCGTTGATAGCCGCTGCGCTGGTCGGTTTCTTCGTCGAAGAGCAAACGGCGCGCAAATAGCGTGTCTCAAAACAAGGAATAAGTACAATGGAACGCAAGACGGCAGACGAATATCCGCAGGAATTACTGGATCTTTTTCACGAGTATCAGCACGGCGATATGGACCGGCGTTCTTTCCTGAACAGCCTCGGAAAGTTCGCGGTCGGCGGACTGACGGCTGCAGCGATCTTTGACAGCCTGACGCCGAACTTCGCGTGGGCTCAGACGGTGCCTAAAGACGACAAAACGCTTAAGCTGAGCTACGAGTCTGTAGATTCGCCGGCCGGCAACGGCACGATCAAGGGCTATCTCGCCAAACCGGCAAAGGGTAAAAAGTTTCGCACGGTGCTTGTTGTACACGAAAACCGCGGCCTAAATCCATACATTGAGGACGTCGCTCGACGGTTGGCAAAGGCTGGATACATGGCGTTCGCTCCGGACGGTCTGACCTCTGTTGGGGGTTATCCCGGCGATGAGCAGAAAGGCGTCGCTTTGTTTCGCACGGTTGACGGCAAAAAGATGACCGAGGATTTTGTCGCCGCCGCACTATGGCTCAAAAAGCGTCCGGACAGCAAAGGCAAACTCGGAGCGGTCGGATTCTGCTTCGGTGGCGGAATGGTCAATCAGCTCGCCGTTCGCCTCGGCAAAGACCTCAACGCCGGCGTCCCATTCTACGGGCGCCAAGCCGGTATCGCCGATGTGCCAAAGATCACGGCTCCGCTTATGTTCAACTACGCCGGGAACGATCAGGGCGTGAACGCGGGAATTGCGGCCTACGAAACCGCTCTGAAAGAGAACAAGAAAACGTTCGAAACCTACACCTACGAAGGCAAACAGCACGGATTCCACAACGACACCACCCCGCGCTACGACGCCGAAGCCGCAAAACTAGCCTGGGAACGAACCCTAGCGTTCTTTAAGAAGAACTTAAAATGATCTGCGAATGTTAGGAAGAATGAAGTCGTGGAACTAGATCGTCTTATTAGAAATATGAAGAGACTTTTTATTCTATTGACCATTTCGATAGCCCTGTGCGGGACGACATTCGCGCAAATGTTCAAGAGCGAATCGACACGCAAGGCAGGCGAGCAACTCGCTAAAGGCAATATCCAAGAGGCGATCGATCTTCTCACAAAGGCCATTGAGGCACGCAAGGACCTGCTGGAGGCATATCATTTGCGCGGAAACCTCAACGCCATGGCAGGCAATCTCACAGCAGCGATTGCCGACTATTCGTCGGCACTCGAAATAGACCCGACCCAAGGGCAGATCTACGAAAGCCGCGCGCTATATCGCGGTTTCCGTCGCGACTGGGCCGGAGCGTTGAAGGATTATGATTTGGCGATCATCAACGGCGTCAAGAGCGACAGAATTTACCTTAGACGGGCGACCATAAAACGGGACATGGGCGATGTTGACGGTGCCGTAGCAGATTTTCAAACGTCTCTTTCCTTTAACCCAAATATAGCAGGAGCATATGTTGGCCTTTCTCAATTGTTAGAGCAAAAGGGTGAGATCGATACCGCCATTGTTATGCT
>CAZVDM010000204.1:0-6502 GCA_964625555.1 uncultured Chloracidobacterium sp.
CGGGGAAGAAGTGGATGACGATTGTCGAGATAACCAACGCGACGGTACAGACGATGCCGCCTTCGATGCCGTAGGTTGTGCCGGTGAGCCACGTCGGGCCGCTGTCGATCTCTCGCAGGAGCGGATTTTTGGTGATGTCGGTCAGGCCGCTGACCTCGATGCCGAAGAACGAGCCCTGCATCCAGTTCCACATCAGGTGCAATCCCCAGACGAACCAGAGATCTCGAGTCTTTAGATAAGCCACGCTGAACCAGATGCCGGCGAGAACGGTGTTGAGCGTCGAGATGACGCCGGCGTTCGGATTATCGGCGTGGACCAGGCCGAAGAACACGGACGTCAACAGTATCGCAAGCCACGCAAGGTTCGACCGGGCGAATGTCTGCAAAATGTATCCGCGAAAAAGAGCTTCTTCCATCGCCGCCGCGGCCGCAAATACGGCGAATGATACTGTGAGCGACGTCAATACAGGCTGCCAGCCGTTCGCGAGATTCAGTTCGAACCGTTGACCGCCGAATACAAACGCGACCAGCACCGCAAAACTCAGCGTCACTGCTCCGGCGATAATGCCGAGCACGAAATTCCGCAGCCACCCGCCCGAGAACGACGCCCCAAGAGCACCAAATGGCAGCTTTTCGAGCCACTTTCCGCACAGCCAGCCGATGACGATCGCCGGGATCAACGCGGCGACGGCGTTTGCGGCAAGATAGAGCGCAGGCAGCGACGACGATTCGACATTCATCGCGTAAAGGACAGCTTGCACGATCGTTCCAAGAATAACGGAGAAAAAGATGAACGCGAAGAGAAACACGCCCGCCCGCCAACCGCTGCGGATCAGACCGTCTTTGCCCACAAATATTAGTTGAATCGTTTCCACGTCTCCAGAGATTGTACGCGAAGCGTAACGCGGTCGGCAAAGCAGGCCGTCCGGTGCCGTTGTTTATGCTAAACTTTCACAAATGGAGACGCAGCAGGACGTAAAAAAGCGACGCAAAGTGCCGTGGATCATCGGCTTGATGATCGTGCTGACGTTTTCGTTTCTGATATTGCTGCAATCGTCTAATCTCGGCCGAAATCTCGCGGTCGAAACTGCCAGCGACACACTT
This sequence comes from uncultured Chloracidobacterium sp., assembly GCA_964625555.1. Lineage (GTDB taxonomy): Bacteria > Acidobacteriota > Blastocatellia > Pyrinomonadales > Pyrinomonadaceae > OLB17. The sequence goes on from CAZVDM010000204.1 coordinate 1,104, forward strand.
CTGCTGTACGCGCTTTCGTCGCTCAATTTTATCGCGCTCATTATCTTTTGCTTCTTCTTCCTTCGCAGCATATTAAAACTAATGCGCGAGCGGCGTATGTCGGTTTTGGGCGCACAGATCAAAACACGGCTGCTGATCTACTTTTTTGTGCTCAGCCTGCTGCCGATCATGGCGATGGCGGTGTTCTCATTCCTCTTTATGAACCGAGCGCTTGAGCGCTGGTTCTCACAAATACCTGAAAATGTGATCCGCGAGGCTCGCGACATACAGCGCCAATCATTGGCGGAACGGTCCGTAAAGCTCAATGAGACCGCAAGTATTCTCGCGAACGTGTTGAGTACGGGAAGCCTTGCGTCCCACGATCTGAACAGCCTCGCCTCTGCCGGGAACATTGCCCATATCGAGGTTCTGGGCGCAGACGATCGGACACTGGCGGTCGGAGAAAAGGCGCTGACTGCCGAACAAAAGGCTTCGGTCGATCAGACCGTCGAGCAAGTGCGAAAACGCATTGCAGAATTGCCGAATGGTGCCGTCATTGCACAGATGACCAATGGCCGACGCCTATTGATCGTGCCCGATCCGCAATCCGAACAGGCTGTGAATCAAATGGTTGAAAATTCGCTTGGCGAATTTGATCGGTTAAAGCAGGAGCAAATTACCGTTCGGCAGGTCGGACTGCTGACGCTCGGCGTCCTGACCTTCTTGCTGATCTTCATTTCTTCGTGGCTGGCGTTCTATATTGCACGCGGGCTGACCATACCGATCAAAGCCCTGGCCGAAGGTGCCGGCGAGATCGCTCGCGGAAACCTCGCCCATCGCGTCAATGTTATCGCCGAGGACGAACTCGATATTCTCGTGGCGGCATTCAACGATATGTCGTCCAAGCTCGAAGCGAATTCCGCCGAGCTTAGCAGCCGCCGCAAGTACATCGAGACCATCCTCGAGTCGCTTCCGACAGGTGTGATCTCTTTCGATGCCGAAGATCGAGTCGGAACAATAAATCGGGCAGCACTGAATATCCTTCGACTCGAAGATGCCGACCTTGTCAGCGTTGAACTTGCGAAACTTGTGAGCAAAGAAAACCACCAGGTCCTCGAACGGTTGCTAAATCGGGCGCGCCGCGTCGGCCATGCCTCGGAACAGACAGTACTTGAGGTCGAGTCGACCGACGGTTCCCGCGAATCAGAAAAAGGGTTGAACGTGGCACTGACCGCGACCGCGTTGGCTTCGGAGGGTGGTGCAGTGCTGGTGATCGAGGATCTCTCCGAACTTATAGCAGCTCAAAGAGCTGCCGCCTGGCAAGAGGTCGCCCGACGCATGGCTCACGAGATCAAAAATCCGCTGACACCGATCCAGCTTTCCGCCGAACGCATCGCCAAACGCTTTTCCGCGACCGGCCACGTCGAAAACGGAATTGGGAAACGAATTGACGACAAAGGCGCGATCGGCGACGTTGTCGAAGAGAGTACTTCGACGATCTTGCGCGAGGTCAATTCGCTCAAGGCGATGGTCGATGAATTTTCTCGTTTTGCTCGTCTGCCCGACGCTAAACTCGAAACCGGTAATCTTAACGAGATCGTCGAACAGGCGGCCTCGTCGTTCGAGGGACGATTTGCCGACATCGCCATCGATACAGAGCTTGGCAGCAATGTCCCCGATACGATGATCGACCCTGAACAGCTAAAACGCGTGTTCGTGAACCTGATCGAGAATGCGGTCGAGGCATTTACTGAGAGTGAGGCTGACAAATTGGTAACGGTCAAAACGCGTTACGACACCGCTCGCGATCTGTTGGTCGCCGAGGTCTCCGATAACGGAAAAGGTATCTCGCCTGCGGATCTGCAAAAGCTGTTTCAGCCCTATTTTTCGACCAAAGGACGCGGCACAGGCCTCGGCCTTGCCATTGTCCGACGCATTGTCAGCGAACACCACGGCAAGATTCACGCCGTGGCCAATCAGCCGCGGGGAGCTAAGTTCATAATTGAGCTTCCGGTCGCGATATAGCTAAACTTTGGTCGGCAGCGGTATCGAAGGTGCGACATTTGCCAGCAAGTGATCGGTAATAAAACCAAACATACCGCCGGTAGACGGGACATACACGTCATTTCCGGGATTCCGCCCAGGCGAACTGCTGACGATCTCACCACCCTGTGCAATGTAATTTGTTATTTGAGAATTCGCAGCGAACAATGCCCGCAGCGATGCTGCCCCAATGAGCGGAGCCGGGTTGATCGTTCCCGTCGGTATCCGCAATTGTGATGAGCAGTATGCTGCTAACCCGCCGCCCAGGGAATGGCCCGCAAGATGCAGCCGGCCACCGCTTATTCGTGAGGATGCCGATGCCGCAAGTATCATCGCTTGTGGATATTGCGGAGGGAGCCCACCGGCGACCTGAATTATGTCGACCGCGACATCCAGCAAAGAGTCTGTTCCGGCAAACGCCAAAACTGTTTTGCTAGAGGACGAGATCAAAGCTGCCTTGAAACCAGTGATGCGTGTCGCCCAGTGCTGTGTTACTTCCCAAGTTTCACCGCCGGGAAATCTGTAGCTTTCTCCACTCTCTCCATCGTAGGCTACAAAACAGCAGCCTTTTGTTTCTGCAAGGGTTAGCGGCATGACGTTCTCCTAATTACGGTCGTTTGAACCGGTCAAGTACCATGAGTTTATTGATTCATTGACACGGCTGCAAGAATTTCGGACCCCTGACCTCTACGCCGTCATTTCTTACGTATTGCTCGAGAGACTCCCGCCTTCGCGAATCTAAGCGTCAAGAGACCAGTGGCAATGGTCAATATCAATTTCTCAAACTTAGCGCAGTTTACTAGAATTAGGTAGGAATTTCATCCAACAATTTTCGCGGTCACAGGAAATGGTCTTTTCAGTCTTAATTGTTGACGACGAACGCGGTATTCGCGAGACGCTTAGCAGCGTTTTGCGGGACGAGGGCTTTGCTGTCGAGGCGGTGGCGTCGGGCGAGGAGTGTATTGAGATCGCGCGAAAGCAACATTTCGCGTGTATCCTGCTCGACATCTGGCTCGGCGACGGTATTGACGGGCTCGAGACGCTTGCCGCGCTCAACGAAGAGGGAAGCGATGCGGCGGTCGTGATGATCTCGGGGCATGGAAATATCGAGACGGCGGTCAGATCGACCAAGCTCGGTGCGTTCGATTTCATCGAAAAACCGCTCAGCCTCGAAAGGACCGTTATCACGGTAAAGAACGCCGTTCGCACGCGCGAACTCGAACGCGTCAATCAGCAATTACAGAGCGATCTCGCCGACGAATACATCATGATCGGCGAATCGGTCGCGATGCGTGCGCTTCGCAAACAGATCGCGATCGTCGCTCCGTCCGACGGACGGGTTTTAATTTCGGGCGAGAGCGGAACCGGCAAAGAGCTTGTTGCCCGTGCGATCCACGCCCAATCAAAACGCCGTAACGCTCCGTTCGTCGAGATAAATTCGGCTGCGATCCCCGAGGAACTGGTCGAATCTGAGCTATTTGGCCATGCTAAGGGCGCGTTTTCAGGTGCGACACGTTCGAAGAAAGGAAAGTTTGAGATCGCCGACGGTGCAACGCTCTTTCTCGACGAGATCGGCGACATGTCGCCGCGGGTGCAGGCAAAAATGCTGCGTGTGCTCGAAGAACAGCGTTTCGAACCGGTCGGAAGCAACACGCCCGTTTCCGTCGATGTCCGTGTTGTTTCGGCCACTAACAAACCGCTTGAATCTCTTATAGACAACGGAAATTTTCGCTCGGACCTATTCTATCGGCTCAATGTTATTCCGTTCCAGATCCCGCCGTTGCGGGAAAGGAGCGAGGACGTGCCGCTGCTGATCGAGCACTTTAACCGTCGCTTTTCTGCCGATTACGGTAAACAAGCCAAGTTGTTTGCGCCTGACGCACTAGAAAAGCTGCAAACAAGCGATTGGCTAGGCAACGTCCGCGAGCTGAAGAATACGATAGAGCGGATCGTCATTATGTCATCAAAAGAGACGATCACCGCCGACGATCTGCCGGCGATGGAGACCGCCAACGAACGCCCCGCGATCAGCTTTCGCTTTCCAAGCTTCAAGGACGCGACTGACGCTTACCAGCGTGAATTCATTCTTCACAAACTTGCCGAACACGATGGCAGCGTCGCAAAAGCCGCCGAAGAAATGGGCGTTGACCGCAGCCATCTCTATCGCCGTATGCGAAATCTCGGAATTCAGGCGAAATAAGCGCAATCCCCGTCAAATTCTCCAAAGAAAAAAGTGCGAAATGACTGAAAATGCCTTATCATCTATCGGATTTGGCGTGGTCCAAGCTAAGTGGTTATCCAACATGAGGAGAAAAAATTGCGTAAACATAGAGCTATGAGGAAATTAAGGGTCGGGTATTTGCTGCTTTTAGCTATACTGGCCATTTCAGGATGTTCAGGCGGCGTGTCGAATACCGCCAACACCGCTTCGCAAAAACCGGCGCGGCAGCCAAGCCAGGCGACTTTTCTCGCGGTTGGCGACCTTATGCTATCACGCGGCGTTGCCGGCGTGATCAATAGAGCCGGCGATCCGTTGGTGCCTTTTTCGGCATTGGATAAGGAGTTCTTGTCCACCGATTTCAATTTTGGGAATCTCGAAAGCCCGGTTTCAGGCAACGACAGCCGTGTCGGCAAAGGCCTTGTTTTCAACGCCCGAAAGGCCGACATCGCGGGGCTCGTCAAATATAAATTCAAGGTTGTTAACCTTGCCAATAATCACGCCTTGGATCAGGGAGCGAACGGACTGCAATTTACACGCGATTTTCTCACGCAGCAAGGAATCGAGTATCTCGGTGTCGGGGCCGACCTGACAGAAGCGTGGAAGCCGAAGTTCGTAGTGGCGAATGGCGTGAAGATCGGCTTTGTTGGTGCTTCATACGCATCGATCAATGATGGCGGCGTCGCCCGTAACAACTATGTTGCAAGGGTCGAGGACGAGGAACTGCTAAAGGCCGCGATCGAGAGTGCACGCAAGCAGTCTGACTTTGTGGTCGTAACAATGCACGCAGGAATCGAATATGTACGGCTTCCTGATAAAACTCAAGTCAAATTCGCTCGAGCCGCGGTGGATTTCGGGGCAGATGTCGTCATCGGAGCTCATCCGCATTGGGTGCAGGTGACCGAGGAATACAAAGGCAAGATGATCTATTATTCGCTCGGCAATTTCATATTCGACCAGCGAAAACCCGAAACGATCCTTGGCCTGATGCTTAAGATCAAGATCAAAACGACGACCGACCCTGACCAACGCGCCCTGCTCGACAGCATTGAATACATGCCTGTCGTGATCGAAAAAATGGGCATTCCCCGAATGGCCACGCCCAATGAGGCTAAGATGATCTTGCAGAAGATCAACATCACCAATCCCGAGATCGTGC
>CAZVDM010000205.1:0-6328 GCA_964625555.1 uncultured Chloracidobacterium sp.
CATCCAACGCCGTCTTAGCTCAGTGGTAGAGCACTCGCTTCACACGCGATAGGTCGTAAGTTCGAATCTTATAGACGGCACCATTTATCGAACAAAGGCACCCATTCGGGTGCCTTTTTGCGTTTCTACGCGGCACTGCGTGAATATTCGCACTCCATCATTTCAGCACGTTTTATACCACTTTCATACAACACGTTAAATTCAGGTCGCACAGCCACTTACATGGTGTTAATTAGCCTACGTTTTTGCACCGACGCGGAATCAAAATTGCACGTTCAATTGGTTTGAGCACTGACCGGCCGTCTGCACTTTGACACATTGATCGCCTCGCGAGGATCAGATCTTTGGGAGCGGAGTGTCTTTTTTCGCTATTGCCGAACACTGTTTGGTGAAACGCAATTTTTTGCCGGTGCATTGGAGTCCTATCATGAGAAATAGAAAACGCGCAGCTTGGGTCCTGGTATTTGCATTTTCATTGGTCTTTGTCGGTTTCGTATTCAATGATGTTCGAAACGAGTCGACCGGAGCGAACACTCGACTTTTGAATGTAACGTCAGAAAGTGACCAATTAAATGCAGGAACCCTCGGCAGTGAGGTCGAAAAAGAAAAGATCGCTGATTCCTTCGGCAAGTTACCGCTAAATTTTGAGCCAAACGTCGGTCAAACCGATGATTCAGTGAGATTTGTCGCGCGCGGACGAGGTTATTCGATGTTTCTGACCGGTAATGAGGCGAAACTGAATCTTCGCAGCGATCGAGGAAAGAATGCTTCACTCGGTATGAGGCTCGATGGAGCAAGTGAAAGCCCCGTCACCCGCGGCCTTGACGAACAGGAAAGCCGAACCAACTATCTCGTGGGTGATGATCCGTCAGGATGGCAAAAGGATGTGCCAAACTATGGCCGTGTTAAATTTGACCAGGTCTATCCGGGCATCGATATTGTCTATTACGGCAACGGCCAGAAGCTGGAATATGATCTTGTCGTTTCTGCGAACGCCGATCCGCGGAATATCGCTCTAAAGTTTAGCGGGGCAACCACTGTAAAAATCGATAAAGCTACGGGCGATCTATTGCTGACGACCGGCGTCGGAACGCTTCGTCAGCTAAAGCCGTTTGCATTCCAGGAGACGGAAGGCGTTAAACAAGAGGTCGCGAGCTCATATCGTCTGAAAACCGAAAAGGACGGAACCGCACGCGTCACCATCGACTTAGCTCAGTATGACAGAGCAAAGGAATTGATCATTGATCCGATTCTCGCATATGGCGGCTATCTCGGCGGAAGCGGATTTGAAGAAGGCCGCGGTATTGCAGTCGATTCTGCCGGTAACGCATATGTCGCCGGAACGAGTGCCTCGCTCAATTTTCCGACGACCACCGGCTCCTTAAAAACAACAAATCCCGCCGGTACAAATAACGTTCAATGGAACGATGCGTTCGTAACCAAGATCAACCCATCCGGTACTGCCCGTATATTCTCGACCTACTACGGAGGCCGAAACGGGAGCGAGATCGGAACGGGCGTTGCTGTCAGTCCGTCAGGCGAAGTCCTGATCAGCGGCACCACAACGGCGAATGATCTGCCGACTGTAAACGCCTACCAAGCGACATTTGGAGGTACGGATGACGCTTTTGCAGCAAAACTCAATTCCGCCGGTTCCGAGATCATCTATTCGACCTATCTCGGCGGCAACAATACCGACACAGGCGGCCGGATCGCCCTTAACGCCTCGACCGGCGACGCCGTATTTGCAGGATTTGCGAGCTCGCCAAATTTCCCGACCACGCCCGGAGCGTTCAAACAAAAGCTATGCGATTCGCCTGTCACTTGCAGCGGGATCTTCTATTCTGGCAGCTATATTGTCAAGCTCGACGCGGCAGGCGGCGTGGTCTATTCGACGCTATTTGACGCCGGGATCGCCGATGTGACCCGCGACGCATCTGACAATGCCGTTATTGGAGGCTCGGTCGGTATTACAAATTTTCCAACCACTCCCGGAGCGTTTCAAACCGCGTCGTCAGGCGGGATCGAGGGATTCGTAGCCAAAATGAATCCGTCAGGTAATGCGCTGGTCTACGCAACGTACCTTGGCGGCGGATTTCAATCGGACCGCGTTAACGGCGTCGCAATAGATGCGGCGGGCAATATGTATGCGGCCGGGCAGACGCAGAATACCGCGTTTCCGGTGACCGCCGGAGCGTTTGACGAAACGTACAACGGCGGCGAAGACGGTTTCGTGACAAAACTCAATCCGGCCGGTTCGGCTCTCGTCTATTCGACTTTTATCGGCGGACAGGGCAAAGATCAGCCGTTTGCGATCGGCCTCGGTTCGGATAACAGCGCGATAATTGCAGGCGAAACTCTAAGTGCGGCAACATTTCCGCTACGTAATTCGCTTGTCGGTACCGCGGGTCAGATATTTGTCGCTAGATTCAATGCCGACGCGACATCACTGGTCTATTCGACACTTCTCGGCCAAGGCGGTGCTTACGGCCTCGCGGTCGACAGCGGAAGCAGCGCATACATCACCGGGCATACGACAAATGTCGTAGTCACTCCGGATTCATTTCAGCCCGGTCACGGAGCAACCGATCTGACGAGCTCGTCCAGCTCGCCAAAAGACGCATTTGTCCTAAAGCTTGCGACGGGCGACGAAAATGCTCCTTCTTATACGATCAGCGGAACCGTCACCGATGACAATTACGGATATAACAACGATTATTCGCCGATAGTCGTCACAATAACGGGTACGGTAAACCGCTCGTATTCACCGCCGACCAGCGGCGGCGGTACGGTAGTCTATTACTTTGGCAATTTACCTCCGGGCGGCAATTATACGATCACGGCAAGAAAGGCCGGTTACGAGACGGATCCGCAAAGTGTCGTGTTCAATAACCTCGGTGCGAATCAATTTGCCGATTTTCATATCTTGCGCAACCAGGCACCGCAAGGTGTGGTGACATCGCCGGCACACGGGACGACATTCAACGCGCCTGCATCGATATCGATCCAGGCAACTGCAACCGATCCGGATGGCGATTCGGTCTCAAGAGTCGATTTTGTCGCCTACAACAGTATTACCGGAAATATTCCGCTCGGTACCGACACGACCGCACCGTATGAATTTACGTGGTCGAATGTACCGGTCGGCACCTATGCGCTCTATGCGATCCCGACCGACAGTCATGGGCTAAGGGGAGTTTCGACGCAGGTTGTTCATGTCTTTGTCGTCGACCCGTCTGCCGTCAGCGTATCGTTCATAACGCCGACAGATGGACAGAGCGTCGTCGAAGGCGACTATGTTCCTATCAGAATGGCGGTGTCACCGTCGGTAACACTGGTACAGGTCCGTGATCAGAACAATAATATCGTTGCGTGGCTGCCCGGCAGCCCGTGGTCGACAACATGGCGGCCGATGACGGTTGGTGCATATACGCTTACCGCGACCGCACAGAACTCGCAGGGCCAAACCGCAACGGCGATCATAAATGTAACGGTCGCACCAATAAATCACCGCATCGCGGGCACGATCCGCGACAGCATTACCAATGCTCCGGTCGGCGGCGTTACGCTGAATCTGGTTTGCCCAAGCACGCCGAGTATTACGGCACAAACTACGACCGACGCAAACGGCAATTACCTTTTCACCGACCTCGGGACAACGCCAAATGACGGCGTGACGATCACTCCGACGCTCACTCAGCACACATTTGATCCGCCAAGCCGCAGCACCGGATATCTCGGCTACATAACAGAGTGGACCAATCAGAATTATTCGGCGATTCGCACCACCGGGATATCTGTAAATATGACGAGTCCGACGGCCGGTCAGATCTTTACTGCCCCAGCGAGCATTAATTTGGCGGCAAACGCGACAAGCACTACCGGGACGATAACCAAGGTAGATTTTTACCGGGATGCGGTAACGCCGGTCCTCGTCGGAACGGACACGGCAGCACCATATGAGATCCCGCTAAGCGGCATTGCCGCCGGCAATTACAGCTACTTTGCCCGAGCGACTGACAGCACGAATTCGGTAGCTGACTCGACAGTTGTTAGCATCACGGTCAATGCGCAGCCGACGTCGGTCCAACTGCACGGCGAAGTTCATAATCCCGGCGGCGGTCCGATGATCGGTATTCTGGTGAGGCTGACCGGAACGGCGAACGGAAATCCGGTGAATCAATCATGGACGACCAACTCGAACGGATCGTATCTATTCAACGTGCCGTTCGGCGGCGACTATACGATCACGCCGGAGGGTACAAACATGACGTTTACGCCTCCGTCGGCCACGTTTCTCAATGTGACAGCGAGTATTTACGATATCTATTTTGTTGCATCCGCAGCTAATCAGGCTCCGACCGTACAGATCAACAGTCCGGCGAATGGTGCCGTATATACAATGCCGGCCGCAATTCCGATCAGTGTCACGGCGGCTGACGCGGACGGCACAGTCTCGCATCTCTCGGTAACGGCACAGAGCAGCACGATGTCGACGACGATCGGCCAGTCAAATAACGGAACACTGTCATTTAGTTGGCAGCCGAATCTGCCGGGAAATTACACATTGTGGGCCGACGCTCGAGATAACGGTGGACTAAGGACATTGATCTCGATAGCAATAACGGTCAATCAACCGGCACCGGTTTCATTGTCCGGTCGGATCGTCGACCGGAATAGCCAGGGCATCGATTCGGTAACGGTCGAGGTCCGCGATCAGGCGACTGAAAATACGATAATTGGATCGGCAACGACTGACACGGCGGGCAATTATACGATCGGCAATATTCCTACGTTTGCAAATTACGTTTTGCGAGCAAGGAAGGACAGCTACACATTCTCGCCGCAGCGACGCGTGTATTTCAACCTGGCAGCAAATCAGACGAACGCCGATTTCACCGGCACACAGCAGGTGCAGCTATCTGATTTTGACGGCGACGGCGGCTCGGATCTGGCCGTTTGGCGGCCGTCGACCGGCGTGTGGCATGTGTCCCGCTCGATGGACAACGGATATACCAGTTCGCAGTTTGGCGGCGGAGCTTTCGGCGATGTTGTGGTGCCCGGGAATTACGATGGCGATAAGAAGATCGACTACGCGGTTTTCCGCAACGGCGTCTGGTACATTCTGAACAGCTCGGATGGAAGCGTCCGGATCGTGTCATTCGGCCTCGCGGGCGACTTGCCGGTTCCGGGTGACTTTGACGGCGACGGCAAGAACGATGTTGCAGTATTTCGTCCAAGCGACGGCAATTGGTATTCGCTGCGAAGCTCGGATGGTGCATTCGATGCGAGACACTTCGGGTTAAATGGGGACGTTCCGCTCGCCGGCGATTTCGATGGCGACGGCAAGACCGATCTCGCCGTTTGGCGGCCCACCGGCGGGATCTGGTACATACTGCAAAGCACGGACGGAAATATGGCCACGGTCCAGTTTGGCCAGACCGGCGACATGCCGCTTGTCGGCGATTTTGACGGCGACAAAAAGACCGACTTTACGGTCTATCGACCGTCAAACGGCGTCTGGTACGTACTGCAGAGTTCGGATCTCAGTTATCGTTTCACGAGTTGGGGAAGTGCCACCGACAAGCCGGTTCCCGGCGACTACGACCACGACGGCAAGACCGACCACGCTGTATTCCGGGCCTCCGAGGGCAACTGGTACATTCTTAAGAGTTCAAACGGCTCGTACAATGTCACACATTTCGGCTCGAACGGAGATGTTCCGATCCCGGCGGCCTATGTCCGATAACTGCAGGTAAAACGGCGTCCACAGGGACGCCGTTTCTTATTTAGAGGTCATCCGGCGGTAGGGAATTTACCGCTTTCGTGAGAGCGATCTGTAATTCGTTAGCGGCCCTGACGGCCTGAGAGCTGGGTATGACATCGGCGTCCTGCAGCAGATCAAGCAATTGAGCGAACGCACCGGCTAAACGGCTGACGGGAAGATCCTGGATCGCGATCGATGTTCCGGGTTTGGGCGGTGCACCGTTCAACAATAGTTTTAGCTTAGCGACCTTTGGACTAGCCGGATCGGTCCTTTCGAGATCGGCAAGCTCCCGCTGGATCCGTTCCGAGAGCCGCCTTGCCCGGCCTATGCTTTGATAGGTTTGTATCGACAGGTCAAACTGCTGTTTTAATCCTAATGCCGAGGTTTTGACACGCGGATCCATTCGAACGGTCAATTTCTGCGTAAATTTCTGATCACCGACATTCAGAGTGACGTTGTAAACACCGGGCAGGACCGCAGGCCCTTGAGGGACGAACGGCGTGTCCTTGTAAACCGCCGAGATCGGCAGTTCGTAATTGTCCGAGGGCGGATTTGGATACA
>CAZVDM010000206.1:0-6296 GCA_964625555.1 uncultured Chloracidobacterium sp.
GCCTACTGGGTCATGCTCGGCAAAGCCACCGCCCAGACCGCCCTCCACTTCGGCGGCAACGACCTCGACGGCACCATCACCGACGGCGGCGAGCTCACCCACAGCTACTCTGTCGAATCCGGCGGCGAAGTAAAAATGACCAAGCAAGAGATCATCGAAATGATCAAGCGTGCGGGCTTCGAAGCTGTCGAAAGAGATACGGTCTATAATCGGGTAGAAAATATTGCGGCTTAACAGGTTTCTGATGGCCAGTCGAGTTTTACCGGCTACGATTTTACAATTGTCGAATCAGCTTTCGATTTCAAAGCTGTAATCGGTCACTATCGTCGCGTTACTAAATCAATAACTGTGTAGGAAACATTATGGCAAAGCGACATCGTTCTTCGTTGATCTCTGTGCTCTCGCTTTTGTCGCTGGCTGTGTTGGGTTGCGGCAAGCTTGGCGAGCTTACAAAAACAAGGGATCCTAAATTTGCAGACGCGAAACGGATCACGGAAGAAGTTTTGAAACGAGACGTTCTGGCCGACCCTCCGTCGCCCGGTGCGATCGTTGTTCGGCAGTTAGCACGGCTCGATCCGGAAACCGCGTCTTTGCAAAAGACGGTCGAGGATCTTGAGCGCTCAGCGCTCAAGGAACTTACGGCAAAAGTAACTGAGAAGTATAAGCTCGAAAAACCTAAGACGATCAGTGCTCTTCCGGTAAATTATCAAAATACTCGTCAACCTGTCTTTGCACTCGTAACCGGAGATCCGCCTGCTATGCTCGCGATGCTGCAGGGACAGACGATTGCTGCGCCGCAGGTCGGCGTCAGCCCAAACGACGTTCCCCTATTGATGGTGTTCACTTCGGTCTTTGCGGATTATGTCGGCGACGCCATGAGCAATAAGGGCGATCTAGTCTTTAAAGATCAAAAGTCTAAAGGTGATTCATTCGCCAACATCACGGTCGAGGTCGGAAAGGGCGACGCCGGTGCGACGAAATTCGGATTTAAGATGAACGTGCGCGGCCACGAGGGCAAGCGCTCCCTCGATTCGGATCTTGAGGCCATGGTGAACGGTGTGCGCTGTCCAGACGTCAACGGCAGCGTTTACTTTGACGTGTCGATAAAAATATCGGGCAAGAGTGGAGAGAGTTCATATATCCAAGAAGCGAAAGCAAAGGTCATTGCAAAGGTAAATGATGAAGCCGACATTACCAGCTCGGAGATGAAGGTGAATCAGGGAATTCAGGAAAGTGTTGGTGGACGAAACACCTATATCGAAACCGAGTTTGAAATCACGGACAATAGCGGAACCGTCACCGGTACACCGCCGCGCATCGTTCGCAGTTCGCAGGATCAGGGGCCTCATGCTCAAGAGTTGGCAAACTCCGGCTATGTAGCCGGTATGCAGGCAGGTGCATCAGCTCTCGCAATGGCCGAAGCGATGTGGAAGAACGCCGGTTGCATCACTCTACACGCAAAATCGCCCGGCGGCGTAGAGGTTAATTCGGTGACCGAGGTCCCAGTGGACGTAAAGCATAAATACGAGGGTGGCAACGTGCCGTCGAAGGTTTTGGTAGCGCTGAGCGGCGAGACTTCTGTTACGCCGAAGCAGATCGATCAGACGCCCGGCAAATTGAGTTACACCGCGCCGCCGGAGAAGAACAAGTCGGCGACGATCAAGCTCGAGGCTCGTTCAAAACGCGGCCGCGCAAAGCTTGACCTCAACGCAACGACCGGCGGCAACGCATATCGCATCTCCGGCAACATCGACGAAGCATCGATGAGCGGCACGACGTGTGATTCGAGCCAGCCGTTCTCGATCGGCGGGACGCTGCAGTTTCAGTTCAAGCCAACCAGCGCAACGACCGGAACATACACTTATCGCGGTCCGTACAGCGCAACCGGCTCGGGCCCATACATCATCAACGGCGACGGCACGATGAAGCTCGACGGAACCGGCTGCATTATGGGCGGCAACTGCGCGACCTATTCGCATAGTTGGACGGCGACTCCGATTGATCCCGCTAGTTGTGGTAAAGACAATTAGGGATTCAAATGGCCTCACACATCGTGCGAAATCTCCGCTGGACACGGGGATCCTTCGCCCAGCAGAATCGTGGCGAGTTTCCGCCCATAACGGCGGCGAGTTCAACCACTGCTACTGAGGTCGAATCCGGCGGCAAAGTAAAAATGACCAAACAAGAGATCATCGAAATGATTCACCGCGCCGGGTTTGAACCCGTCGAGCGGGATACGGTCTACAATCGGGTCGAGCAATTAGCGGCATAGTTCAGGGTCAACGATCTTAGTTTGTTGGTGGTGACGACGATGGATCCGCATTTTCAGACTTCCCTTGGATATCTGGCACCCACCGAAACGCCCAAGGGCCTTGGCGTCTTCGCGTCGCGTGCGATCGCTACCGGCGAAACAGTCGAGATCGCACCGGTCATTCAGCTCCGATCAAACTTTGAACAATTAGAGATCGATCTCAAGCGGCGAGTTTTCGATTGGGAACGTATCGCATCTTTGGAGGGCGTTAGTGCGATGGCACTGGGTTACGGCAGTATGTACAACCATGCAGATCAGGCAAATATGCTGTACGAATCCGCTCTCGAAGGCGATGCGATCAAGTTCATTGCCGCTCGTGCGATCGATGTCGACGAAGAGCTAACGATAAACTACAACAGTGCTGCAAACTCATCGACAGAAGATATATGGTTCAAGATGTGCGGCGTCGCACGCGTTGCCGATGATTAACGTTTCATCATTTAAGGAGGACAATTATGGGATACACGCTAAGTGAAATGGTCGTAGGAGAACCGCTCACGCCGGAACGCAAAGAGTGGTTAAAACGGGCACTCAAATTTTATCGCGTATCGGAGGCCGGCGCCGAACAATTTGTCGGCAGTCTGCCTCTTTCAGCTGCGTAAGATCGTCAGCAACTGCTCGACTTGGTCAATCGCGTTATAGTGAAAGCTTCGCATGCGCCTCGTTTCCGCGGCAAGGGCTCGCGCTGATCTAAAAGGTGAATTTAATCGCCTCGCAGGAATGGGGCTTCTAGACCGGCGAACAATTCGCTGCATTCATCGATCCGGAACGGTACTGTCGCCGGTAAGGGCCGGCGGAGATTATCAGGCATTTTCAGCCGGTCGGATTCGAAAACAGCGGAAGTTCGGCATAAAATTACTTCGTCATGACAACGTCATCAGCTAAAGATCCACATCGCCCGATGCCTCGCCACGTGGCGATAATGGGTGCCGCTGGCGGTCTCGGGAATGGAATTATTGAGGTTTGCCGGCAGGAGGGGATCTCGTTCACCGCGATCGTGCGTTCGCGGCCTGAAAGGGTGACGGACGTGCCGGCCGGGTCGCGGGTTGCCGTTGTCACGTCCCTTGCCGATCAGACCGCGCTAACAGATGCTTTTCGTGGTGCAGACGCAGTGATTTCGGCGATGGGAGTCACGTCGGCGACCGGCGACGTTTCGGCTTTGCAATCAGTGAACATGGCCGCGATCGAAGCCTCGATGCTGGCGGCCGCGGTCGATCGCGTTATTATCACCAATACGCTTTTGAGTAATGCTCCTGGAGAACGGCCAAGCCTTTCGATGCGGTTGTTCTCGTGGTTCCCGGGCACGATCGGACAAGGTGCAACCGAGCAGCAAGCTGTGGTCAACGCGCTTGGTAACGGCGCCTATTCCCGGTTACGTTGGACGCTAGTGCGAGCCGGAGTCAACGCCCGCGGTAAAGATGTGCGTCCGGTGGCGTCCGCCGATTGGGCTAGCAAACTCAACTCTTGGAGCCCAGTTTCGTATAATGCAATGGCCCGTTGGATGCTTGAAGAAGCCGCAGCAAATGAGTTTGTTTGTCAGTCACCTTTCGTCTCACTTGGCAAAGCTGGTTGACGCGGCTCGGGGGACCACAAGCCGCTCACGAAGCGGTGCAAATGGTTTTCGAAACAGGTAGAATCGTTTACGAATCCTAACAAAGTTGTCGCTAACGCCTATGAGCGATACACACATCTTAATTTCCGCATTGGAGACGGCTCCCGGCGTGATCATTCCGATGATCCGCGAAGTGCCGCCGGAGATACTGAAGCGTCGCCCGGCCCCTGCGAAATGGTCGGCGTACGAGCACGCCATTCACCTGTCACAATCGGACGTGGCGTTTCGAGCAAGACTCGACCTCATCTTGTCCACGCCCGAGCCATTTATCGAGGTGATAGAGAATTCCGCCGAAGACGAAGCCGGTGCGATGCTCGAAATCGACCTCGACGAAAGCCTCGACCGCTACGTCCGCGAACGCGCCGCTCTCGTCGAAAGACTTAAGAAACTTTCGCCCAACGAGTGGCAGAAAACCGCCGTCCATGAGGCGTTCGATCATTATTCGGTGTTCATCATGTTCCGCCATGTGCTAAATCACGAGATGCTCCATTCATACCGTATCGAAGAACTCCTGCTCAAGAAAGATTGGGACGAGTAGCCTTAGTTCTCAAACAAAACGATTGATTTGGATCCGATTCAGGAATATACTCGTTAACCGTCAAACCGTACAAGGAGAATTGAGATGAAGACAGCTTTATTTTGCTTAGTGATGTTTGCGGTGCTTTCCGTTTCGGCGTCGGCGCAGGACCTTGATGAGAATGCCCAATATCGTGAATTCAAAAAGTGGACCGTCGCCGCCCAGCATAAACGACCATTGCCGATAATTTACGAATGGTGCTCCGAGGCGTACACGAAGATGATCGCGAGCGGCGTTTCGCCTTCGGCTCAGGTTCCGGAGGAGATCATGTCGGAAGATATTGACTTCCCCAAGATCGAGTGGAAAGGTACAGTCAAGGAACTCAACGACAGGTTATGCTCGGGCGGACAAAAGAAGCTTAGCGAAGACATCCTTGCTAAACAAGCCCCGTATAAAGCCGCATTAAAGGCCGATAAACTAAGACTCGTGATCGATGAAAAGACGGGAACCGTCTATTCGTACGCGTTAACCGGCGGTAAATACTCAAGCGACGCAAAGGCACTCGCCGCCGCACGTGTTTGGTTTCTCGATATCGGACGTTCGACCGCCGAGACTCGCATTTGCGTTAATGGCGGGAAACTAAGTTCGGTTCGCCGCTATTCTTTCGACGTAAATCACAAACTCCTCGGAACCACGGAAAAGGAATACTGCGGAACCCCGCCGGCGTCGGCGTACCGGTAGTGCCGCAGCCTCATGAGTAGATTGGGAGTAAATATGGAAGTCGAGATCGAAGCGATAAAAGACGCCTACTCCGCACTCAACCATGGCGATATCGATGGATTCGTCCGTGATTTTGACCCGCAGATCGAACGCATCGAATTTGAGGGATTACCGATGGCTGGAGCATTTCACGGCATCGAATCCGTCAAGGCTCACGTCGCCCAAGGCCGCTCGACCTGGGCGGAAGGTACTTGCGAGCCGACGCGCTTCATCACCTTCGACTATAAGGTAATTGTGTTCTGCCACGTCCGCGTCAGACTCAAAGACCAAACCGACTGGCTCGAAGGCCGCACCGCGGATGTATATACTTTTCGCGACCGTAAAGTCATTGAGTTTCGCACCTTCGCTGACGAAGAAGAGGCTCTAGAATACGCTGGTCAGAACCGGGAACGATAGCGACTGGGTTCCGGCAAGATAGGAGATAAAGATGTTACGAATCGTTTTAGGCGTTATCGGCGGATTTATTAGCTGGATGGTCCTGTTTATCGGAATTGAAAAGATCATTTCCGTCGTATGGCCCGCGTTTGGTGTTAATCAAAAGGCTTTCGAAGAGGCCATTAAAGATGGCGCTTCTTCAGGATTCACGGCGGATACGACGATGCTGGTTACGCAGCTTGTCTTCGGCACAATAGTCTCGGTGATGGCCGGATACCTGGCGGCACTCATCGCCGGTGAAAACTCACGCGCGCCACTTTTCGCCGGCATTCTGCTGCTGCTCATGGCCATCGCGAAGGCGGCAATGTCCTGGCAATATGTTCCTATTTGGTATCACGTTGTATTTACCGCGATGTTGCTGCCGCTGGCGATCCTGGGCGGTAAGTTGATATCCACAACCCAGTAACTCTTAGTATAACTTCTAGAAACTTCCGGAAACCGTTCGGTTGCACTTGACCCACGCAACCGTTTGGTTGCATACTCTTGTTTGTAGATATGAAACGAGATATTTTCCAAGCCATAGCTGATCCGACGAGGCGGGCGATCATTGCTTTGATCGCTTTGCAGGCGATGACGCCGAATGCGATCGCGGAGAATTTTCACACGACGCGGCAGGCGGTTTCTAAGCATCTGCGAATATT
>CAZVDM010000207.1:0-6286 GCA_964625555.1 uncultured Chloracidobacterium sp.
TTATTCCCGCGCTCGAATCGTCGCATGCGATCGCACACGCGATCAAGATCGCACCGGAATTGGAACGCGATCAGATCATGATCGTCAACCTCTCAGGCCGAGGCGACAAAGATATAAACACCGTCAGAAAAGAGGCTGCCTCGTCCAAGGTAGGGAGGGTGTCAAACTAATGGGCCGAATTGAACAGAAATTCGAACAATTGAAGGCCGAGGGGCGAAAAGGCTTCATTCCCTTTGTTTCGGCGGGCGACCCTGATCTCGAAACTTCCCTTTCGATCATTCTAACGCTCGCCGAACTTGGATCTGACATAATCGAGCTCGGCGTTCCCTTCAGCGATCCTATGGCGGACGGCCCCACGATCCAGCGTTCTTCTGATCGGGCACTAAAGAACGGCACGACGTTGAGAAACGTGATCGATCTGGCGGCTAAGTTTAGAAAACTGAGTGACGTTCCTGTCATTCTGTTTAGCTATTTTAATCCGATCCTGCGATTTGGATTGACCGAGTTTGAAAGTGCCGCTTCGGATGCTGGCGTTGACGGCCTGTTGTTGACTGACGTAATTGAGAATGAAGCCGCGGCGATTTCACAGCGGCTTGAGGCAAAGAACATAGATCTTATCTCGCTCATAGCGTCGACAACGACCGACGAGCGTCTAAAAGCGATCTGCGAACATGCTCGCGGATTTATTTATGCGGTTTCTCGTGCCGGCGTGACCGGCGCTAGGCAAGACACAAGTTCGACCGCAGAATCGCTCGTTAAAAGGGCGAGGCAATTTGCCGATCTTCCTATCGCGGTCGGATTTGGCATTTCGACAGCCCAACAGATCATCGATGTATGGCAATACGCTGAAGCGGCGGTTGTTGGTTCGGCGATCGTAAGCGAGATCGAGAAAGCCGAAAATCCCAGCGACGCGGTCGCGAACGTCGATCGATTTGTACGCCAATTATTGCCGGAGTTTGCAAAAACGGGTGGCGAAAACTAAAGTTTAAGTTTTGTATTTGTAGTGAGATAAACCATATATGTTGATCGTAATGAAATCCGGCGCGACTGAGTCGGAGATAGAAAAGGTACTGGCCACAATTGACGCTCTCGGCTATCGCGGCCACGCTCTGCCGGGCGAGAACCGCACGGCCATCGGCGTGACAGGCAACAAAGGCTCGGTCGATCCCGCACACTTCGAAAATCTGCCGGGCGTCGCCAACGCCATCCGCGTCACGCAGCCATACAAACTGATCTCAAAAGACCTGCGGCCCGAAAAATCTGTCATCAGGGTCGGAAACGCATCGATCGGAGGCAACGAACTCGCGATGATCGCCGGCCCCTGTGCTATCGAGAGCCGCGAACAGTTGTTCACAGCAGCGGAAACTGTTGCCAAAAGTGGTGCTAAGTTCTTTCGCGGCGGCGCTTACAAACCGCGCACTTCGCCGTATGCGTTTCAAGGAATGGGCGAGGAAGGTTTGAAATTTCTGGCTGAGGTCCGCGATCAATTCGGACTCAATATCGTCACCGAAGCGATGGACGAACGCGGCGTTGACGCAGTCGAAAAATACGGCGACTGCATCCAGATCGGCGCCCGGAATATGCAGAATTTCTCGCTGCTAAAATATGTCGGCAAAACGCGAAAACCGGTCTTGCTAAAGCGCGGCCTGTCAGCAACGCTCGACGAATTTCTGCTCGCCGCCGAATACGTAATGGCCGAGGGCAATTACGACGTCATCCTATGCGAACGCGGTATCCGCACCTTCGCAAACCACGCCCGCAACACCATCGACCTGTCGATCGTCCCGGCAGTTCATCGACTGACGCACCTGCCGATCATCGTCGACCCTTCGCACGGTACTGGCCACAACTATATGGTCACTCCGCTGGCTCGTGCCGGAGTAGCTGTCGGGGCTGACGGTTTGATAATCGAAGTTCACCCGAGGCCGGAAGAAGCGCTGTGCGACGGCGCTCAGGCGTTGACGCTGGATCAATATTTCGAGCTTGTTCGGCAGGTACAAATTATCAGCAAGGCGATCAGCGTGGAAGAAGAAGTTGTCGCCGCTAGGTAGAGTTGATTAGTCTACATTATTGGAAAGATGACTTTTCGATACCACTTGGCGAGTTCTTCTTCCGATAGCACTCCTTGTGCAAGATCGTAAAATTGCCTGTATGTTTCGACAGGCCCTTCGTCGAAATCAAATCCATTTAGGTTAAGAAACGCGACTGAAACAACCAATGCGGTTCTCTTATTACCATCAAGAAACGGGTGGTTTTTTGCAATGCCAAACGCGTAACTCGCCGCTAACGCAGCAAGATCTACATCTTCGCCATAGGCATTGAGGTTCTGTGGACGTGCCAATGCCGAGAGTAAAAGGCCCTCGTCGCGCAGTCCTTCGGTTCCACCATGCTCGGCGATCTGCCGATTATGGTAAGCCAAGGCCACATCGATTTCTATCCATTCTACTTCTTGTATCATTCAGCCAATTTCTTGAGAACGTCTTTGTGTTTCTTCATTACTCGTTCACCAGCCTCCATTTGCCGAGCGAAACGTTCGTCATATGCGCTGATCTCAATACCTTTTGGAGTTTCAGTTACATAAACGGAATCACCTTTGGTAACCCGCAAACGCGAAAGAATCTCCTTCGGCAGGATTACGCCGATCGAATTCCCCACAGTAGTTATCTTTAAAGTTGCAGTCATAATTGTTTCCTCCAAAACAATAATTATATAACATATGTTATATAGAACAGTCAACAAAAAAATCCGCGCATGTTCCCGAAACGTGCGCGGATCTTTGTTTGCTCACGGCTGGCGCCTTTTGCCTATTTTGCCAGACGGAGTTTGAAAAGCGAATAGAACTGAACGTAACAGCTGACCATAGCTGCGATTATCAAAAACGTCATCGGCATAAAGCCCAGCGACGCCGGCAACATCACGCCTAAACTTACACCAACCACAGCGATCAGACCACGCAACGCGAGCCACCGAACAAATGCCGGCGGTTCAGTCTCTGACGGCAGGAAATAAGGCAGGACCAGCATCATCAGTGTCGAGATCGACAGCAGGAGCGTGTCAAACCCGAAAGCCGCTGCACTGCGTCCTAACTCCAGTGTCAGAAAAAACAATACAAAGGTCGTATCGATCGCAAAACTGCCGCCAAAATTGATCTTGTTGTCTCGTGTCATGTCGCTTCTCTCTTAAGTGGTGTATGTATATGTGTAATCGCGAGCTTTATCCTATTTCTTTTTGCTGAATTGCTGATATGCCACGCGAAACAGTTCTGACAGAGCCTCGGCCGTTTCGGGCGTCAATTTACGGTCCGCTCTGAGGTGCGCCTTGATGATCTCAGGCGTCGCTTCGTGCGGGTAATAGACCACCGGTTCGACAGTTTCGTCAGATTGGACGAACATCATCCGGTCGACCGGCATATCGAGCCATTTCGACAGCCGAGCGATGTTGTCCGCATCGGGGCGACCCGTTCCGTTCTCAATACGTGATAGCGTCGACGCCGAAACATTTGTTACGTCCGCAACATCACGCAAACTCATGTCGAGCTCTTCGCGGCGTCGCTTGATCGCCTTTCCTAACTCGACCGTACTCAATAAACTTTCATTCTTATATGAACCCATAATATTCTCCTTTTGCCTCCATGAATTGTTAGTGCCATAAAGCACTTTCCATTGCACGGATAAAACATAACACATGAAAATATTAATTGCAACACCAAATTTCACACTTGCAACAAATAATTTTATTTGTTAATCTGTGTCAGTGATGCAACACATGGGATGCATCTATTGAAAGTAAACTGAGTCGCATGGTCTGACACGCGGCGAACAGGCATCAGCGATGCTGAGTATTTACGGGCATTTCAGACATGCCCGACGCAAAACAGCACAGCAACGCACATGCATAAACACTGAACAGGAGACAAAGATGAAACGCAATACACAAAACGAAACGCACGAAACCGGAACGGAAAATATTTTTGATGAGACAGAGACTGCAAATAATGTCCTCGATTTTTCAACGACCTTGCGCGAGCTTCGCAAGACAGTTGACCCGCAATTGATCCGTCAAAGGGCCGGACGCCGAGATCGCAACGGTCAGATGCACATGGTCGAATATGTCGAATGGCACACCGTCGCCGACATTCTTGACGAACACGCACCTAATTGGGTACATACGGTAAAAGATATTCGTCCGATCGGTGACATTATTACTGTCACGGTCGCGATAACGATCGACGGCATCACTCGCGAAGGCGTCGGCACCGGCAAGACCGCCAGCGAGACGGGGATCAAAAAAGCCGAACACGATGCCCTGAAACGTGCCGCGGTAAAATTTGGTATCGCCCGTGAGCTATATAAGAAGGAATTCGATCTGGTAGAGCGGGATGAAGTCGTTCAGATCAGCGAACCCCGGCAATTCAGCGATCCGGTCGCAAAGAGCCTTGGCGATATGGTGACGGCAAAACAGCTTGGTATGATCCGTGCGATCGCCCGCGAAGCTAACGTTGACGCCGAACACGAATGCTTGCAGTTGCTTAAGTGCCACGTCGAAGAGCTCTCGAAACGTGCCGCATCCGATCTGATCGAACATCTGCAAACACTACAGCGAAACGCCGGTGCCGCCACACCGTTGCGTCGAGCAGGATAAGTGCCAAAATCGGCACTCACGAAGTTTTGAGCTGCGGATCGACCCGTCCGCCTTACTCCATGAGGCAGAAAATGCTCCCGCCCGCAGCTCAAAACACTTATTTTGATTCTCCCGCAAAACAAATTCCCTACGCCTTGCGTAATCTTGCGCATTGGAACAAGATAGTGGAAATTTTTAGATAGTAAAAAACACAGGAGAAAAACTATGGCACAAGAAGCAACTGGATTTGCGGAACCGGCTCCGGGCAGTTTTTGCTGGACCGAGATCGCCAGCACCGACGCGGCCAAGTGTAAAGAATTTTACACCAATGTGTTCGGTTGGAAATTTAAGGACAGCAACGCTGTCGATGGATTCGCCTATCATGAATATACGACCGGCAGTGACTATCCGGCCGGCGGACTCTATGAGATCACGCCTGAGATGTGCGTCGAGGGGCAACCGACTCCGCCGCCGCATTTTATGACGTATGTCGCGGTCGATGACGTGGACGAAAATGCGAAATTAGCGGTCGAACTCGGTGGAAAACTCGTTCACGGTCCATTGGACATTCCAAATACCGGCAGAATGGCGATCATTCAGGATCCGACCGGAGCGATGATCTCAACATTTAAAATGGCAGAAGGAGGACATCATGGCTGATTTTGAAATACCAAAACACGGTGAGATCTGCTGGCGCGAACTCAGGACAAAAGATCTGGGGGCAGCGATCGAATTTTATACAAAGCTTTTTGGCTGGACACTAGAACAATCGAAGGTAGCGGCCGGGATGGACTATAAAGAGATCATTATTGACGGTGCTGCAACGGGCGGAATGATGAGTATGCTGGGCGACGATTGGGGCGATCTGCCTTCCCATTGGGCATCGTACATTGCCGTCGAAAATGCCGACGAAACTGTCGCAAAAATAACAGAAAATGGCGGCAGCGTCCACGTTCCGCCGTTCGATGCTCCGGGCGTCGGCCGAATGTCGATGGTCGCAGATCCTTCCGGAGCGAACTTCGCGATCATCCAATTCGTTCAGCCGATGTAAACATTGGCCCACGAAACACACAAAAAGCACGAAAGTTCGGATATCTTACATTCGTGCTTTTTGTGTGTTTCGTGGGCAAACCTATTATCGTGTTCCCGTGAACGGCAGCGGATCGGGGACGATCGGGGCCGACAGCGTACCGCTCATTGAGTCGCCGTCTATTTTGCCGGTGATCGCAAATTCGATAGGCTGGCCCTGCATTTCGGCGTTGGCGGTTGCCGCGAGTTTGCTTCCGGTCACCTTTCCATCCGCGATCTTTCCGTTGCCGAGCATAGTTTCCAGAACACCTGAAACGCCGTCGCCTTCCTGTTCGAGCGTCAACGAAACGGGCAATTGCTGGCCTTGAAAATCGATCATTAACGACCATTTTCCGGCGACATTAGCAGTTACGTCACTTTCGTTTTTTGCGTACTTTAAGACATCTTGCGGATGTCCGTCCGTATCGAATATTTCTACGTTCTCCGCATAGCTATCAACCTGCGGCAAAACTTCATCGGCGTCGCCGACTATCACGATCGCCATTTCATCCGGGCGGACACATCGTTGAGCAACAGCCAACACCTGTTCGGGGGTCACGGCGTCAACGTGGTCGCGGTAGGTCTGTAAATAATCTTC
>CAZVDM010000208.1:0-6259 GCA_964625555.1 uncultured Chloracidobacterium sp.
GCCGATAAAGATCGACGAGACAAAAACGATGACAACGAGAAATATCTGAAAACCAACGCCGATCGCAGCGTTTGCCTGATAACCGATGAGGTTTCCGACCAGTATCTGATCGACCCAGCCTTGGGCACCGCTGACGAGATTGGTGAGAACAGCGGGCCACGCGATCTTCCAGACGGCACGTGTGAGCGGACCTTCGGTGATCGATGGATCAAATTTTGGTTTCTTTTTGCCTGTAGATTCCGGAGGAACCGCAGCCTCAAGGTCTGCGTCGCTCAATATCTCTTCGGGATCTAGTGCTGCGGTTTCGCTCATGTGGCGTTTGAAGTTAATTTACAGATTACAATATTCACGCCCAAAGCGAATCGTGCTCGATCGAATTAAGGCCGGCCTTATAGATCGACCAATACCTTGAATCCGCCATAGACCATACGTTTGTAATCGAACAACTGCTTGTCGGCCGGATCGCACATTGCCATCATGGCCGTGTCGGCCATTATCGCTTTCATCGTTTTGTTTCTATGCGCCTCTGACTTGAACTCGACAGCAGCGTAGATCAGGGTCTCGCCTTCTTTCAGCTTGACCCTTTTTGGGAATGGTACAACATCTTGGACGTCGAGGTCGGAGGCGACATACTCGCGGTAGCGAAGGACTCCGTGCTTAATAAAAAGCTTCCCAACAGCGGTCGCCATTTTCTTGTATGCGGGAACGTTTTCTTCGAGGATCGGTACTAAATAGACATCAGCGTATTTCGACATTGACGTATCTCCTTAGGTTTGTTGAGTTTTGTGGTACAGAAAATACGAAGCGGCCACAACCGCCAACGCTACGGACGGAATGATCCATGCCGCGAATGGGTCGCCGACAGCGATGTGCGAATACAGCGCCCCAAGGATGTCAAAAGCGAGTCCGGCGTAGGCCCATTCTTTTAGCCCCGGAAATCGCGGAAAGACGATCGCGATCGCCGCGAGGATCTTCGCGACGCCGATAAACGGCAACAGATATTCCGGATAGCCAAGATGTTTAAAGACAAGGACGGCCTCAGGCAATTTGATAATATCGGCGATGCCCGTGATGAGCAAAAACGCCGCCAGGAGGCCGGTAATGATCCAATAAGTGATCTTCATTTGGAACTAGCTTAGCGGCAGCACTGCTTTGAGCCGTGGATCACGAAGCCAGAGGCCGAGCCAGATGAGTACACCCAAGATCAACGCTGTTACGAAGGACGGATCGCCGATACGGACATGGGTCGCAACCGCACCACCCAAATAGCCGGTCAGCAGGATCGCACCGATGACTGACGTTCGCGGAATGAGATAAAGCACCGCGCAGCCGATCTCAACGAATCCCAGCTTGAACATCGTGTCTGCCGTCCAGCCCATTTGTTCGAGCCCTTTTTTGAACTCTTCGCCCGGCTGCAAAAATTTGAACGTAGCACTAAACAGAAGCAGCAGAACCGGAAGTATCGAGATGATCCAACCTGCGATCCTCGCACCTTTTGAAACGGAGTTCGAGTTTTCTGACATATTTTCCCCCAGATATTCGGTGCCTATTGTGCAGTCGGTTTTGGTGCTTCGGAAATTGACTTCAATTCGGCGAGGCCTTTCTCAAAATCGCCCCCGACAAGTTTGTCCATGTTCATTACGAGGGAAAAGGCTTTCATTATGAAGTTGTTTTTTCCGGCCATGGTCCACGTAACGTTTGTGCCTGAGCCTTCAGGCTTAAGCGTGAATTCGGTCAGATTCTTGGCAGCAAACGGCTTGATAAATTCGAGGTCGATAGCGACATGTTCATTCGGATGGCTCTGAGTAATGGTCATTTTGCCTTCCCCGACGTCGTCGTTACCGGTCCACGAATAAGACGAGCCGACGCCCGAGGCTGGCCCAACGTAGGTGGTCTTCATCGCCGGATCGATCTTTGCCCACGGCGACCATGCTTCCCATTTGTGGAAGTCGTTCACCTGCTCAAAGACCTTGTCTGGTGCCGCGTTGATGGTCGCGGTCCTCGTGATCTTAAAATCTTCCGGCTGCAATGCGACCACGACGCAAAAAGCTGCAATTGCGAGAACGATACCCGCGAGCGCGCCCAAGATAATTTTCTTGATCATAAATTTTCTCCTGATGAGCGAATTTAAACTATTTTTGCTTTGGTTCCAAATTAATACGACTGGTGGCGAATTAGGTTCACGCTTAAGGTTGCTATCAAAAATAAAACCGATTATAAATAGCCGTAATGAAACAATGTCCGTCATGTCGAACGACCTATACCGACGAATCGCTCTCGTTTTGCCTCGCAGACGGGACACCCTTAACCGAGATGGCTGAAGAGGTGACATTCGTCCGGTCCGGCCGGAACGATCCGATGCGGGTCGAAATACCTCAGACGGCTCAGCCGCCGAGTAACATTCAGACGAATGTAGTACCTGAAAAGGGGTCGAACACGATGAAGATCGTGCTCGTGGTTGGATTGCTGGGAGCAATGGCCGTGATCGCCGTGGGCGGAGCGGCGGCTTTGATCTATTTTAATAAAGACTCCCGGACTGCTGAACCATCGACAAATAACAAGGGAACTCCGACCCCGACTGCAACATCGACACCGGACAACACCAACGAGCTTCGCGACCAGATCGCTAATCTTGAAAAGCGTTTGAACGAACAAAAGAACGCGAACAAGACCTCTGCAACACCGCCGCTCGTAATGCCGAGCCCATCAGCGACGCGAACGACCGCAACGGTAAATTCACCGGGCGACGGATTCCTGGCACTTCGGACGCTGCCGAATAGCGAGGCCGGAGCCAGGATAGTGAAAATACCACACGGAGCGACCATCTCGATCGGAGGATGCGGGCCTGTCGTTCGGCCGGTCAGCCGCAGCGGGCGTTGGTGCCAGGCGAGCTATAACGGGTATACGGGCTGGGTCTTTGACGCGTATTTGATCTACTAAAGTGAAAGAGGACAGGCTTTTTTGGAAGCCCGTCCCCGGTAGGTTAGTCTGGTAGGTATAATAGACAGGATATATGAATTCCGCCTGAGTTACGGTCTAGCGGACACCGAAGGGGGATAGTAAAACGTCCCCAATGTTTTGAAGTTTGACGTGTCAAACTTTTTTCGTGCACCGCAGTTAATGCATGCACGATAAGAAACTTGTTTGTCAGAAAACGGCCGGCTTAATTCCTTGTGCCAGCAACCAAATAGTTTACCAAAAATTCCGATCTTTGTCCCAAACGCATCGTGCGTTTTGTTAGTTACACGCTGCGAGATACCATTTTGTTCCAAAACCGCTTGCATATTTATTTCTCTTTCCGCCGCTTACTTCCAATTGCGGCCTCTCTATCTGTAAGAACGAGATAACGGAAAGCTTTTGCACATCCTATGATGAAAAGTTATCGAAAAAGGTTTATTGATTTTTTGCAGAATCCTCTAACTTTCTCTTATCACCTTTATTCGTTAAAATCTTCCATAAAGATTCGGGAGTATTTAAAATAATGAAAATTGTGACGCGTCTTCTGGTTTTGTTCGCATTGATCGGTTGTGTATCATTCTCGTCATTTGGTTGGGACGAGACCGGGCACAAGATAACCGCCTACATCGCATGGCAACGCATGACGCCTGAGGTTCGCGAGAAAGTGGTCAAGATCCTGACATCGGCACCTGAGGATTCGAACATAGGTGCCTTTTATCTGACCTACGGATCACGTCCGGAAGAATCGCGAAAGCGCGAATATTTTATGCTCATGGCAACCTGGGCGGACATCGTTCGCGACCGGGCTTTCCCGATTCGCGCGAAAAACTACGATCACGGTGACTGGCATTACAACAACACCTTTTGGAAATTCGAAAAAGGCGAGGTCGTGATGATCGACAACATGCCGAAAACAGGGCTCGCGATGGATAAGATCGCGGAATTTGCCGCGTTGATCCGCAGCTCAGCTCCGGACGCCGAAAAAGCGGTGGCGATCGCCTGGCTCGAACATCTTATCGGCGACATGCATCAACCGCTCCATGCATCGGGTAAGGTCGCCCCGAGCACTCCCGAAGGCGACCGCGGAGGTAACGGTTTCCTGCTGACGCCAAAAGGAACTAAACGTGATCAACAGGAAAACCTGCATTGGTTCTGGGATTCGATCATTGGCCGCAATTTTCCCAATAACGATAAATGCGACGCCGACTATATCGACCCGATCGCTCAAGATATTATGCGGCTTTTCCCGGCCAATAAATTTAAGGACAGGATGCTGCCGGGCGATTTTGAAGCATGGAAGAAAGAAAGCGTAAAGTTTGCGACGAGCGAGGTTTATCGCGGCGTCGAGTTTTTCGAACCGCCGTCAGACAAGTATAAGAAAAAAGCTCTGGCTATCGGCCAGGAACGGCTTGCTCTGGCAGGATACCGGATGGGCGACCTTTTCAACGAGGTGTTCGGCACTAAACCGGCTGTCTCAGAAAGCGCTATCCCGTGCAATGTTATTCGAAAAGTGATGTATCCAGTTACAAAGACCAGCTCGGTCAAGCAAAAGCTTGCTATAGCATTACTTGACCTGTGTCCGACTCAGGTCGCCTCACGCCCGATGTACAGCTTTATGATCGACGGCAAGATGGTGATGAAGGAATACGATGTGGTCAGGACGTTCAAATCAGAAGCCGAGGCCAGGAAATACGCAGCCGAAAACAAGATCACAGATGTGAGTTTCTAGTTTGATCAATGAAATGACACCAAACGAGACACTCCAATACTTTCGTCAGCGGCAACCATTGATCGTCGATGCGATCCGCGAGATTGTCGATATCGAATCGCCTTCGCATGACGCCGTGCGGAGCCGTGAGGTAGTCGATTGGGTCGTGCGGCAGGCAAATGCTACCGGCGTCGATGTAACGATCGAGCGGATCAGCGTCGAAGACGGCGATCACGTTGTTATTCGTGCATTTGCCGGCGAAGGAAAGCACACACTCGTACTCGGCCACACGGACACAGTCCATCCGATCGGCACGAATCTGCAAAATCCGACGCGGATCGACGGCGATAGATTCTACGGCTGCGGAATTTTCGATATGAAGTCGAACATCGTGCTGATGTTCGAGGCGTTGCGGTTCTGCGCTGTTCACGGCCCGCGGCCGATTTCGCCGGTCACAATTCTGCTGTCTTGCGACGAAGAGGTCGGCAGTCATACGGGGCGCGAGCTCGTCGAACGTGAATCTCACGGAGCCGAGCGATGTTTGGTATTCGAACCGTCCGCTGAAGGCAGGATAAAGACCGGCCGCAAAGGCACCGGACAATACATTCTACGAGCACATGGCATACCGGCACACGCCGGGTTGGAGCCTGAAAAAGGTGCCAATGCCGTCGCCGAGGTCGCCCGGCACATCGACGAGATCCACGCGATCCAAAATTCGGATATCGGTACGACCGTCAACGTCTGTACGATCAAAGGCGGCACGACGTCAAACGTCATTCCGGAACATGCCGAATGTGAGATCGACGTCAGGTTCAGCAAGATGAGCGAAGGTGAACGCGTCGACGCGGCTTTGCGTTCGATCCGCTCAATTGACGAACGCGTCTCGCTCGAAATGCTTGGCGCCGTCAATCGCCCGCCGCTCGAACGAACTGCCGAGGTCGCGGCGTTATTCGAAACTGCTCGATCGATCGGCGCAAGCTTTGGCTACGAGGTCGGCGAAACCCAGGTCGGCGGAGCGTCCGACGGCAATTTTGTCGCCGCTCTCGGCGTTCCCGTTCTCGACGGCCTCGGCATTGCCGGTTCTGGCGCTCACCGGCTCGACGAACATATTTTGGTGAGCGATGTTGCGAACAGAGCGACGTTGGTGACATTGTTATTGACAAAGTAATAGAACGCGGATAAAAGCGTATCGGCGTTCGATTTATTTAGTTTTCGGAGGCGCAACTTGTCCGGTGATGGGCGCGGTCTTCAAAACCGTTGTGAGGATGCGAGAGTATTCTCAAGTGGGTTCGACTCCCACACGCCTCCGCCAAATTAGTGAATAGTTAAAAGGGAATAGTGAATAGTTAAGAGGATGATCGGTTGGATCGCGTTGAACATGACCCCGGGCGTTGGGCCCAGAGCTGCTACCAAGCTTTTGGAAAGGTTTGGATCAGCCGATGCGGTTTTTCACGGGCGGCGAACGGAATTGGAGTCGTTGCGGATGAAGCCTGAGACGATCGAGAGCATTCTCAAAAGCGAATTCCACGAAAAAGCTGCGACTGAACTCGAACGCGTCAAGGCACTGGGCGGCGACATCCTGATACTCGATGA
>CAZVDM010000209.1:0-6247 GCA_964625555.1 uncultured Chloracidobacterium sp.
CGGCCAAGGCTCCGTGGTACTTTCTCGGGCTTCAGGAGATCGTCTCGTTCTCGGCATTCATGGGAGGCATTGGCATTCCGATGTTATGTGTGATCGGTCTCGGCCTGATCCCGTTCCTGGACCGTGAAAAAGAAGGAACCGGCGAATGGTTCGGCGGCCCGGGCGGCTGGAAGCTCGTGAAGTGGTCCGTCGTGGTGGGCTTCGCCGCGTCGATCGTTGTCGAGGCGTTTGCCATCAAGTTCGGATGGCTTCGCGAATGGTTTCCTGATATTCCCCAGCTATTTATTACGTTCATAAATCCCGGTACGGTGCTGACGGCGATCTATGCGGCCTATTCAATATGGGCTGTCCGAAAGTACAACTCAACCCGTGCCGGTGCTCTCGCTTTGTTCACCTGCTTCCTGTGCGGCTTTATCGTACTGACCGTTATCGGAACCTATTTCCGCGGCCCGAACTGGGACTTTTTCTGGTCGCCATCTGACTGGGGAGGCCATTGACGCTATGAACAAGAATAAATATCTGTTGATGGTTTCAAGTATCGGGGTTTTCCTGCTCCTCGCTGCCGCTGCAGTATCGGAGAATTTCATGAAAGACTGGCACGGCATTCAAGGCAGCGCCAAGACCACCGAAGGCCCGATCGACCTGCGGCTTCGACAAATTGTAAATCCCCAGCTTAAAGTCACCGACCGCTGTGTTACCTGTCACGTCGGTATGGCATCGGGCGAACAGATAACGACCGATCAAAAGGTCGGTGCCGCTCACAATCCTGTCGTCCATTCACCGACGGAGATCGGCTGCACCACCTGTCATGGCGGGCAGGGTCAGGCTACCGAGAAAGATGATGCACACGGGAATGTTCATTTCTGGACGGAGCCGATGCTGCCGGCAAAATACGCGTACGCGAGCTGCGGTACCTGTCATACACCGCTGAACGTTCCAAATCTGCCGACACTGGAGAACGCCAGCAAGACGTTCGAACGCCTCGATTGCTATGCCTGCCACCGACTCGACAACCGCGGCGGAACGCTGCGTCCCGGCGGAAACGTAACGGGAATGGAAGGTCCTGACCTCTCGCACGTTGGGCTCAAGGGCTATAAGGCCGATTGGTACGAAAAGCACCTCGAAAAGTCGCAGGCCTCGACCGATGCCGCATGGAAGGCTTCATTCCGCGAAATAAGCGACGCGGATCGTGCCTCGCTTAAGGTATATCTCGACACTCAGATGGGAGCCCCGAAACTGATCGAGGCGAAAGCACAGTTCAACAGCGTCGGATGTACAGGCTGCCACACTGTAGGGACCTTTGGAGGCGACGCGGGCGTCAATCTTTCGATATCGGGGTTCAAGGATCCAAATCAGCTGAATTTTACGAAAGTTCCGGGTGAGCACACGCTTTCGAATTGGATCGCCCAGCATTTCCGTGCACCGGCCTCGACAGTTGCAGGTTCGCAAATGCCTGCTCTGGGCCTTTCTGAAAATCAGATCGACCTGCTGACGCTCTATACGCTCTCGCTCAGACGGCGGACGCTGCCGGATATCTACCTTCCAAAGGATCGCGTCAAGTCAATGCGGTTCGGTGCTCGTGAGTTTGCAAATGACGGCGAAACGATCTACACAGCAGTGTGTTCGAGCTGTCACGGCGCGGACGGAAGAGGCAGTCGTTTCCCCGGGATCGTGCCAAATCCGTCGATCACTAATCCTGATTTTCTGAGCTTGGCGTCGGATGATTTCATTTTCCAGACCATCAGAAATGGCCGTCCGGGCCGTCCGATGCTCCCGTGGGGCGACCGCGTGAACGGGTTTACCGATGACGAGATACGCTCGGTCATCGCGTACATTCGCCGGCTCGGAGCAAACGTCCAGGCCCAGCCCGATCCAAATCCTCAAATATGGGCGACCGGCACCGTGGATCTTGGTTCACTGATGTTTGCGTCGAATTGCTCGGGCTGCCACGGCAAGAACGGAATCGGAGGCGATGGACCGGCATTGGGAAATAAGATGTTCCTATCAGGTGTCTCGGACACATATCTGATAGAGACGATCCGACGCGGACGAAGCGGGACAGTAATGCAGGGCTTCGGAAGCCCTTCGCCAATTCGGCGAGTGCTGACGCAACAAGAGATCGAGTCGATAGTTGTCTTTCTGCGTTCGCTGAAAGCGAAATAGTTGAGCAAATTGTGAGGAAAGTTATGAATAACGAAATTTCAAGACGCGAATTCATGGCCAGGATATCGGCAGCCGGTTTTGGTGCGTTGGTCGCGTCGACCACCAACGCGTGGGGGCTTGAGGCGATCACAAATCCGCTCGCGGCGTATCCGAACCGCGATTGGGAAAAGGTCTATCGTGACCTGTGGGCATACGATTCACGCTATACATTCACATGCGCACCGAACGACACGCATAACTGCTTGCTCAATGCCCACGTCCGCCAGGGTGTCATAACACGCATAGGGCCGACAATGAAATACGGTGAAGCGGTCGATCTGCTCGGCAACGGCACTTCGCACCGCTGGGATCCGCGTGTTTGCCAAAAAGGCCTCGCACTTACTCGTCGCTTTTACGGCGACCGGCGTGTCAACGGAACTATGGTCCGTGCCGGTTACAAGAAATGGTACGACGACGGTTTTCCCCGCGGAAAGGACGGTAGGCCCGACGAGAGCTATTTTAATCGTGCCCGTGACGAATGGATCCGGATGCCACATGACGAGGCTGCAGTTATCGTCGCCGCCGCACTCAAAAACATTGCCGAGACCTACACCGGCGACGAAGGCAAACGCAAACTCACCGAGCAGCATTATGACGAAGCCACGATCGAGGCCACGCAGGGTGTAGGTACACAGGTAATGAAATTCCGAGGCGGAATGCCGCTGCTCGGCATGACTCGTGTGTTCGGTATGTACCGGATGGCAAACTCGATCGCATTGCTCGATTCGCACATTCGCGGTGTCGGCCCCGATCAGGCAATGGGCCCAAAAGGGTTTGACAACTACTCATGGCACACCGACCTGCCGCCAGGACATCCGATGGTCACGGGACAGCAAACGGTCGAATTCGACCTAAACGCGGTCGAACACGCAAAGACCGTCGTCGTATGGGGAATGAACTGGATCACGACCAAGATGCCCGATGCCCACTGGCTGACCGAGGCCCGTATGAAGGGCACTCGCGTCATTGTGATCGCCTGTGAATACTCGGCGACCGCAACCAAGGCCGATGACGTTCTGGTCGTCAGGCCCGGCACGACGCCGGCACTCGCTCTCGGCTTTGCAAACGTCATTTTGCAGGAAAATCTTTATGACAAAGAGTACGTCCGACAATGGACGGACATGCCGATACTCGTTCGGATGGATTCGCTCAAGTATCTCAGAGCTGCCGAGGTCTTCGGCGGCGATCCTGCAGTCCTGAAGCAGACATTTATCGTCAAAGAAGGCGAAAAGGAACCGCCGCCGATCCAGCAGACCACTCAAAATGTCGTTCCCGAAAAACTGCGGGCCGAATGGGGCGATTACGTTTGGTGGGACACGAAATCAAATTCGCCGAAACCACTGACCCGTGACGAGGTCGGCAAATATTCAAAGGTCGGTGAGGCCTTGCTCGAAGGCTCGATCGACGTAACGCTGGCAGACGGCAGCAAGGTGAAATGCCGTCCGGTGTTTGATCTCGTCAAGGAATATACGGCACATTTCACTCCGCAGACGGTCGAAGAACTAACCTGGGCACCGGCCGCGGCCGTTCAAACACTGGCTCGTCATTTTGCAAAAGACTTTGGCACCACGCTGTTTGCGTTGGGAATGGGTCCGAATCAGTTTTTTAACAGCGATAACAAGGATCGGGACGTATTCCTGCTCGCAGCGTTGACCGGAAATGTAGGAAAGATGGGCGGAAACGTCGGATCATACGCCGGTAATTACCGTACTGCACTATTCAACGGCGCTCCGCAGTATATCAATGAAAATCCGTTTGATATCGAACTTGACCCCGAGAAGCCGGCTCGTCCAAAACAGTATTGGAAGGCCGAATCTGCCCATTACTACAATCACGAGGACCATCCGCTTCGTGTCGGCAATAAGCTGTTGACCGGCAAGACACACATGCCGTGTCCAACCAAATCGCTGTGGTTCGCCAACGCCAATTCGATCCTTGGCAACGTCAAATGGCATTACAACATGGTCGTCAACGCCATACCCAAGATCGAGCTGATCTGCGTGAACGAATGGTGGTGGTCGACATCATGCGAATACGCCGACGTGGTCTTCGGTGTCGATTCGTGGGCCGAGCTCAAGCATCCGGACATGACCGCGTCGGTCACAAATCCATTCCTGCTCGTGTTTCCGAAAACACCGATCCCGAGAATATTCAATACGATGGGAGATATCGAGGTTTATGCACTCGTCGCGTCAAAACTCGCAGATCTGACAGGCGACCAACGGTTCAATGACTATTGGAAATTTGTCCGCGAGGACCGCACCGATGTGTATCTGCAGCGGATCCTCGACCATTCGACCAATACGAAAGGCTATTCGTTCAAGGACCTCCACGAAAAAGCGATAAACGGCGTTCCGGCAATTATGAACAGCCGCACGACGCCGAAAAATGTCGGTTCCGATCAGGTAATGGATTCGTCCCCGTGGTACACAAAGAGCGGCCGGCTCGAGTCGTATCGTGAAGAAGATGAGTTCATCGAAGCCGGCGAAAATCTACCCGTACATCGCGAACCTGTCGATTCGACATTCTACGAGCCAAATATCATCATTTCGCCGCCTCATGAAGCGATGCGGCCGAAAGGGCCGGAGGATTATGGCGTCCAACGGGACGATCTTTCGTGCGAGACACGCTGCGGCCGAAATGTTGTTTACACTTGGGAACAAGCCAAAGCAACTGCTCATCCGCTCATCAAAGATGATTACAAATTCATCTTCCACACGCCTAAATTCCGCCACGGTTCGCACACTACACCGATCGATACCGATATGAATGCGATGCTGTTCGGGCCATTCGGCGATATTTATCGCCGCGATAAGCGAGCTCCGTTCGTCACCGAGGGCTATGTCGATATCAATCCCAGCGATGCTCAGGAACTCGGCGTCAACGACGGCGATTATGTCTGGATCGATGCCGATCCTGAGGACCGGCCATTCCGCGGATGGCAGAAGGATAAGAAGAATTATGACCTAGCTCGCCTGCTTTGTCGGGCAAGATACTATCCGGGAACGCCGCGCGGTGTTACGCGAATGTGGTTCAACATGTACGGCGCGACGCCGGGCTCGCAGCAGGGCCAACGAGAACGCAAGGACGGGCTTGCGAAAAATCCGCGGACAAATTATCAGGCAATGTTCCGTTCCGGTTCACACCAATCCGCAACACGCGGCTGGCTCAAGCCGACGTGGATGACCGATTCGCTTGTGCGAAAAGGAATGTTCGGACAGGGCATGGGCAAAGGCTTTGCCGCCGATATTCACTGTCCGACAGGTGCTCCGCGTGAATCTTTTATCAAGATCACCAAAGCCGAACCGGGCGGCATAGGGAACGAACCGCTGTGGAGGCCGACCAAATTGGGAATCCGCCCGCGAACGGAATCCGACGCCATGAAACGGTATTTGGCCGGTGATTTCATCGGAAAGAAATAAGAACCGAAATGGACGCAACGAAAGTACACGTTTTTCTCAACTACATACCGCTGACCGGCACGGTGATCGGTATTGTGATGCTGGTCATCGGCGTTTGGAAAAAAAGTGATCGATTCACGCGAACCGGCCTTGCTCTATTTATTTTGACAGCGTTGCTGACGCTCGCCGTCTATGCCACCGGCGAGATCGCAGGCAAAGGCTCCGACCAGATGGTCGGCCAGCTCTGGGCAAATATCCGCGAGCATAGAGCGTCTGCACTGCCGACATTCGCGGTTGTCGAATTGACGGGCGTCTTGGCTCTGGTCGGGCTGGTCTTGATGCTCCGCGGGAGCGATCTGGCTCGCTGGTATACAGCCGTGGTGTTGATCCTGGCGGTGGCGTCGCTCGGCCTGGCAGCTCGCACGACGCATTTTGGAAGAAGAATTTTTACTTTGGATACGGTAATAAACGGGTCGACACCCGCGAACGGCCCGATTATTCTCAGACACGCCGATCGAAAGAACAACAACACGGAGATAAAACTATGGCACGCGTAAATAATTGGCAGCTTGGACGGGAAATGTCCTATTGGTATCCGGAGAGCCGGCCGCAAAAGCAATTTGCCGCCGTTTTATCTCCGTGTT
>CAZVDM010000210.1:0-6055 GCA_964625555.1 uncultured Chloracidobacterium sp.
CTGTTATGGAAGCTGTAGCAAAAACAAAATATCTGAAAGGCAGCCCTCGCAAGGCACGGCTCGTGGTCGATCTGATCCGCGGCGTGAATGTTTCACGGGCACTTTCGATCCTGAAATTTACCGACAAGCGGGCCGCCGAGCCGATCGCGAAGTGTTTGAATTCGGCGATCGCCAACGCGACGTTCAAGGCCGAGCAGCAGAATATCGCTATCGATCCGGACGATCTGTGGGTCAAGACCTGCTTCGTCGATATGGGGCCGCATAAACACCGCAGCCGTATGCGTCCTGCTCCGCAGGGCCGTGCATATCGCGAACAGCGTCACTATTGCCACATCACCATCGAGGTGACGAGCGAAGAACGTGCTAAGAGCGAAGAGATGTTCCGATTGGACGAGGCCCGTGCCGCACGTATCGCAGCCAAAAAGGAAGCGAACGAAAAAGCAAAAGCAGCAAAGGTCTACACGAAAGTCGCGGCACCTGAGCCGGTGGTCGAGGAAGTGGAAACAGTAGCAGCGGCAGATGCAATTGCTGTCGAAGAGACAGTGGAAACGGCGGCATCGGCAGAAGCGGTGGCAGTTGAAGAAACGGTTGAGACTGCGGTGGCTGAAACGGTTGACGAAGCTCCGGTCGAAGCGGCGGCTGACGAAGCAGTCGAAGAAGCACCGGTCGAGGCTGCGTCTGACGAAGCACCAGTTGAGGAAGTTGCGACTGATGACGCTCCGTCGGCTGAGGTTGAAGAGGAAGACGAGAAGAAGTAGAGACTCGCAGGCAAGCTGCCTGCGTTCCAATGAATTATGGGACAGAAAGTTCATCCATACGGCTTTAGGGTCGGATACAACAAAGATTGGCACTCGCACTGGTTTGCGAAACATCAGTTTGCTGAATTTCTCGCTGAGGACCTCAAACTCAAACGGGAATTGAAGCGGAAGTTCGGCGGCGGCGGCGTATCGCACATCGATATCGAGCGTGCAGCGACAAGGCTCAAGATCATCATCTACACCTCACGTCCGGGAATCATCATCGGCCGCAAGGGTGCTGAGATCGAAAAGCTTCGCGAAGATTATGCCCGCAAGACCGGCCGCGAAGTGCTCATCTCGATCCAGGAGATCCGTCACCCCGAGCTGAACGCTCAGCTTCAGGCCGAAAAGATCGCTCAGCAGCTCGAGAAACGTATTATGTTTCGCCGTGCGATGAAAAAGACTATCGAAGAATCACAGCGTTTCGGTGCACAGGGCATCAAGGTAATGATCGCCGGCCGCCTGAACGGAGCCGAAATTGCACGTACCGAATGGAACCTGCAAGGCCGCTTGCCGCTGCACACGCTTCGTGCGGATATCGACTACGGATTTGCCGAGGCGTTGACGACATTCGGCATCATCGGTATCAAGGTTTGGATCTATCGCGGTGAGATCCTCGATCCTAACGCCTCGATGGCACGCGGAACCACGACCGACCCAATGAACGAGGTCAAGGTCGAACGCGGTGCACGACGGAATGATCGGGGTCCTAGAAGGGACGATCGACGATAAGTTTTTGGTCCTTGGTCATTTGTCCTTAGTCATTGGCAACTGATCGCGAGAGCAAAGGACAAATGACTACTGACGAAGGACATAGAGGTTTAAGTTATGTTACAGCCAAAAAAGGTCAAGCACCGGAGAGTAATGAAAGGCCGCATGCGCGGCAAAGCGACGCGTGGCGAAAAGCTGAGCTTTGGTGATTTTGGTCTCAAGACATTGGAAGCGGCGTGGATCACTGACCGCCAGATCGAAGCGGCTCGTATCGCCATGACGCGTCACGTAAAACGTGGCGGCAAGATCTGGATCCGCATTTTCCCTGACAAGCCGATCACCAAGAAACCGGCTGAAACTCGTATGGGTTCGGGTAAGGGTGCTCCGG
The DNA here is from genome assembly GCA_964625555.1 of uncultured Chloracidobacterium sp. Taxonomy (GTDB): domain Bacteria; phylum Acidobacteriota; class Blastocatellia; order Pyrinomonadales; family Pyrinomonadaceae; genus OLB17. The sequence continues at coordinate 1,897 of CAZVDM010000210.1, forward strand.
ATCACTGGGTCGCAGTGGTAAAACCGGGCCGCGTGCTTTATGAGATCCAGGGTGTTGAAGAAGGATTGGCACGCGAGGCTTTTGCACTTGCTGCACAGAAACTGCCGATCAAGGTCAAATTTGTGACTCGTGCAGACCTCGAGGGAGGCGTTGTTTAAGAAACATGAAACGTAAAGATCAGCTCGTACAGCTTCGCGAAATGAATGCGACAGAGCTTACAGAACAGGCAGACGCATTAAAGGAATCGTTATTCCGCTTGAAGTTTCGCAAGACGCTCGGCGTCGGCGAAGTGGTAAACGATATCCGCCGCGAGAAAAAGACGTTAGCACGCGTTCACACGCTGCTTAATCAGAAAGGTGCCGAATCGAAATAAGGCTCGGAGCCCCCAGGTAAAATAAGAAAATGCCAAAGAAGAAGACAGAAGAAGTCGAAGAGACGGTCGCGGTAGCCGAGGAAGCTGTTGCTGAAGAAGTAGCGGTCGAGGCTGCTGCTGAAGAAGCAGCTCCGGTCGAAGAAGTTGCTGAAGTCGAAGCTGCACCTGCTGAAGAAGCTGTGGAAGTTGCTGAAGCTGAGGTTGAAGCTGCTCCGGCGGAAGAAGTTGCTGAGGTTGCCGAACCGGCAGTCGAAGCGGCTCCTGCTGAAGAGGTAGTTGCTGCTCCGGTTGAAGAAAAGCCGAAGAAAGCTGCGAAAGCGGCCGCTCCGAAAGCGAAGGCTGCTAAGAAAGAAGCGGCTCCGGCTGCTGAGCCCGTCGCGAAGGTTGGCGGCAAGCGTGCTGAGAAGGTCGGTATCGTTTCTTCGGACAAGATGACGAAAACGGTTACGGTTCGTGTTGACCGCTTGGTCAAGCATCCTGTCTACCGCAAATATGTTAAGAAGCGTAAGAAATTCATGGCCCACGATGAAACGGGTGCGAAGATCGGCGACAAGGTTCGCATTATCGAAACGCGTCCGCTGTCTGCAAGAAAGCGTTGGCGTGTGGTTGAGATCCTGCATAAGGCAGCAAGATAGATAGGAGTTGTGAGTCGCTTGAGTTCTTTGAGTTTATTGAGAAAGAGTCTCAACGAACTTGATAGCTCGAATAACTCAATGAACTTTTCGAACGGAGTGAGAAAGATATGATTCAGATGCAGACCTCGTTGACGGTCGCAGATAATTCGGGAGCAAAACGCGTGGTGATGATCATGCCGGTCGGCGGTTCGACCAGCAAGCACGCAAAGCTCGGCGATACGATCAAGGTAACGGTAAAAGAGGCTTCGCCTGACGGCACGGCCAAGAAAGGGAAAGTTTACAACGCAGTGATCGTCCGGACGCACAAAGAGATCCGCCGAAAAGACGGAACGTACATCCGCTTTGACGAAAACGCGGCGGTGTTGATCAAAGACGACGGATCGCCGGTCGGAACGCGCGTCTTCGGACCAGTCGCTCGCGAATTGCGTGAAAAGAACTTTATGAAGATCGTGAGCTTGGCACCAGAGGTTATTTAGGTTCGGAGTCCCTGCTTTAGCAGGCTCTGCCCGAACGAGTTGCCGCCTAAAGGCGGTACTCCAAACGATTAAGAAAATGAAAACTGTAAAAGTTGGAACAGTCAGAAGCAAGATCAAACGCGGCGATCAGGTCGTATTTATTGCTGGAAAAGAATATAACCGCTACGACAGCACCGGCAAACGGGCTCCGTTTCGCGGCAAGGTGATCGCGGTCGATGCACGCAACGGTAAGGTCAAGGTCGAGGGGGCGATGATCGTCAAACGTCACCGCAAGCCCGTTCCGCAGATGAACCGCGAAGGCGGCATTATCGAGCAGGAAGCGTGGGTCTCGGCGTCGAACATTGCATTAATCGATCCGGAAACCGGAAAGCCGACGCGTGTTAAGTACGAGGTTCGTGACGGCAAGAAAGTTCGTGTCGCTAAGAGCGGCAAAGTGATCGTCGAAACCGCTTCTTATAAGAAAGAGAAGAAGGCGGTCGACGAAGAAGGCGGCGAACAGGCAGCGAAATAGTTAAATGGCTTGGAAACGGAGCAATTCGAACTTCGAAACTCCGGAACCTGAGCAACAGTGAAAAAAATGGCCAGATTAAAAGAAAAATACAAAAGCGAGATCGCACCGGCGTTAGCTAAGGAATTTGAGATCAAAAATCCGATGGCTATCCCCAAGATCGAAAAGATCGTTGTCAACATGGGCCTCGGCGAGGCTTCGTCGAACGCAAAGATCCTCGATGTTGCGACCGAAGAATTGAAAGTGGTCACCGGACAAAAGCCGGTCGTCACCAAGGCAAAGAAATCGATCGCTGCATTCAAATTGCGACAGGGAATGTCGATCGGCACGATGGTCACGCTCCGCGGCGACCGTATGTATGAGTTTCTCGATCGTCTGATCTCGGTCGCTCTACCGCGTGTACGCGATTTTCGCGGCATCTCGGGCAAGGCCTTTGACGGACGCGGAAATTATACGCTCGGTATTCGCGAGCAGCTGATCTTCCCGGAGATCGATTTTAATAAGGTTGATAAAACACGAGGGATGAATATCTCGATCGTTACGACGGCAGTCAATGACGACCAGGCACGTTCGCTTCTGAAAGCGTTGGGAATGCCGTTCAGACAATAAAAACATGGCAAAGATAAGCAAGATCGTAAAGAATAACGACCGCAAGGACATGGTCAAGCTCTATGCAGAGCGTCGTGCCGCTGCGAAAGCAATTATCAATAACCCAAAATCGACCGTCGAAGATGTTGATGCGGCAATTGTTAAGTTGCAGAAGATGCCGCGTGACGCCAGTGCGTCGAGAGTGCGCAACCGCTGTTCGCAGACGGGCCGCTCGCGTGGATATTTGAGAAAGTTCGGCGTTTCGCGAATCGCGTTACGCGAGCTCGCACTTGCCGGGCAGATCCCGGGAGTTGTTAAGTCGAGTTGGTAGCAAGTTAGGAGTTCCGCCTTTAGGCGGCATAATACTTAAGTGGAGGCCTGCTGAAGCAGGGACTCCAAACTGAGTTTACGGAGTAAAAAGAGTAATGACAGATCCAATAGCCGATATGCTGACGCGGATACGAAACGCGATCGCTGCAAAGCACACACGTGTTGATATTCCCGGCTCAAAGCTGAAAATGGAAGTTGCGCGCATCCTGAAAGAAGAGGGCTACATCAATAGCTTTTCGACCAAAGGCGAAGGGCCGAAGTATTCGATCCGCGTTTTTCTTCGCTACGACGCGAAAGGAACCTCGTCGATCACGCACCTTTCGCGTGTTTCTACGCCGGGACGCCGCGTATATGTTGGTTCGACCGACATTCCGCGTGTTTTGGGCGGATACGGCGTGAACATCGTTTCGACGTCGAAAGGTTTGATGAGCGGCAAACGTGCCCGTGCCGAACATGTAGGCGGCGAAATATTGGCCGAAATCTATTAGTGTTAAGAGTGTGCGATCTATCGCGTTCTTACGGGCTAAAGGCTCGCACTCTGAACGAGAGGAATTATGTCTAGAGTAGGAAAAAAACCGATTTCGATACCGTCAGGTGTGACGGTGACGATCAATGATCAGCAGCTAGAGGTCAAAGGGCCTAAAGGCACACTGACGACGCCAATACCGGCGGGTGTATCGTTCAAGCAAGAGGACGGAACTTTGACCGCCGAGCGTGCGGGCGATGATATCGCAGCGTTTCACGGGCTGGCCCGTGCCTTGGCTAATAACGCCGTTGTTGGTGTTACCGAAGGATTTACGCGTGAGCTGGATATCGTCGGCGTCGGGTACAAGGCCGATGTGCAGGGCTCGAAGATCAACTTCGCTCTCGGATATTCGCACCCGATCGTTTACGATCTCCCGAAAGGAATTGATGCGAAAGCAGAACGCGTCGGTGCGAAAACGTCGATCACGCAGTATCAGACGACCATCACATTAAGCGGGATCGACAAACAGTTGCTCGGCCAGGTCGCGGCGGAACTCAACCGCCTGCGCAAGCCTGATGCATACAAAGGCAAAGGCGTCCGATATGCGGACAAGTTGTATAGGTTAAAACCTGGTAAAACCGGGAAATAGTCATTAGTCCTTTGTCATTGGTCATTGGTAGATCAAGAGCGAAGGACAAATGACCAAGGACAAAGGACAATGAGAAAAAGTAGAGCAATTATTCGGAATGGTGTTCACAGCCGCATTCGTAAGAAAGTGAGCGG
>CAZVDM010000211.1:0-5888 GCA_964625555.1 uncultured Chloracidobacterium sp.
GTTCCGATCGTGCCGGGGTTTGTCAGCGAAATGGTCGTGCCCTTGAAGTCGGCGATCTCGAGTTTTCCGTCCCGAGCCTTTTTGACCTGTTCGTTATATGCAGCAAAAAAGCCCGCGAAATTCATTTTGTCAGCCGCCTTGATATTCGGGACGAGCAGATTACGCGAGCCGTCTTTCTTCTCGATATCGATCGCAATGCCGAGGTTGACGTCCCCGTATTCAAGCCGCGAGGGAACGCCGTTCACGACGCCAAACCCGACGTTCATATTCGGATACGTACTGATCGACCGGACGATCGCCCACGCGATGATATGCGTGAATGAAACTTTACCTTTGCCTTGTAACGCCAGGTGTTCGTTGATGATACGGCGGTTTTCTTCGAGGATCTTGACCGGAATGGTGCGAAAGCTCGTCGCGGTCGGAACGGTGAGGCTCTGTTCCATGTTCTCGACGATCTTTTTCGCAACACCCGTGATCGGACGTGATTCGGTATCGGCAGAGAGCGGGACGGCGACCGGCGGTTTTGCAGGCGTCGGTGCCGCGGCAGGTACCTGAGCGGCGGGTTCGACTCGAACTGTGCTCGCTTCCGCCGTCGGCGAACCGCCGTTCAGCAGATCATTAAAATAGGCCTGCCACGACTCGTCGACCAAGTTGGGATCGGTCCGATATCGTGCCAGAAGGCCCTCGACATAGGTCGAATTCGACCCAAAACTCTCTTTGATAAACGCCGATAAATTAGTATTGATTTCGCTCACTTTATTTCCTTAAGCCTCACCGAAACTTAAATTTTATCGCAAATCCGGCGAAAAATGTAGTTTCCGGTTTCGACAGTGGTCTATTTGAGGGGATTGGCGATCGTGAGGTCGATCTTGATAGGCACAACGCGTTTGAAATTTATTCCGTATTTCTTGAATTTGCCGAAAACAAAAACAGTTCCGGTCACCGACCATTTCTTCTTCGGATCCATAAGTTCGTTTCGAGCAGCACGAGCAAGATCAAGCGTTCCGATAAAGATCCGTGCAGGTTTGGGAAGCAAGATCGTTTCACTCTTCTTGAATGAGAATTCGTGCTTGTATTCCTCGATATCGACAGCGATGCCGTTGATCCGAAAATCGCGGAACATCAGAAAATCAACTTTTCCGCTCTGATCGACCGCCGCGATCTCAGCATTCGCCGCGAGTGTTATACCGGTCAAACCGTAGTCGACGGCCTCGGGCGTGCCGATCGTTATCACAGCTTCGCGTTCAGCGCTTGCCGGCTGTTTGTCATCCGAACTGCGAACTGAAATGTTTGAGTTATGTACCTTATAACCGCGTATCTTCGGCGGCAGTTCCTGAGCGACGCAAGTGTGGACGAACGCAAGGATCAGTGCTCCTAGGATCGCGATAAATACTCTCATCGTGCTAGCGCTAATTTGAGGATGTCGTGGATGAGGCCTGGAGAGCGTCATCTTCAGGCGGCTTGATAGATCGTTCGTGGTCCTGTTTGATCGAGTCGAGCAGGCCGTTGATGAACTGGGTCGCCTCGTAAGTGGAGAATTTACGTGCGATCTCTAATGCCTCGTTCAATGCAACCGTATCAGGCGTGTCGTGGAAGTACATCTCAAATACCGCCAGCCTGAGCACGTTCCGGTCGACGATCGCCATTCGCTCGATGCGCCAGTGTTCAGCACGTATCCTGATGATATCGTCTATCTCGCTTATCTTGTCGATGGTGCCGCAAACGAGTTTGTTGGCAAAGTCCCTGGTCTTGTCGTCATGCGTCGAATCGCCGAGTTCGTTCCAGTAATTATTGGTCAGGTCCGGACAAGCGGAGTTGTCCATGTCGTGGGCAAACAACATCTGCAAAGCCGCTTCGCGGGCTTTATGCCTGGTGCCGGAACCCTTTTCAGTATTTTCAAACGCCATCCGCTAAATTGACTTCCTAAAAGTTTGGTTCAAAGCGTTGATCCAATGAGCGAATCGCATGAACCGTCTCAATCGCGGACATCGCCGCTTCGTAGCCTTTATTATCCGCTTTTTCGCCGGTTCGCGCTAGTGCCTGCTCCATAGTGTCGACAGTTATAACGCCGAACATCACCGGTACACCTGTGTCCAACGATGCACGCATGATGCCGGCGGCCGCCTGCCCGGCAACATATTCGAAATGCGGAGTATCACCGCGGATGACAACACCGAGTGCAACGACAGCGTCGTAATTTCCCCCGGCGGCCGCATTGAGACAGACCAAAGGCAGTTCGAATGCTCCCGGAACGTCGTATCTGTCAACCTGATCAGCCGCCGCACCTGACTCGATCAATGCCTCCATCGCACCGGCAGCCAACCTTGATGTCAGGTCGTGGTTCCAACGGCTGACGACTAGCGCGACACGCATGCCGGCGGCCGACAGATCTTCTCGTTTCAATTCAGTTTTCAGATATTACATCCATTTAGCGGCAGTTCCGCTGAATATGAGTATAGAGAACCGCGATCTCTAAACACAAGGAAAAACCGAGGTTTTGCAAATGACCGGGTTTCTCTTAATAATAATCCTTAAATGTCGCGTCATATCATCGAAACTGAAGAGACCCTGATAATCGAAACGCCCGAACGGGTTCCGCTCGAATTTGCGTTGGCTTCGATAGGGAATCGGTTCCTCGCGGTCGCGATCGATCATTTTATTCAGTACCTATCGATATTTCTGATAGCCTGGATGGCGATAAGCCTCGGCAATCTCGGCGGGCCGTCGGGCATTGGCGATCCCGAGCATTTCTTTTCGGAGATGCCGAAATGGACGCTTGCCGTGATGATCGTAGGCATCTTTGTGATATTCGCCTCGTACTTCATCCTCTTCGAATGGCTCTGGAACGGCCAGACTCCCGGAAAGCGGCTGCTCAAACTGCGCGTCATACGCGAGGATGGCCGGCCGCTGACGCTGTGGGAGGCGATCGCCCGAAACCTGCTGCGGATCGCCGATGCGATTCCGGGATTTGTCTTTCCGGTCTATTCTGTCGGTCTGATCACGATCTTCCTTAGCAGCCGTGACCAACGTCTAGGCGACGTTTTTGCCGGTACCGTCGTTATCCGTGAACGCACCGACGAGGCTCCTTCATTTGCCGATACATTTTCAAATCCGGTCAGCGACACGGCGTTTAGCCGAGTTCAAAAACCGGTCAATACCGATGCGAATATCAACAGCCTTAACGAACGCGAGGTCGAGGTCGTCGAGAGTTTTCTTCGCCGACGCTGGGACCTGACCGAACGGCAGCGTCTCTGGATGGCTTGGCGGGTCGCTCTGCCGCTGATGTATAAGCTAAAACCGAACTATGACGTCGAAAATTTCACATACGAAGGATTTCTCGAAGAGATCCTTCATCGGTTCCATGCCCGGCAAAAGTTCCTAAACTAATGAAAGAAGGCCCACTTCATTTCAGAAGCAGGCCCGCAATTCATGAAATGCCTGTTACCCTTTTTTCCAATAGTACGGGAACCATTTGCCCGCTTCGATCGGATCTACCTTTCCGCCAAGCGATTCGATAGCACGGGCCATGACCACATCTCGACCGGCGGCTAGATCAGCTGCCGTCGGTATGATGAGTTCATCGGGCGTCACGCCGACATGTTCCAGGCTCTTGCCGTCGCTCATTATCACGTCGGCGTTTGTGACGCTGATCGCGAAGGGAACGATGTTGTCCGCACCCATTTCCTGATCGAAAGTCTGCGACTGCATGACCGCCCCGGCCGAAACGTCGCCCATGACCACACCGAGCTTTTCGAGCTGTACGAGACGAGCGAAGATCTCCGAGGCCGAACCTGATTCGCTGTCGATCAGTACGACGAGTTTGCCTTTGTATCGACTTTCGCCCTTTGACTTGGCCTTTTGCGGCTCCATTTTCTTGCGCCCCTTTAATTCAGCGATTTGAACGTCCTTGGGGACAAAATGACCTGCAAGAGCCTCGAGAGTTTTGACGTAGCCGCCTCCGTTACCGCGAAGATCCATAATGATCGACGTGCCGTCATTTACACGGCCCATTAACGAATCGACCATATTCGGGTCAAAGTCCCAGCCCGGCATTCGCCAAATGTTGATGCCGCCGATCTTCATGAACCGGTGTTTGTCGTTCTCTTCGTTATAAAAATCATCGTCAAATCGAAAATAGGTGCTGAATGTGATGACTCGCGGCCCCTGCTTGAGTTCCGATGCGATCTCGAGAGTTCTGGGCTCGGCAGCCCCTGGCGAGAGGACCGTCAAGCTCATACCTTTTCGTTTGCTTATCGTATTGTAGAAGTAGTTGACCTTCCACATTTCCTTTCGATTCACCCGAAAGCCGCCAATGGCGATCAATTCGTCACCGCGTTTTATCCCTTTAGCGTCAGCGTCGCTGCCCGGCTTTACATCCGTGATGATGCATTTGTCACCATAAAAGGTAGATCGCCAGCCGTAATCGACCTTCCAGCCGGTTGACGGCGGTATTAGGAACAAGTGCGAATCGTTGAAATCGATCACTGCCTGGGCAATGATACCCAGCGACTGAGTCGTTGACGTTGCGGCGCCAAGCTTCTCTTCGGCCGTCTTAAATCTTGCTTCGATGTCGATGCCGTGAAAGTTAGGATCGTAGTAGTTCTTTTTGATCTCATTCTTTACGATCTTCAAAATACCTTTCATTCTGCCCTTTTCGATCGAATCAAATCCTTGCGAAAAGGCAGTCGAAACAAACATTGCCGCGACCATCATGGCGGCCGAAACAAACCTATTGGCTAATCGAATCTGTGAGTAAAACATAGTGATCTCCTTGGGAATGTAGGGTTCGACGCTTTCGAATCTTAACTATCTACCCATTATATACGAACTTTAATTCAACTTCCCAAACCAACTTTTGAAAGCGATTCCGTTGGGATGTTGTTGAAAGCTGTGGTAACTTGAAAATTCGTCTGCATCAGCAGTACAGTTCGCAAATGACATCAAGATCCATTCTGATCACAGGTGGTGCCGGATTTATCGGCTCACATCTCGTAGACCGGCTCATCTCGGAGGGCGGATGGCAGATAACTGTCATTGATGACCTCAACGATTTCTATTCGCCTGATATCAAGCGGGCCAATATCGCCGGGCATCTGGGCCGCGAGGGGTACCGGTTCGTTGAGGCTGATATTCGCGACGTCACGGCTCTCGAAGCGATATTTGATGAAGCCGAGTTTGACTGCGTTGTGCACCTGGCAGCCCGTGCGGGCGTTCGGCCGAGCTTGTCTCAGCCGCGTCTATATTATGAGACGAACGTGACGGGCACGCTTAATCTGCTCGAAATGGCTCGCGAACACGGCGTAAAACAATTTGTCAGCGCTTCGTCGTCGAGCGTTTACGGTATCAACAGCAAGATGCCGTTTTCCGAGGAAGACCGTATCCAGCAGCCGATCTCGCCGTATGCCGCGACCAAAGCCGCCGGCGAACTGCTTTGCCACACATATTCGCACCTGCACGATATACGCACGGTCTGTCTGCGGTTCTTTACGGTTTACGGAGCCCGTCAGAGGCCGGACCTAGCGATACATAAATTTACTTCGCTCATCTCCGAGGGCAAGCCGATACCAGTGTTCGGCGACGGTTCGACGCGGCGTGACTACACTTACATCGACGACATAATTCAGGGCGTTCGTGCCTCGATGGACTATGACGGTTCGATGCACGAGGTGTTTAACCTCGGCGAATCGCAGACGGTCGAATTGCGCGAACTTATCGCACTGCTCGAACAGTGCCTCGATATGGGTGCCGTCATCGATCGCCAGCCAATGCAGCCGGGCGATGTACCGATCACCTACGCCGATATCTCAAAGGCCCGCAAACTGCTCCGCTACAACCCGACAACGTCGATCGTCGACGGGATACCAAAGTTTGTCGAATGGTTCAGGTCA
>CAZVDM010000212.1:0-5884 GCA_964625555.1 uncultured Chloracidobacterium sp.
GGCATTCCGGTCTATGCATATGAGAATGCGGCGACGGAAGAGAAACGGCGAAATCTCGCCAATTGCCGCGAGGGCGAGTACGAAGGGCTGAAAGACAAGATCGCGTCTGCAGATTGGAAGCCGGATTTTGGGCCAACGGAGTATAGCGAATCAGTCGCGCGTTCTGGTGCGGTGGCGGTCGGTGCTAGAGATTTTCTGATCGCGGTCAATTTTAATCTGAATACGACCTCGACACGGCGTGCGAACGCGATCGCTTTTGACGTTCGTGAGAAAGGCCGCACTTTGCGCGAGGGAAATCCGATCACCGGCAAGGTCGTCAAGGATGAGAACGGCGAGCCTGTCATGATACCTGGAACACTGAAGGGCACCAAGGCGATCGGATGGTACATCGCCGAATACGGAATCGCTCAGGTTTCGATGAATATCACGAATCTGAGCGAGACGCCGCTCCACGTTGCGTTCGACGAAGTGAGCGAAAAAGCTCGCCAACGCGGACTGCGCGTAACGGGCCTCGAGATCGTCGGCCTTGTGCCGAAAAAGGCGATCATCGATGCAGGCAAATACTATCTGACCAAACAAGGCCGCTCGCTGGGTGTGACCGAGGCCGAGATAATCAAGATAGCGATCAAATCGATGGGACTCGACGATCTGAAGCCGTTCGATCCACAGGAGAAGATCATCGAATACAATATAGCCGCCGAGTACAAAACCAATAGCCTCGTCGATATGACGTGCCGTGCGTTCGCCGACGAGACAGCATCTGAATCGGCGGCCCCGGGCGGCGGTTCGATCGCTGCGTATATGGGCGCGCTCGGTGCGGCACTCGCAACAATGGTCGCTAATCTTTCGTCGCACAAGGCCGGCTGGGACGATCGGTGGGAAGAGTTTTCAGATTGGGCCGTGAAAGGGCAGCAGATCAAGGACGAACTGTTGATGTTGGTCGACGAAGATACGAACGCCTTTAACAAGGTAATGGACGCTTTCGGCCTGCCGAAGACTACCGACGAAGAAAAAGCGGCCCGCACGGCGGCAATTCAATCGGCGACAAGATACGCGACCGAGATACCGTTTCGCACGATGGAACGCACATTCGATGCGTTTGAGATCATCAAGGAAATGGCGGACCACGGAAATCCGAACTCGGCCTCGGACGCGGGCGTCGGTGCGTTGTGTGCCCGTGCGGCAGTGATGGGAGCTTATCTGAACGTCAAGACGAATGCGGCGGCCCTAAAGGACCGTGAGTTTGCGGACGACCTGGTCACTCGCGGCGCTGAGTTCGAACGCCGGGCGAACGAACTGGAAGCAGAGATAATGGCAATTGTAAACTCGAAGTTCTGATGGCGGGACGTTAGAGTTTCGCCCGTTCGTATTGAGCAAAGAGACGTGTGATCTCGGCGTTGATTTTGGCTTTGGCGGCGTGGTCGGTCTCGCGGTCGCGTTGTTTTACGAGATCTTCGATCTGAGCGGCGATGATCTCGAGTTTGGTCTCGGGTTTCTTAGGTTTCGGGACGTTATATTTGTTGTCCATATTTTTATAGAGAAAGGCCGTTCCAAACTTTGTGGTTTGGAGCGGCCTTTTCGGTCAATTCGTTGAAAAGCGGTTAGCTTTGCGAGTGGATCAGGCGGCGTGTCTGGTCGCCGAAGAGCACATCGATCTTGTGCGGTTCGATGACGGCCGTGACTTCGCCGTGGCCGAATTTAGTGTGCATCATCGCCTGTCCCTTGCGGTACTTGCGTGTGCGGTCATAGTCCGAAGCGGCTTTGGCACGGCCGACGCTGACTGCGGTCTTTACACCGCGGCTAAACGTGCTGGCCGTCCCGCATTCAGAACAAACTGCTTTCGTGATCTTACCTTGCTTGGTAACCGTTTCGATGTTGTGATCTTTCTCGACGTCACATGCAGAGCACATCATTTCGAGTGTATCGCCAACTTCGTACTTCTTTGTCAACATAATTATCTACCTTCCCTTTCTTATCTATAACGACGCGGACGGAACTGGCGAAAGTTCTTTTTGCCCGGAGCAGACTTAACTGCCGCCGCCGAAGCGAGCATCTGTCCGCCGAATTCGGGGTGGAATACACGCTCCACCTTTTCGCCTGTCAATTTTTCGATGGCACGCATCGAATGTTCTTCAGCGATCGTAAACAGCGTGATCGCCCGTCCGGTCTTTCCGGCTCGGCCGGTTCGCCCGATTCGGTGGACGTAGTCCTCCGCAACCTCGGGTATATCATAGTTTATCACATGCGAGACCGAATCGATATCGATTCCGCGTGCAGCCACGTCGGTCGCGACCAGTACGTTAGTATGGCCCGATTTGAAGCTGCGAAGAGCGGCCTCACGCTGCGATTGTGAACGGTCGCCGTGGATGCGGTTCGATTTGTGCGAACGTGCCTCCAGGATATGTGCGAGCCGGTCGGCACCGCGTTTTGTGCGTGTGAAGACCAGTACGCGTTCGAAATCTTCTTTCTCGAGCAGGTCGAGCAAGAGGACCGTTTTCGACTGGGCAGCGACCGGATATGCCGTCTGTTCGATCAGCATTGCGGCCTTTCCTCGGGGGCTGACCTCGATGTAGACAGGATCTTCGAGCATCGGAGTAGCGATACGTTCGATCTCGTTCGACATCGTTGCCGAGAAAAATAGTGTCTGACGCTTCGCAGGTATTACCTTTGAAATACGTTTGATCGCCGGCAGAAAGCCCATATCGAGCATGCGGTCGGCTTCGTCGAGGACGAGGCAGGTCAATTTCGAAAAATTGAGCATTCCCTGGTCCATAAAATCGATCAAGCGGCCCGGCGTTGCGATAATGATATCGACACCGCGGCGAAGCGCCTGGATCTGTTTGTTATAACCGGCTCCGCCGATGATCGCCGTGCAGCTGACACCCTTGGGTGCGAACTCGCGGCAAGCGGCCTCGGTCTGATTTGCAAGCTCTCGCGTCGGCGAGAGAATGAGAACGCTCGTACCGCGTCGATTTTTATCGGCGGCGAGGTTCTGAAGTATGGGAAGCAGGAAAGCAGCCGTTTTGCCTGTACCGGTCTCGGCACAAGCCATGATGTCGCGGCCCTCTAGTACAACAGGAATAGCCTGTTCTTGAATTGGTGTAGGCTGTGTATAGCCCATCTGCTCACATTTGTCGGTATAAACCGGCAGCAAGCCTAAATCTTTAAAAGTCATTTGTAATTGAAAAATCTCTAGATCAACTAAAGGTTCGCGTAGGTTTTGAGTGTACGTGTTTACGTACATCGATCGTAAGTGTCAAGCGTTTGCACGCCGCACAGACGAATATCCAACATGAGTTGGAACTCCAAACAAATCTTCAGGATGTAATAAGAAGTACTAACGCGGAGTGATCTTCAGTCTAACGGTGAAAACGAAGGAACCTACGTTCGAGGGGCGTGCATTCATTGTGCGAACCCGCTTCTAACTAGTCGTAACGACCCGTCTCTCGAACTATCCATTACGCTTAAACATATAAGCGACTTTACCGTCGATGAATGAGATACGGAATTATCAAACTATGAGACTAGCGCGAATCAAAATAAATAGCAAGCTAATTATTTCGTATCCATTCGGACGCCACTTCGCGGGGCGGGCGCTTCTTGCCGTCCACCTCGTAATTGAGGCGGCGCATTTCGGCGGTTGAGATGGCATTGGTCAATTTGTCAAAGATCAGTTTGAGTCCCGGCAGCGCGTCTTGCCGGGCGATGTATACCGCTTGATAAGGCGGGAAATAGCGCCGGTCGTCTTCGAGCTGGACGAGGTCGAGAGCGGCGATGAGGCCGTCGGTCGAGTTGCCGGCGATAATGTCCAGAGAACTCGACGCAAGGGCGTTATAGGTCAGCGACAGGTCCATTTCCTTTGGCTGTTTGGCGAAATCGAAGCCGTACGCTTTCGAGAAACCCGCATAACCATCGGCCCGCGACATGAAATCCTGGCCGAAACCTGCTTGCCAGCCATTGGCAAACGGCACGGCGTCGGAGATCGTCTTGAGGTTGTTCTTTCGAGCAACATCCCCGCGAACGAGGATCGCAAAATCGTTTGAGAAGCCAAGCTGCGGACTCAACGTGAGGTTGAATTTGTCGGCATACTCGGCCTTCGTCTGGTCGTAAACAGCCTGCGGATCGGTAATCGGCTTATGCTTCAATATCGCCGTGTAAGCCGTGCCCGTGTATTCGGGATAAACGTCGATCTGGTTTGAAAGCAGGCTCTCGTGAGCGATGTTGCCGCCGAGTTCGAATTTCCGTGTCACCGACATTCCGCGTTTTTCGAGCATCTGAGCCAGGATCTCGGCGAGGATTATTGATTCGGTAAAATCCTTTGAGCCGACAACAACCGGTCTGCTTTCTTCGGCCTTCGCTCCCGAATTTGAGATCTCAGATCTGAAATTTGAGATATAGCCGACGCCGACGATCGCCGTCAGGACTGCCGCGACACCAACCGCGACGAACCTGCGTCGGCCGGCGGTGGCACGCTCGGCGATCTCGAAGCTCTTTTCAAACTGGCCGAGGGCGAAATCGCAGAGCAAGGCGAGGATCGCGGCCGCCAGTGCACCGGCGATGAGCAGGTTGTTGTCGTTTTGCCGGAGGCCGCGAAAGATGTACGTTCCGAGGCCGCCGGCACCGACCGCGGCGGCGACCGTCGCGACGCCGACCGAGATGACGACAGCGACGCGGATGCCGGTCAGCATTACCGGAGCGGCGAGCGGCAGCTCGACCATCTTGAGTATCTGGCCGTTGGTCATGCCCATCGCGACAGCGGCCTCGCGGACCTTGGGGTCGATGCCGAGGATGCCGGTCACCGTATTGCGGATCACAGGCAGCAAGGCGTAAAGAGCGAGGGCGATGATCGCGGTTCGGGCGCCGATGCCGCCGATGAACGGGATCGGTATGAGCAATCCGAAGAGCGCGAGGCTCGGGACGGTCTGCATGATATTCGCAAATCCGAGTACCGGTGTTCGCAGGCCCTTGATCCGCGTCAGCAGAATGCCGAGCGGAACGCCAAAAAGTATCGCAAGGCCGGTCGAGACAAAGACGAGGAAGATATGCTCGCGCGTCAGCGTTAGCAGCTCGGCCCAATTTGAGCGGATGAATTGCAGAAACTCGTTCATCGGCTGCTATTGTACAACCAAAACCGTTTCAAATTAGAAATGTGTCCCGACTGTCCTGCGTGTCCCGTGTGTACATCGTGTCCCGCGTGTCCGGGCCGTACATTTGGCTTTGCTCCGTCCGCAGCCGAGAGCTCAGGTCCTTCGCGGTCCAATCTGAATTTTCAAAGATCTATAGGCCGTCAAGGCCCGTTCAATTATATCATGAAAATTGCGTGGGTTGGTTGCATTTTTATAGATGCAACAAATTGGATTATAGCTTTATTGACTGCGCCTGCGAGAGGGCCTTTTGTATTTCTTTGCGGACTTGGCGTCTTTGCGTTCGAATCGACTCGTTTCACGCGAAGACGCTAAGGCCGCAAAGTAACGGCAAAGTAAAGAAAAGCTCAAGATTCGGCACGGACAAACACCGATCTTCGCCGGGACTAGAATGCGAGATAGATCGCGGAGATCAGCACCACGTGGGCTGAGATGTGGGCTATGATGGCTGATTCGAGGCCGCGGCACCAGTATAGGAAGCCGGCGACTAGGCCGAATATCGAGTTTGCGGTGATGACGTAGATCACGACCGGCACCGTCAGCCCGCCGGCGAGCATCGACGCTAGCGGCAGATGGCCTATTCCAAAGACCCATGCAGAAACAATGATCGCCGCGACGACATAGGCGGCTTTTGGGGCCCCCACGCCTATTTGGAACAGACGCCACAAAGCCCAGACCAGAAATGTCATAAAGCCCCAACGGAGCAGTATCTCTTCGGTAAATCCTCCGTAGAGAAATCG
>CAZVDM010000213.1:0-5884 GCA_964625555.1 uncultured Chloracidobacterium sp.
CCTCAAATTCACCCAAGACCCGACCGACGAACCCTGGCTCTGGCGCCAGGCGTACCTTCTCGATCCAAACGGAAACAAGATCTGCCTGTTCTTTGCCGGTGACAATAGAAAAGATCCACCCTGGCGGATCGATGCATAGTCAGAACCACCTGCGTCAGCGGGTGGCGTGAACCTTGCATTTTTATCGAGTTATGGCCGCCCGCTCACGCAGGCGGTTCTGACAAGATCCGCGAAACCCCGACAAACAGGCTGTCCCGAGTGTCCCGCGTGTACATCATGTCCGACGCGTCCGGCGTGTCCAGCGACATTAATTTCCACAAAAACTAATAAATTATCAAATATCTTGTGTTTCGTTAATAAAACACTTTACTATCATTACAATTTCGTGTACGATTGTCAATATGAATGTTGCACACAATCAAACAGACAACAGATATCCTGTATTTGAGATGCGGTCGGCGAGGGAATGGATCGACGGTGCGAAGCGAAAGCCGATACCGATGAAATTGCTTGGTGACCTGTGGTCTGAGAATGAGATCGCGGTGATGTTTGGCGATTCGGGCAAGGGCAAGAGCGTGTTTGCCTTGCAGATCGCCGAATCGATCGCGGCGGGGCGGCACATCACTCCGTTCGCACGGCGGGCTATGATACAGAAGGTCCTGTTTATCGATGTTTCCGGAACCGACAAGCAGTTTGAGATGAAATATTCGAAGGATCACTCGGGCGGACGGGCTCGTTTCCTGCATGGACATTATTCGTTTACGCGAAACCTCATCCGCGTCGAATACGACGGCGGAGCCGTCCCGATACCAAAGGGCGAAACGACGGCGGACGTATTTTGCCGTCATCTTAGACAGATGGTCGCGGAATCGGGAGCTCGTGTTGTGGTGATCGACAGCCTGACATCGCTCGGACGTTCGTTTTACGGAATGCGGGAGATGATCGAGATCATTACGGGGCTGCGGCGCTTACGAAAAGAGCTTGGCCTATCGATATTGCTGCTTGTACAGACTCCGAAGACCAACAATCTAACGCCGCTGCGGCTCGCTCCGGCGATGTCTCGGGCACTCTCGTCCCGCGTCGACAGCATCTTCGGCATCGGCGAGAGCCGCGTCGATACGGAACATCGGTACGTAAAGCAACTCCGTGCCGGCAGCGGCCGAGTGATGCTCGATTCGTCGCATTTGCCTGTGTTTGAGATCAAGAAACATAATGACAACTTTCTTCAGTTCATCTTCTGGGAATACGCACCTGAGGCCGAACTGCTCGAAGACATCAGGCAGCACAAAGAATGGGGAATGATCGAGAAGATCAAAGAGTGGACAGATGCGGGAAAGAGCATTCGTCAGATCGCCTCGATACTTAATTTATCGAAAACGACGGTCCACAACCTACTGCAAATGTGGCGTGCTCCGCTCGAGGATGATGATGAACCCAATGAATGCCCTATCCATGGGCCGCAGCAACAGCAGCGGCCGCCGGTCAAAAAATTTAACGATTTCCCCGGCCACGAGGAATACGACGCTGCTCTCGAACACCCGCGATTTGCAAGGCTCTACGAGACCGAGGACGACTATCCGCTTCGCCGCGAATATTCCCTCATCAACGACGCCAAAGCGTATGCCTATATCCAATATCGCGACACCGGAACCGCACCGCCGCCGCTGGCTCAAATGCTGAAACTTCGGGCGGAGGAACGTGGCGAGTTAGGGAGTTGGGGAGAAGGGGAGAACAGGAGTAGTGGGGACGAAGAAGCTCTGGCTTTGGCTTCCGTGATGGTTGACGAAGCTGAGCCGAAAATCCAGGATACTGCCTCAACCGGATCCTCTGTTCCCGAGGGCTGGAGCATTTCGGTCGATCGAAAAGGGCGGGAAATACTTATCGAAAAGACATTGCCAAACGGCAAACCCCTGATATGGTACCGCCGAAACACCGAAGGCACATACTATCGCCACAGACGTGATATGTTCGGTGTAACGATCGACGATAACATCCCTCTGCCCATTCCCGCGAAGCCAACCGAGATGGATCTGCCGCCGTAGACATAAAAGCCGGCTTAGCCGCCTTTCCGCGTTTCGCGGCACATAGCCACGCTCCTTTAGGGCGTGGAACGGGTTCGTTAAGATTTCCTCAGCCCGTTTCAACGGGCTTGGATCCAACTGGCTTAAGCCGTCGGAGGGTAAGGACGATAAATCGCCCTCGAAAATATCTTCGATAAACCAACCCCGCCCTAAAGGAGCGTGGCTATTTGCCCTTCGGGAAAGCCGCGTAAACGCGACCGGAAAAATGACCGGGCTCTGCCTCTTTCTCTGAAAACGAAGAAGTTTTCGGAGGTTGGTATCACGAAACGCCTTCATCGACCCAATAACCGCATTCATTCTGCGTCAAATAGCTTCTATATCCACAAAAAAGCCCGCAAACACGGGCTTTCGGCTAATTCGACCGGAATTCACCCCAACAATCGCGGTGCCTGACACTTTCTTTTCGATTATGAAAAGGAAGTCAGAAGGTCTTTACTTGAGTTCCGAAAATCCGATAAAAGCATGGATGAATTGAAACCTTCGTATCATCCTTAATCTCTGCTACAGAGATGTTTCTACGTCCATCAGTGGTCCATGCGGTCCTTTCATAGCTTTCCAATTTCAGTCCAACAAATCCGACCCGGTAAAAAATTTGGAAAATCCGGCGACGAAAATGAGCGGCATCGACATTCATGTCTACAAACCTTTCTGCCACCTCCGACAAATCATCATTCGATACCACGCCACCAATCAGTAGGTTTAACGCGAATTCAGCACATTGGTCGTCGGTAATATCGGTAAGTGAGAATGTCGCTGGCCGCCCTTTAAGCAATTCAATAAATGCCAATAAATTAGGATAATCCGCGTACCATTCTTGGCCAACCGATCGAAGTCGTGTACGCGAGTATTCGCCTTCCGCTTCCTTGATCATTTGTGAGTTTATCTTCGGAGTGTCTGCCGCCTGGAGTACACAGAAGTTAAAGAATTCGATTATGTCCCTCGGACGCATTAATGTCCGTTCGAGCATATAATCAAGTGTAGGCTTTTTCATCACAGAACTCGGCAAGAGATCCTCATGATTTAGCATTTCTGAAGTATAGGTACGCCGGACTAGGTGATTTATCCGCTGATCGAGTATTTCAGTCAGTTGCCTCTTATTGAACGCTACATTTAAGTAGAGACCTTCGTATTTTTCCTCTTGGAACCCCGGATCTCGAGTGTATCGGAAGACGCGATCTATAAGATCATACCTAAGCGCAATAATCACTTTGACATTTTGAGCTTTTCTAAAATCGCGAACGGTTTCAATCAGAGCTCTTATTAAACTGTACCTCAAACTCTCAGTCGTCCAATTCTCATCGAGCCGGTCAATGACAATATAGTAAAAGCTTTGCCTTTCCTCTAAAACGTCAGCAAGAAGTTCAATGATTTCCGAAAGTTGTTTGATCTGAACGCCGTTGATTACTTCCTGCGCTCGATGGATTATCTCTCCCTTTTCCTCTTCCGAGACCCGCTTCGCCCCTTCAAGGTTTAATTTCGCGGCCGGGATCGAGACGCCAAATGCAGCCGTCAAGTCGGCCTCAACCTTTGTCGTGACTTCTCGAATTCTATAGTCCGTATCTTCCCAAAAAGATTTTCCCCATTCATGAAGATAATCGAGAGCTTGCCCATGCTTCTTGTCTCGAAACATTTGTTTGATTCGCTCAACGAATTTAATGCTATCGTCCTCATTTTCTATCTCAAACAAATCTTTAAGAATCTCGATCACAAATACATGGCGCCAAAGGAGTCGAAAGAAAATATCTAGGTTCACTCCCAGTTCCCTAACAAAATTCAGAATATTAGAGTTGGCTATATAATTCAGGGCAAGACTTTCCGGTTTAACGTTGATTACTCCCTTCGGATTTTGATGAGTCAGTTGCATCAACAGCGCAGTTTTCCCGGCTCCGGTTCGTCCGATCACGATCCGTTGCGGATTCTTCATGTCGGATAGCACATCGAGCTCACCAGTGTTAACAAAGCAGTCAAACAGAAATCTCTGATCCTGTTCAGCGTCAGACACGCCGATATTGTCATGTTTTCGGAACCGAAATTTTCCGGCGAATGGCTTTGGTGTCTGTTTTCTTTTCATTTGGTCGGAAAAAAATGCGCACCGTGAATTTATCATTAGCTTGTCCAATTGGCAAAGTTCATGGCTAACTGTTAATTGAGCTTGCTTCCCAAAGATTTTTCTCAAGCGTCGCAAAAAATAGCTTTGCCGTGTAGAATGGCAGTAGTAAGTAGGCGGTAGTCGGTAGTCAGTATGTGCGGAGAATCGCGCGTGCTGACTACCGACTACTGACTACCGAATACTATTAAAATTATGTCATTAACAGTTGTGGGGAGCGTCGCGTTTGACGCTTTGGAGACGCCTTTTGGGCAGAGGGACAAGATCTTGGGCGGTGCGGCGACGCACTTTGGCCTGTCGGCGAGCTTTTTTACAAAGGTGAACGCGGTCGGCGTGGTCGGCGGAGACTTTGGCGACGAGGAATGGGCGGTCTTTAAGCGTCACGCGATCAATACGGACGATATTCAGGTCGTTGCGGACGGCAAGACGTTCTTTTGGAAGGGCCGTTACGATTACGATATGAATACGGCGCACACGCTCGACACGCAGTTGAATGTGTTCGAGACGTTCGAGCCGAAGCTGAGCGATAATTCGCGCAGTTCGCGCCTTTTGTTCCTCGCAAACATCCTGCCGATGCTGCAGAAACAGGTTCGCGAACAGATGCCGAACGCGGAGTTCGTCGCCATGGATACGATGAATTTTTGGATCACGTCGATGAAGGACGCACTGATCGAAACCATCAAGGTCGTCGACTGTATCATCATCAACGACGCCGAAGCGAGACAGCTGACGGGCGAAGCGAGTATTCATACAGCCGCTCGCAAGATCATGGAGATCGGCCCCAAAGCCGTCGTTATCAAACGCGGCGAATACGGCGCGACGTTATTTACAGACGGCGGCTATTTCGTCGCTCCGGCGTATCCGCTCGAGAGCGTTTACGATCCGACCGGTGCGGGCGATACGTTCGCCGGCGGATTTATGGGCTATCTCGCTTCGCATACCGAGATCACCGACGACGTGATGCGGCGGGCGATGATCTACGGCTCGGTGATGGCGTCGTTCAACGTCGAGAGATTTGGCACCGAGCGCGTCGATGCACTCGATTATCCCGAGATCAACGAGCGTTTTAAGGCGTTCAAGACAATGACGCATTTTGACGATATTCCGTTCGAACGCGCCGCGAACGCTTGAGTTTGTTTTGTTTGGTTTTATGAGTTGCCTCCACCTTTAGGTGGAGGTTAGTTGCTTTCAAGGTCTCGGGCTTTAGCCCAATTTTGGCTAAAGCCGGGGAATTTTTGTTCAGCTGTCCACTAGCTATGGCTTTAGCACTGGCCGATCCGTGAGGCCAGAACCTAGTGGCAATTCATGAAAAGCCGCAAGAGAATGGACAAAAAGAACGACAATCCGCTGGCGCGGCTTGAGCCGCCGAAGTTGAACTATCCGCTGACCATTGCGGGCCTCATCGTATTGGTACTCTCGTTGGTCGGCGCGGTGCTGTCCGTACGCGAGCAGAGTGTGGCGGCTGCCGTAGTTTGTGCCGCCACCGCGTTCGTGTTTTTGCTGGTAGTGCTGCTCTATCAGGCAGAGAAACGTCGCAACGCAGCGATCGATGACCGCAAGTTCATCCGTTGGGATGCGGCGATGCCTGAGCTGCAGCGGCAGAATGTCAACCTCGAGGTCCACGAACTAGCACGCCTGCTGAACGTCGGCGGCGATTCGCTGACCGATCTTCTGACGGCATACATCGTCGCCGAAG
>CAZVDM010000214.1:0-5819 GCA_964625555.1 uncultured Chloracidobacterium sp.
AAACCTTCGGCGACGATCAGGAAATGGTGGATCAGCGAATCCATATGCTTGCGCATATCGTCGCGATCCGGCAGCACGATCTTTGGGCTGTCGGCTTTGATCGGTCCCGGCTTAAGGCGATCGAGAGCCTGGCGGATGATCTTGTGCGACTCGACCAGCTCGCGCATGCGGACCTTAAAGCGGGCCCAGACGTCGCCGTCCGGCTCCACAGGGACCTCGAAATCGTAAGTCTCGTACCCTGAGTAAGGGTTATGGCGACGCAGGTCAAGGTCGACACCGCTGCCGCGAAGGCTTGGCCCTGTCAGGCCCCAGTTTATCGCTTCTTTCTTTTCGATAATGCCGATCCCCTTCGTGCGGCTCATCCAGATCGTGTTTCCGGTGACGAGCGTATCGAATGTTTCGAGGGCTTCCGGAAAATCGTCGAGAAATTGCCTGCAGCGGCGGTCAAAACCGGCCGGAAGGTCCATCATCAACCCGCCAATGCGGAAATAACTGGGCGTCATGCGTCCGCCCGACGCCGCTTCGATCAGGTTCATTATCTTTTCGCGCTGGCGGAAACAGAAAAAGATCATCGACATCGCGCCGATATCGAGGGCGTGCGTGCCGAGCCAGACCATGTGAGAAGCGATCCGCTGCAGTTCGCACATCAGTACGCGAATGATCTGTGCGCGTTCGGGAATTTCCAGATCGAGCAGCTTTTCGGCCGCCATCACATATGCGAGGTTGTTTCCGAGCGGATTAAGGTAATCCATCCGATCGGTGATAACGATGCCCTGTTGATATTTTTTGTATTCGAATAGTTTCTCCATTCCCGTATGGAGATATCCGATATCCGGAATACAGCCGACAACCAACTCGCCATCAAGTCTGAGGTCAAGCCGCAAAACCCCGTGCGTTGACGGATGCTGCGGCCCCATCGACAGAGTCATCTCGGACTCGAGTGTCCGGTCGAGAACATCAAAATTGCTCGTTAAATTGTCTGCTACAGTCGCCATTGTTCGTTAATCGTCGATAGTAAATCGTGAATCGCAGTTCTTTCTATTTACGATTCACGATTTTCGATTCACTAATTTAGGCTGTAAGGCTCGTAGCCTCGCAGCGGATAATCCTTTCTCAGTGCATGGCCGTCAAAATCGGACGGCAGCAAAATGCGCCGAAGGTCGGGGTGGCCGTCGAACTTGATCCCGACGAGATCGTATGTCTCGCGTTCGTGCCAGTTAGCAGTCTTCCACAGACCCGAAACCGTCGCTACGTTCGGATCATCATCCGACAGCAGCACTTTCAGCCTCAAACGATTGAAATGGATGGTCGAGAACAGGTGGTAATTGACCTCGAACCGCGGTTCTTCCTCCGGGCCGCGGTCGGCACCGCAAAGGTCCGCAAGCATGTCAAAATCGTGCTCGCCCTTCAAAAACGCGCAGACATCGACGATCGACTCGCGCGGTACCGTGACGGTCACCTCGCCGTGTCCTTCGACGACAGACACAACCCACGCCGCATCCTTATTCCGTATCGCGTCGACAAATTCCGTTAATGTTGGCATCCGTAAACTCTCTTACTTTGCTTTGTTCCAGACCGCTTTCCAATTGCCGGGAACGTTGTCCTCGCCTGTCCATGAGCCGCGAACAATATTCCTGCCTTTGTTGTTCACTCTGGCGAAATAATCACCTGTCCCGAGTTCGCCCTTGATATTCTTAACCTTGTACGAAGTTAGTTTCATCTTTCCGGTGAGCCGGTCAAAGCTGCCGTTAAAATACTCACGACCTGACACCGACATATCCCCAGAGATCCAGTAGAAATGGCCTCGATATCTTCCTGCTCCTATTCTGACCAGTATCAGGCGGCCGTTCCAATCCGTATTCTC
Source organism: uncultured Chloracidobacterium sp. (assembly GCA_964625555.1). Classification (GTDB taxonomy): domain Bacteria; phylum Acidobacteriota; class Blastocatellia; order Pyrinomonadales; family Pyrinomonadaceae; genus OLB17. The sequence goes on from CAZVDM010000214.1 coordinate 1,865, forward strand.
TTCGTCTTTGGCCGTAACCGTCCAATTTCCCGCCCTTGGCGCTGCCCACGGCTTTTTCGCTTGTGCCTTTCCCTCAAGCACAAGACCGAGGAATATCAGGAGTATCGCCGAAAATGCGAGAATAGCTCTCTTCATTACTAAGAAGTACGTCGCCGTTCGTGCTTCGACGGCACTGAATACGGCCGTGACGCCTCGCCCGACGCGACCTCGGTTTCCATTTCACGTTCGAGTGCCGTGCCTTCGGTCACAGGCAGCGTGCCTGGAACGACCGAGACGCGCGATTCCGCTTCATACGTATCACGGCGGTCTTTGACCGACTCTTTCATGATCTTGTCCTGCAGCATCGTGATCGCGTGAACCAGCATTTCCGGACGCGGCGGACAGCCCGGAATGTAAATATCGACAGGTACGATCTTGTCGACACCCTGAACGATCGCATAGTTATCAAAAACACCGCCTGAAGTCGCACAGGCACCCATCGAGATGACCCATTTCGGCTCCGGCATTTGATCGTAAACGCGGCGCAGCACCGGCGCCATCTTACGCGAAACGCGTCCCGAAACGATCATTACGTCCGCTTGCCGCGGCGATGCCCGGAAAGTCTCCGCTCCGAAACGAGAAAGATCGTTGCGCGAGCTGGCGGCGGTGTTCATCATTTCGATCGCGCAGCATGCGAGTCCGAATGTCGCCGGCCAGATGCTGCTCTTTCGCGCCCAATTTATAATGGCGTCCAGGTTCACCGTGACGACGTCCGGCAGCGATTCGAATAGATTATTTTCTAGTCCCATAAAATGCCCAGAGTGCAAGCTTTAGCTTGTCTCTTTTCCAGCCAGATACAAGCTAAAGCTTGCACTCTAAACTCATGCGGCGAGCTTCATCTTCGCATCAGCCTCAGCACGGCGGCGTTTTGCCATTTGCTTCGCCTCTTCGCGAGCCTCCGCCTTGGCCTGCATTCCCCAATCGAAGATGCCTTTTTTCCAAACGTAAATATAGCCGACCACCAATGTCGCGATGAATACAATGATCTCGACCAACGCGATCGTGCCGTACATTATGCCCGTTACATTTTCTTCTGCGAGCAAACTCTTGAATGCGACAGCGAACGGGATCATGAACAAGACTTCGATATCGAACAGAAGGAAGATCACTGCAACCGTGTAAAATTTGATTGAGTACTTATCGCGGGCCGATCCGATCGGGTCTTTCCCGCATTCGTAAGGCATCAGTTTCGTAGCGGTGCGTTTGCGCGGACCGATCAACTGCGTGACCAGTAATTGGCTCACGCCAAAGCCCGCCGCGACAATGAACATGATCGCAATAGGAACGTAATCGAAAACGTTATATTCAGACATCTCGACCTTATCTACTGACTAAATTGACCGAAAAAATGGTGCAATTGTAGCTTGCACGCGATTGCTTAGATTGAGAATTTTGGCACAATCTAAATCGTAATTTAACCCTCTAATAGTGTCAAGGCGTTGGCCCAAGCGCATTGACGCCTAATGACCGCATTTATTCGTTGACCGTGGTCAATTGCCTATGTTAACTTTTAGTAGGCAGTCGCTGCTGAAAATCCGCCGTATTTCCTCGCACAAATTGGTTTAGATAGCATTGTGATCTCTGGTTTCAATACAGATATAGAATTTGACGGTGTCGTGTACCACGTTCAAACCGAAGACAAAGGTCTGTCGGCGAAATTGATCGTGTCGCTGGTGTACGACGGCGGCACCATTCTGGCGAGCAAACGCGTCAGCTATGAGGACCTCGCCGAGAACGAATTTGACGAGACCGAGATCACGGATCGACTAAACCGCCAGCATAAACTGATCTGTGCCGCCGTAAAGGCAGGCCGTTTGGAAGATCTAAAGAAAATGTCGGGTAAGGCTGCTCCGGCCGCGGTCGCCGCCGTACGTAGTACGCCCGTTGTCGCCGCCGATCTCCCCGTCGCTGCACCGATCGCTCCGATGCCGATCGCGAAGATCGAGACTGCGCGGATCGTTACCTACACGCCTGCCGATGCGGTCGATCCGGACGCCCGAACCGAGCCGCTGCAGCCGCCGGCAATTCCGTTATTTGAGCCTGAGTCAACAACTGAGATCGCCGACGAACCGGTCATCAACGCCAACGACTTTTTCGCAGATGCTCCGCTGTTTGAGGACGTCAGCATCGTCGAGGTGGATGTGATCGAGATCGATTCGACATCGGTCGAGGTCGTCAGCGAACTGTCCGGCGTTGAACGTCCGACCAACGAAAAGCTCAGCCTGGAGCTGTTGGGCGATACTAAGTTTGCGGGCGGCGACCGCCGCACGGTCAACATTATGCTCTGCCGCGGAACATCCAGCCGTGTAGTCGGAGGCGCCCAGATAATGATCAAAGTGTTGGGCTCGAGCTTTCGCCCGGTCATATTTCACGCCAAGACCGACCACAACGGCCTCGCAAACGTCCACCTCCAGCTTCCCCATTTCCAGTCCGGACGCGCAGCACTTCTCATCCGCGCCATCACCGAGGGCGAAGAGATAGAGCTGAGACGGGTAGTCACGCCGGGCTAATTGACGATGCGGAATTTCAGATCTGGAATTTCAAATTTGAAATTGCGTTCATCAAAGCGGAAAATCTCCGTAATGACCGAGATCAACATAACGCTTAACGGTGAAACAAAAGATATCCCGGAAACGGTCAGTCTTGACCAACTTCTCGAACATTTTTCCCTGCCAAAACAACGCATCGCGATCGAACTGAACGGCCAAGTCGTCAGACGTCTCGATTGGCCGCAGACTGCCGTAAATCAAGACGACCGGATTGAAGTCATCCACTTCGTTGGCGGAGGTTAGCCACAAAGAACACGAAAGACACCGAGTTAAGGCCGCAGTTCTCTATTAATTGTCCTCTCTGTGACGTCCGTGCCCTCTATGGCAATTTTCTTGCTTTGCGTTCTCTGCGACTTTGCGTGAAAATTGCAATAGATGAACTTGGATACATTTCAACTCGCAGATCACCAATTCACTTCACGCCTCATTATCGGTACCGGCAAGTATCGTTCGTATGGCGAGATGAAGGCCGCTCATATCGCTTCCGGTGCAGAAATGGTGACAGTCGCCGTCAATCGCGTGCCGCTCGACGGCTCGAGCGAATCGTTTCTCGACCACCTCGCGCCGTCGATGAAGATCCTGCCGAACACCGCCGGATGCTATGACGCCGAACATGCGATCCGCACGGCTCGTTTGGCACGCGAAGCTCTCGAAACTGAATGGATCAAGCTCGAGGTAATCGGAGATCCGGTCACGCTGCTGCCCGACAACGAACAAACACTTGAAGCCGCTAAAATATTGGTAAAAGAGGGCTTTATCGTTCTGCCGTATTTCACCGACGATCTGATAATGGCAAAGAAATTACTCGACGCTGGCTGCCCCGCCGTCATGCCGCTGGCCGCCCCGATCGGCTCGGGAATGGGTGTGCAGAACCCTTCGAATCTTAGAATAATGCGAGAGCAGTTGCCCGACGCGGCGATAATTGTCGATGCCGGTGTCGGCGTCCCGTCCGACGCCGCCATCGCCATGGAACTCGGCGCCGACGCGATCCTAATGAACACCGCCATAGCGGAAGCCCGCGACGCCGCCGCCATGGCCACCGCCATGAACCTCGCCGTCCGTGCCGGCCGTCTCGCGTATCTGTCCGGTCGCATGCCCAAACGACTGTATGCTTCCGCATCCAGCCCGATTGCCGGTGCTATAAAGAGTTGAGCTACTAATTTGGTTGCTATTACTCGAAATTCAAACCCTCTCATCTTCATTCCGCCGATCGCGTTTGGTGCGCTTTTTGCGGTCGGAACGATCATCGCCGCAATTTTTCTCAAACCTGGCATTGAAGACCGAATGAAAAAACCTCTGCCGGTCGAGAATTTGTCGCGCGGTATGGAGGTCGACACCATCGACCGCCAGATCAAATCGATTGACGA
>CAZVDM010000215.1:0-5787 GCA_964625555.1 uncultured Chloracidobacterium sp.
TCACCTGAGCGGCCCTCAAAAATCGCCAACACCAATTGAGCACACGGTCGGAGCGATTAGGGTTCTCTGACGCACACGTCGATTCAAAAAATTCCTGCCCTGTGTATTCGGAATTTGCCAAATGAAAATCAAACATTGGCAGATTATAGTTTGCCGTGTATCGACGAGTGAACCACTTCGATATTCGCCCTGTTGAGATGAACGAGCTGACATTATCGTCCATCCGCTCGCACGAAAACTGAACTAACATCGGCCGTTTACTTTGGACATTCATGATGTGCTTTCTGAGAAGTCCGGCCATCAGGCTCAGCGTGTATTTTTCGCCGATCTCAATGATCTCAGGCTTTTCGTCGCGAAGAATCGCTTTTATTGGTGAACTGTCGAAGATGTAGGTCTTCCACGGCAGCATCAGACGGTATCGCTTGTCAAAGATCGGCGAGAAATCCGCCTTCACGTAATAGATCCTGCCAAACTCTCCCACCTCTTCGACCGACGATCTCTCGCCCGGAACGATCAGCCGGACATAGCGTTTGCGGCGGTTGGCAGCTTCGAGAAGCTTGTTGTAAGCAGTACTGATCCCGCCGGAATTCTTGTGATAGTAATTGGTAATATGAACGGATTTTAGTGACACGATGATTTAGTTGAATGGCCCTGAAGGTTTGATTCGGAATGTCCGGAGTACGTTGGTTCAGGCTCTGACTTTCTTATCGTAAGACGCACAAAGGTCGTAATAACCGTAGGTTTTTTTGAAGATCTCATTCCACGAGTGTTCGATCGCAAATTGTCTTGCTTCGATCCGCATCGGCTGAAGAACATTTCGAGCCCTTATGACCTCGGCCACTTTGACCGCGAGTTCGTCCTCGGTGTTGGCGATAAGCCCACTTTTGTTGTCTTCGATCAGAAATTTTGGGCCGCCGACAGGAAATGCAATTGGGGGGACGCCGGAAGACATCGCTTCCAAAACCACATTTGCGAAAGCATCAGTTAATGACGGAAATACAAACAGATCCATATTTGCAAACGCCTCGGCAACTGCTTCACCGCGGATCTCGCCGGTAAATTCAGCCTTCGACAGTTGCTTTTCTAGCCAAGGCCTTTCGTCGCCATCACCGACGATCAGGAAGCGGTAATTGGTCACACCCGTCGCTTGTAACGCAGCGTCAAGGCGACCGAGTGCCCGGACATTCTTTTCCGCCCTCAGCCTGCCGACAAATCCCAAAACAAATTCATTATCGTCCGATTTCCGAGTACGCTTTGCGGGCGAGAGCATCTCGACATCTACTCCGCGTCGAAGCAGGAACGAAGGGCGTTTCGTCATTCGGCCGATCTCGTCTACAAGGTCCTGATTCGGAGCGAGCTGCATTTGGGCCAGAAAGTAGAGTTTCATCAGGCCGAACATTGTCGCCCCTTCAATAGCTTTGCCGATCTTGCATCGGACTGCCTGCGGCAGCCAATTGCCGAGGCTCAGCAGGCGTTCGGCAGCATATTCGTGGGTGTTAGTGTGCCATGTCGCAACCGCCGGGATCTTCATAAAATGGGCATGGACAAACCCAAACTGGCTAATATCGTTGAGGCCCGTCAGATGAATTACATCGGCACCAAATTCTTTTAATGTCCTTTTTACAAGAGCCCGTTTGCGCCATAAAAGCGGATCGTATCTAAAGTCGCCGTCGAGTGGTATTGAAGCGCGGATACGCTTGAGATCGAGATAGCGAACCGAACCGTCGTTTGAGACTCTTGTTTCGCAGCCGGATCGAATGCACAGGAGCGGATGGCCGTTATCTTTGGCGTAAGACGTCAGACGGCGCAAGAAGTTCGCGGCCCCGTTTATTTCGTGAAATGTATCGGCAAACAGGGCTACCCTTGGTATTAGGTTCATCTCGCCAGATTGTGATCGATGTCGGTCTACATAGATCAGTTCGAGTCCTTTTTCTTAGACTTCCGCCACGTCCACACGAGAGGGAAAGACAAAAATTCGAGTGCGAGCCATGGCATCCGCTTGAGGTCGCGCCAGATCGATTGCTGGCTTTCGTCTTTTACCAGCAATGCCCCGCGACGCATTGCAAAAAGATTGAATACTGCTGAGATCGCAGAAACAAGGATCGAGATCGCCAGAGCTTTGTTCTTGCCGTCAACACCCGTTTGATTGTCATATAGCGTCTGCACGCCGAATTCGATCAAATGGCTGACCGTCGCAAGTACCAGCGGAACCGTCAGGATCGCATGCCAAGGCGGTTCGACCTTACTGAAAGATTGAATTATCGCGCCGTTCACGCCGCCAAAAATGAACCTAAAAATTGATTGAGCGATCGCGGCCCCGATGGCCAATTTCAGCCCGTCCTTCTTGAATAGGTAAGTAAAAAAGAATATCGGCGCACGGAGCATTGCGCTCAGCACGGCGGCTTTCCAGTTCCAACGAAGGACAAGCGTATCAATGGGATGCCGCAAGAGGTGGAGAAATACTGTCTTGATGCTTTGTCGAGGGGCTTGTTTGTCTTCGTCGCCGAAAACTGGATCTGTCTCTTGGTCGATCATTTCGTCAGCGAAGCTTTTTTCTCCTGTTCCAGTTTGATCGCCTCTGCATATCCATCATAAACGCTCTCGAAGATCGAATCCCACGATTTGGACAATGCGTTTTCACGCGAATCAAGTTTCATCTTAGCTAGTTTTTCACGGTCGCGATACAACTCGAGTGCGTATTTCGCAAAGTCGCCCGTCTCATGTGCCACAAATCCGCTAACGCCTTCGCTGATAATGAACTTTGGGCCTCCCTTGTCCGAAACGATTGCCGGCACTCCTGACGCATTAGCTTCCTGGGCGACATTCCCAAACGCATCGGTCTCGGAAGGGAACAGGAAAACGTCCATATTAGCATACGCCTCGGCTAAAGGTTCGCCTTCGATAAAGCCGGTGATCACCTTTCGCTTCATATTCTCTTCGAGAAATTGCCGCTCAGTGCCTTCGCCCACGATCAAAAACTCGTAATCTTCGATCCCTGCATCGATAAACGCCTTTTCGACATCGACAAGAACCTTCACATTTTTCTCGGCACGAAGCCGGCCTACCGAGCCAAGCCTAAAGATATTGTCATTCACTGTCCGCTTTTGAGGCCCGAAGAACTCAGGATCTACGCCGCGGCCCATCAAACGCGACTCCCGGCCCGTTCGCCTGCCGAGATCATCGACCAATTCCTGATTGGGCGACAAGATCACTTTCGGCATTTTGTAGTATAAAATACAGCCCTGCATGATCCGGTGCTCAGCAATATCGGCGATCTTCTTCACAATTCCTTTCGGTAGGAAGCGTAGCATCCGTTCGATCCGGCTAGCGGCGAATTCATGTATGTTGGTGTGCCAAGAGCCGAGCAGCGGAAGCTGCAGCTTCCAAGCGAGATACGCCCCGATAATGCTCACATCATTCAGGCCGGTGATGTGTATCACATCCGGCTTGAACTCAACGAGTTGTTTCATTACACGCGCAGTATGTCGCTGAAACAAGGGGTCGTACGCAAGGTCTTCGTCGAGCGAGATCGCCAGCGGCGAACGTTTGAGCGACAGGTGTGTAACGCTCCCATCTACAGTAAGTTCAGTTGTGGGGCCGGCATGAACGCAAAGGTAGGGACGGTTCTTTCGCCCGGCAAAATCGGTCAGCCGTCTGCATGTCATTGCGGCGCCGTTCACCTCCAGATATGAATCCGGAAAAAAGGCTACGCGTAAATTCTCGCTCACAAAATATCCTTATAATTACAAATGGCGGGCTGGGCCCGCCGTTTAATTAATAAATCGCTAATAAAAAAACTAGACCGTTTCCGACGATAGCTCTCTTGAAAGATCGTCGAGGTCAGGGATCTCGAATTTTGTTCTCGCCGCACTCACAGGAACACGGTCAACTCGCTTGCGAGCCATACGGAATATCGGCCTTGCCGTCGGGCTGCCCAAAAAGCCAAGCGTCTTGATCGCCCAACGGAGCCAAACAGGCCCGCCGAGTTTCCATCCGCGATGCGAAAGCGGTACAAGGCCTTTTTCGTCGCCGGTATCAAAGAAAACGCGATCGAACCAGCGTCTGCGGTGGTCGGGAAAATCCGGATAGTGAGACAGTATCTCTGAAAATGACTGCAGCTGCCGTGAATGCAGCGGGCGTTCGTACTCGGGCATCAGCGCGACCTGGCTGCGTTTTTCGACGCGGATCTCTTCGACAAATTCTTCGAAGGTCGCGGCATTTGTCAGGTTTATCACCGTGTTCGGACGGCATCCATGACGGTCGCCGCCGGTCGCGATCGGGATGCCGAGAGCCTCGGCCATTTCGATTACCTGCTTATTCTCGGACCAGCTGCGAAAACCATTGATCTCAAATGCGTGGATCCAGCGGCCGTGTTCGCGGATGAAGTTCTTGAGCAGGATCTCATGCTTTTCCTTGCCGACCATCTCGATATCCCAGATCGGATGGTTGAGGATCACGAGGACCTCAGGGATCTCATTGAGCATTGAGAACAGCTCATTGAGGCGTTCGACACTGTGCAGATCTTTGTCGAACGTATAGCCGATCAGCGTCTGGCCGAGTTCGTCGGCACGATCCTTTGGCAGATTGTGGACGCCGACGTGAAAGAACCCGTATTCAAAGGGCACCGTCCATTCGAGCGATATCGGGACGTTCTTGTTTTCGGCGTTTTCCGTGACCGTCAGGTTCGCCGCGATATTATCGTGGTCGGTGATCGATACGAACGCGTCCAGGCCGGCGCCGTTTATCTGTTCCTTTTCAATGTCATACACCATCTGGCCCGTCAGCGGCGGCGACCAGAAAGCGGTGGAGAAATCAGGGAATTTGCCCTCGCGCTCAAAATACTTCTGCTTCTCACGTTTCCAGAAAAATGAAATGATCGGCAGTTTGTTCGCGTAATGAGGAACAAAATCTAACATCTCCTTGGAATGCTCGGTATGGCAATGCAGCGAAACGCCGGTCCTCGCCCGGTCCGATAGATCGGCCGTTTCGTGCAGGATATGTAAATGGGTTCGTTCTAAGTTCATCTCTTTACCGCCTAATCGCGCCATCTAAACATTAGAAAGTAACAAAATCGACCGTCAATGTAAATCAAACGTTCTCTCCGATCAGAGACCTCAATTAAAATTCACTCACGGAGTACACGGACGTTTCGCAAAGGCCGGAGAGATTAGGATGCCGTGAACCGAATTCGGGTAGCCAGGATTGTTTTTGGTGGTGAACCAAATGTGTTTTTTTCACCTCACATTTAAATTGTGGTACGTACCACAATTTGTCCTGAGTTTTCGCAGAAATGCAGTAAAACCCGTGTCCAGCAACAGTTCTGAGAGGCCCAGCGACACCGTTAATGCAGTCGAGCGACAATCAAAAACGGCCCCAGCGACAATGAAAAAGGGCCCAGCGACAGATCATTTTCGAAGACAAACGACTGTTGCTAGCCGTTTCGGAGCCCGAAGTCGAGCGAAATGAGCTTCACTATGCCTTCCGACGAGATCGATCAGAACGACGAATTTGACTGAGCCGATGACAATGGTTATGTGAGTGCCAAAACTTCGCCATTCTCGCGAAGAATAAGCTAATGCCTCAACTTCAGGCCACCGCTCGCGGACGAGGACGACGAAAACGGCCGTTCCGATATCACCGCCGACCGCGATAAAGCACTCAAAGACAAAGTACCGGGACAAAGGCCCTTCAAAAGGTAGTAGAAGTTAGAAATATTTTTGCAACCAAATTGCGTCACGCTGACTAGTGGAATCGCAAAAACGCAGGCCTGACACCGTTTTCGTCTTT
>CAZVDM010000216.1:0-5779 GCA_964625555.1 uncultured Chloracidobacterium sp.
ACCGCCGACACGCGGATTTTCAGTCCGCTGCTCTACCAACTGAGCTATCTGGCCGAGTCGCGCTCAACAATGAGGCGAATTTGTAAGTGTAAATAAGCAGTTTGCCGATGTCAAATCTCGACCACGCGATAAAAATCGCGTTTTTTAGTACCAAAAAAGGTATTGACAACGGCGTCGTGAGTCTTATAATCACAATTTAGCGGCTGTTTCTGCCAAGGTCAGCCGTGGTTTCGAACTTAACCTTCCTGTGCCGGTTTGGACGCCGTCGCTGCCCTCCGGGGACGCAACCTCTAAACCGGCACAAATATTTTTACTCTCGAGAGGCATTACTTATGATCAGAATTTTCGCACTCTTTCTCCTTTTGACCGCGGCCACTTTTTTCGCGGCCTGCGGATCGGCCCCGGCGAACAACGCCAACGTTAATTCCAACCGAGCGGTCACGCTGGATAACAACAACCTTCCACCGGGCCTGTCGACCAGTCCGGTGCCGATCACGGGCACTCCGACGCCGGGAATTCCGGCGACGCCGATGAGTGTTCCCAAAGGCGCAACACCGACACCCGGCATTCCGAGCCCGGAAGAAATGAAAAAACCGATGAAGCCGGGTGTTACGCCGACGCCGGGAATACCATCACCAGAAGAGATACGCAAACAAATGGGCATGCAGCCGAAAGACGGCACACCGCCTCCTGGATCATCTACGGATACTCCGATGATGAAGAAGAATACGAACAAATTGCCAAAAAGGCCGTAGTGTGGCATTGGCGATCATCAATAACAAAGGGTGCAGTGAAACAGGAATTTCATTGCACCCTTTGTTCAGTTTGGATCTGTCCTATGCCGCTGCGGCATCGACCTTCGTGAAACCAAGAACTTCCTTAACATCGTTTTCGATTCGTTCGAGGAGTTCAGTATTTTCCTTGAGCATATTCTTTACGTTGTCGCGGCCCTGGCCGAGGCGTTCACCCTTGAAGGAGAACCACGCACCGCTCTTTTCAACGATGTTGTGATTGACGGCAAGATCGAGCAGGTCGCCTTCTTTCGAGATACCTTCGCCGTACATGATGTCGAATTCGGACTCGCGGAACGGCGGTGCGCATTTGTTTTTTACGACCTTGACGCGGGTGCGGTTACCGACGACCTTGTCACCGTCTTTGATCGCACCGATGCGGCGGATGTCGAGGCGAAGACTTGCGTAGAATTTGAGGGCCTTGCCGCCGGTCGTTGTTTCCGGCGAGCCGAAAAAGACGCCGATCTTTTCGCGAAGCTGATTGATAAAGATAAAGCACGTGTTCGACGACGACACGATCGCCGTGATCTTTCGCAGTGCCTGCGACATCAGGCGTGCCTGCAAACCCGGCAGGGAATCGCCCATTTCGCCGTCGAGTTCGGCGCGCGGCACGAGGGCGGCGACCGAATCGATGACGATGACGTCGACGCTGTTCGAGCGGATCAGCGTTTCGGCGATCTCGAGTGCCTGTTCGCCCGAATCGGGCTGCGAAATGAGCATGTCGTCGATGTTGACGCCGAGCTTGGTCGCGTATTCGGGGTCCATCGCGTGTTCGGCGTCAATGTAGGCGCAGACACCGCCGGTCTTTTGAGCAGATGCCACGACCGTGAGTGCGAGCGTTGTTTTACCCGAGCTTTCCGGCCCGTAAACCTCTATGATCCTTCCGCGAGGAAAACCGCCGACACCGATCGCGGCATCAAGGCTCAAACACGTTGTAGAAATTGCACCGATATCCTCGTGCGGCCTTTCGCCCAAACGCATTATCGAACCTTTGCCAAATTTCTTTTCGATCTGCAGCAATGCCGACTCGATCGCTTTACCTTTGTCCAAACTCATATTTTAATTCTCCCGTCCCGAACTTTTGTCACTAAAAACCGTTAAGTTTCTCTCCACGGAAATAAGACTAACACAAGCGATACGGCGTTGCACGCATAAAACAATCAATTTCTCTCCAAAATTGGAAAAAGATGATCAGGGAGCAGCCGAATCGATAAAATTTGAGACAGTTTAAGACAGAATTCCGGAAAATACAATACACGCGGCGGCGTCCACTTGAATTTGTCATTTATCAAAGGGCTTATCTGCGACCTCTTTTGCGGACCTTGGGCTTGACGGGCGATTGACAAATCCTTACGCACGATCTCCAAACTTAATCTCCGCGAACGTCGTAGTTACTTGCAAAAGCGAGAGGAAAACCGTTAGAGTTTCCACTTACCAGTTATGAAATATTTGGACTTCGCAGGCCAAACACTGGACGGAAAATACCACATCGAACGCGAGCTTGGACGCGGCGGTATGGGGACGGTCTATCTCGCGACCCACCTCGGGACTGAGAGGCCTGTTGCCGTTAAGATCATCGCACCGCAATTCATGCAGCGGGCCGAATTTGTCGAGCGGTTTCGACGCGAAGCACGTGCTGCGGGGCGTTTGCGGCATCCGAATGTGGTCGATGTGACCGACTTCGGCTTTGCAGATTCACGCGGCGGTCAGGTTGCATATCTTGTAATGGAATATCTCGACGGCTGTACGCTCGGTGAGATCCTCGATGAGGAAAAGAATCTGCCGGTCGGATGGACACTCGATATTTTGGAACAGGTCTGCTCTGCCGTTCAGGAGGCTCATTCCCAGGGCATAATCCATCGCGACCTGAAACCAGACAACATCTGGCTCGAACCAAATCAACGCGGCGGCTACACCGTCAAAGTGCTTGATTTTGGGATCGCCAAGCTCGAAGAGCACGAAATGTCGAATGGCGACATCCCGGCCGAATTTATGCGGTCGACCCACACATTAGCCGGCGACGCGAAGACGACCATCGGCGGGAATATCTCGACACTTGTTGCCGAAGCTTCCACGATCGTTCAGTCCGCGGAGCATGGCACAATGGCTACAGAGGGCAATACGGTTTCGCTTGAGCCTTTGAGCGACGAAAAACAGACTGCGATATACGACCAGCATGCGGATGATCAAGACAGTGTCGGTACGCGGTTGATCTCGGACGAAGTTTCCATTGACGCTGAACAGACAAGTCGGCGTAGGACGACGGGAAATTCATTGACAGATGCACCGACGACTGCGGGCCTGACACGCGTCGGGGCAGTTTTGGGCACGCCGCTTTATATGTCCCCCGAACAATGCCGCGGCGAACATCTTGATCCGCGTTCGGATATATACAGCCTGGGCGTGATCGCGTATCAGATGCTCGCGGGCAGGACCCCATTCGAAGGCGATTTCAAAGACGTAATGGAATCGCACAAAAACGTCGAACCGCCACCACTCGCCGCAAAGAGAGTGCGGAGAAAAATGCGGAAATCGATCCACGCGGCCCTTGCCAAGGATCCAGCGAAAAGGCCGCAGACGGCAGAGGGTTTCGCGAGCGTATTGCGATCACGCAGCGAAGGTATATGGGGCCTGCTTAGCCGAGCACTCGTGATCTATAGCGAGCACTTGCCCAAGTTTCTCACGCTTTCCGCGTTCTACTCGATACCGATAATTATTCTGACGCTCACGCTTCTGGTGCTTTCCTTTTTGCGGGTGAGCGAAGTGATCGAGAGTTCGACAGGCGGCATTTTGATCGGCATCGACAGCGTTCTGCTCTCGATCGCCACGGCGTTTTGCACGAATCTGATCGTCGGTACGATCGCGTGGATAGTCCTTCAACATTTAACCGTTCCGCTCAGACCCCTGCGACTGCGCCCGGCCCTCGCTGAGGCCCGCCGCAAATGGAAAAGGATCGCTGGAGCGGGTGTCTTGACAGCTTTGCTCCCATTCGTAGCGTCGGCGGTACTTGGCATCGCGGGATTCATCGTCTTCGGATTAGTCGGCCTTTTGGGATACTTCGTCGCAGATACGATCTGGATATTCGTCCCCGTAGGACTCGTCGGTGCGGCCATCGGTGCGATCGTCGGTTTCCTCGGGGCATATCTGATGTGGATACTCGTCCCTTCGGTCATAATGCTCGAAAATGTTGGTGTGATCGCAGCCATGCGCAGATCCAGGCAACTCGTTCGCCGTTCAATTATGACCACGGCAGGTGCAGTCGCGATTATGCTGTTGATACCGGCAATAATCGCGGGTTCGATCTCGTTTGTCGTCAATGTCTCCGCAAAGGCCTTTGACCCGAAACCAAAGGATCAGACTCAGGCTGTCCAGCCTGTCGAGGTCACCGAAAATGCACCCGCGGCAGCCGAAACTCCGGCCGAGACTGCGACGACCGCCGAAAAAGCACCAAAGGACGATTCACTCAACTTCAACTTCGGACGCGGCAACCGCCTTAACGGAAAGGGCGAAGAAATGGACATGCAGACGCGGGTTCGCAGCACGATACTTGAATCACTGATCCAGCTCATCTGGCTGCCGATGCAGATACTTGTTTTTTCGTTCTCCTCTATCATCGTTGCGCTACTATATATAAAGACGAGGCTGGCAGGCGGCGAATCGCTGAACGATCTGGTCGAACGTTTCGAGGACGGCAACCGTCCAACCAAGAAGTGGCAGGAACGCGTTCGCCAGCGTCTAATCCAATCGGGCCGCATCCCGAGCAAGTCTTAGGACATGCAGCATATCTTTCGGCTGAACATACAGTTACTATGCATCGTGTTGAGCTTGTGCTTTACGGCATTTGGTCAGGATGTCGTGCGCGAGCTCAAGATCTCTGACGGTGGCCACATTGAGGTTGTAAACCACTTTGGCCGCGTGACCGCAAAGGCAGTCGAGCCCGCGAAAGAAGGCGAGACCGTCGGCGGGACAATTAAAGCGGTCTCGTCAAACGGGCTTTCGGATAACGAGATAAAGATATCGTCAGCCAAAGGCGGCATGCTGATCGTCGTGACGCCAAATGATCCGAAGAAGCGCGTCGATGTCGAACTAACGCTGCCCGAGCGTTCCTCGGTCAAGATCGAAACGACGACCGGTGCGGTCGATGTTATGGGCGATCTCGCGTCGATCGAAGTTTTCACCGACACCGGCACGATCACGACTGACATTCCTGACGAAGACCTCATTTACTATTTCCAATGGACCGAATCGCGACCGCGATATCTCGCAGATCTTGATATCGCCGAGGTCAAAGAGAAGTCCGGCGGCCGCTTCGAGATCAAAGGGCGAACTGGTGAAAAGAAGAAAAAGGCGGAAACGCGGGCCGCGGGGAGTGAGCCTGACGCCGACGATCCAAAACCAAGGACCAAAGACAAAACGCCTAAAGGCGTCACTCTGAACTTCACCACCGCTCGCGGCATAATTTTGCTCAATGTTCCGCCGAGCGAGGTCGGCAGCGATCTGCGTGAACGCCCACTCACAAATGCGGCGAAAGCTATCGTCCGCAGCGGCGACAGTTTACTGATGGAAGCCATCCGCCGTGCCGCCCCCAAATATTACGGCGAGTACGCGCGTTCGCTGCCGCCGCTGAAGCTCGAACCGCGTTTCTCGCCAAAGGCGACGCCGGCCGATCTGCCGACGGCGAAACTAAAACGTGCAACACTACGCGTCACTGATCTGCAGAATCGTGCGATCGCGGGGCTCAAGGCCGATGATTTTGAGATCACCGAGAGCGGAGCGAGCCGCGAGATCGTTTCGGTCGAACAATCGACCGCACCTTTTAACCTCGTGCTGCTGCTTGACGTTTCGGGGAGCGTTGAGAATTACGTTACTTTCATCCGCAAAGCCGCCCGCAGCTTTGTCGAAACGGTCGACAGCAGCGACAAGGTCTCGATCGTCATCTTCAACGACGACGTCAAGGTCCTCTCCCGTTTTACTACCGACAAAGGCAA
>CAZVDM010000217.1:0-5709 GCA_964625555.1 uncultured Chloracidobacterium sp.
CACTTAAACTCGCCGATGAACGCGGTGTGATCGGCAAAGAGATCACGCCGTTTCTGCTCTCTCAAATGTCGGAACAAAGCGGCGGACGGACGTTGACCGCAAATATCGCCTTGTTAGAAAACAACGCTCGAGTCGCGACGTCGGTTGCGGCCGCCATTATATCCAACAATGGAAATCAAGGTTGACGATCTCACCGATCCGCGAATCCAGGGCTTGCTCAACGAGCACTTGCAGAACATGATGGCGATCTCGCCGCTGGAGAGCGTACATGCGCTCGATCTCAACAAACTCCAACGACCGGAAATCACGTTTTGGGCAGCATGGGAAGACGATGAATTGCTCGGCTGCGGAGCGATCAAGGAACTCGATGCCTCTCATGCAGAGGTCAAATCGATGCGGACCGCGGCGGCACATCGTAGAAAAGGTGTCGCGAGTCAAATACTGGCACACATGCTGGATGAGGCTAAGGGCCGCGGATATAGGCGGGTCAGCCTCGAGACCGGTTCGATGGATGAGTTTGAACCGGCACGTCGGCTCTATAAAATATTTGGATTTGAATATTGCGGCCCGTTCGCCGATTATCGCGAAGACCCGAACAGTGTGTTCATGACCAAAGAGATCTGATCACCTGCTCGCGAGAGTCCTTTCCAGCTTTACTTTCAACGAATCGATACGTTTCTGGGCTTCGGCAGCCTCAGGCGTTCCCGGGAATTTCTTTATCACCTCCGCCCAACTCCCGCCATTGTAATGGAATTGTCTTGTGTTGGTATTGAAGAGAAATACGACCCCGAGTTTGCGATAGCGGTCGAGGCTGACGTAATTGAGAAAGTAACTGTGCACAGGCGCGCTTGAGGCCGCCATTTCACCGCGTTTGAGCTTACCGGCGGCATCTTTTGAGAGCTTGGAAGCAACTTCCTCGAGCAGATCGCCAAAAAGCAGCAGGGTAGCCGGCCGGAACTTAGATTCAGGAAAGAGCATGAAATACTCGTTAGCCGCTTCGATCTGATCAAACCCATCTAGCGCCTGCACGAGTCTCGCCAATCGTTCATCGTCACCGGGGCGGAATTTGCCGAAGACCGCGTCCGCCTGAACCCAACCGAAACTGGTCGGAGGAGCGGCTACCTTGAAAAACTTCACACCATCCGCCTCGGCGACGCCGATTATCTGCACCTTTCTCCCACGCTGCATTCGATGAATGGGCAGGCCATATAGGCTCGGCTCTTCGCGAAGCACCGAGAGAGTCTCATCGACGACAACAGCCGATTTGCCGATCTCAGCAGCTTTTGTTCCCGCCGGACGTGATTTCGCTTGAACTATCGGTTTTTTTGTCTGTGCAAGTATTGAGCCGCAGAACACAGCTATCGCGATTAAGAGAGTTGCATATAAGGGGAGTTTCATAACGTTCCCGATCCGCAAAATTATTTGAGCCGCTTTTTGGCCTGTTTGATCTTGTCCTGCATGCCTGAGTGATGAAAATGACAGATCGCGATCGCAAGTGCGTCGGCCGCGTCGTGCGGCGTCGGGATCGTTTTCATTTTGAGCAGGATCTTGACCATCTGCTGCACCTGTTGTTTTTCAGCGTTGCCGTGTCCGACGACCGTCTGCTTTATTAAACGCGGAGCGTATTCGGCGATCTCCATTCCGCGTTGTTCGGCAAGCAATAACATTAAGCCGCGAACTTGCCCGAGCTTTAATGCGACGCCGACATTTACAGCATAGAACGTGTCTTCGACCGACAAAACATCAGGCGAGTGAACCGCCATCAGGTCGGCAACAGCGTCGTAAATATTGTGAAGCCGCCTAGAAAACGAGTCACGCGTATTCGACTTGACCGTGCCGAAATCGACGAGCGTGTATTTGGTTCCGGTGCCGTCGACCACACCCCAGCCGAGCGTTTCGCTGCCCGGATCGATTCCTAAAACACGCATTAATTCAATTTATCTGCTCTTCGATTTAGACAAGATACTCCAAAAATTCATCGAAATGCAAGCCACGAGCATCACTAAGGGATACCCTATCGCAAAAGGAGTTTGCATCACACTTATATCCGCTGCCTTTAATGAATAAGATGACCATTTGTAGCTTTTCAGTTTGAATCCAACGATCTGTTTACATATAATCCGTGCCACCAAGAACATTGGTGACGAGGCGCTGCCCGACGTTCCTAGTGGTCCAATTATGGCGAGAAAAATAGTTGATCAGCATACCGTAAACATCGCTTTGATCATGGGTGTTTTGATCATTTTTGGATTGGCATGTATACCGCCTTCAGTAGACTTTATGATCGTCCGAAGCGGATGCATCACGCCCGACGGATCAAAGATCGCCCTGACCGATCTGGAAGAAATGTCGCGGATCTATTCGCAAGGTTCCGGCGATAAATACAGGTTGATCATCGACGGCACGAACGGTAAAGTGATCTGGAAGGATCTGACGTCAAACGACCCGTTGGTATGCGCCGAAGACAATTCGATCATTTCTGTGTCCGATACCGGCGCAAAATGGGTGGGTACCGATAAAGAGATCGTCTTTTCGAAGAAAGGTGAAGGGCGAAAGACCGCATTTATCGGAATGACGGACAAAAACACGATCATCCGTGAGGACCGCCCGTATTACGTCGAACAAATGTCGAGTTCCGGCGGACGCAGGACCCCGAGCTCGGTAAAGAGTTTCAACACTTTTCCGACTTTGCTGGTCGATAAACTGGGCGAGAATAATACGAGATCCATACAATTCACGGATTCCGACCTCAGCGGTATCGGCAAGGACCTTTTTCTTAATTACCATTTTGAAAAGGACCGAATAATCGTAAATTCGGGTAAGCAGCTTTTCTCAACGGACCTGGCTAGCGGTCGAACACAGGCAATGAGAGAAACCTATGATGACCTTCAGAGATCATGGGAAACCATAGATAGATATGACGCGATCGAGACGCTGCGCATTACGCCGGATGGTTTCATTGAGATCTATGACGGAAAGGGCGATCGGGCAAAACTTATTAAACAGATCAGCAAGCGAGATCTGAAAGCAAAGGTAATAAGCATAATTGACTGCTGCAATAACGGTTTGATCCTGCTTTTTTGGGAAAGCGAAAAATACGTCAAGATCGCAAAGGTCGACCATTTGAGCGGCGAGGTGATATGGAGATCAGAGTCGCTGTTGTCGAAAGATCAAAAATGAGTTCTCACTTCGCCCACCTTATTTCAATTGCGATAAACTAAATTACATCGTGTGGATCCGGATCGAAAGATCCGCATTTTTAGACGCGAATATCGTGCTATTACGATCAACACCGCTACCGGCGATCCGTAGGTAAATGGAGAACAAAGCGCCAAATTCTAGTGTTTTAGAATCAGTTCGCACGCTTCTTTTTGGGGCGATCGACTATGCCGGCCTGTTTCCTCCGTCGGCGGTGTCGATGCCTGAAGCGGTGATCAACTATGCCACGTATCGAAACAGCAACTACAATTGGATGCTAGGCCGGTTCGTCGTCGGCGTCGGGCGTCTGCAGGAATTTTACGATTGCGCGCAGGATTTCATTTCGCGCGATGACGCAAGCGCATGGCGAATTGCGGTCGTCGCGAGCGACGATCTGGCTGAAACGGTAAATACTGTCGGCGAATTTAATGCCGCCCACGCCCCGCATGCCGTATGCGATATGGTGGAGATGAAGGCCGTCACGGAATATCAGATCGAGACCGTTTCGGAGTCGCTCCCTGAGGGTGTGACGGCGTATTTCGAGATCGATCCGAAGGTAAATTTCCCCGAGATGCTCACGCGGATCGCTCTCTCAGGCCAACGCGCGAAAATTCGTACAGGCGGCGTGACGGCTGATGCGTTTCCGGAATCGGCGGACATCGCGCGGTTTGTGAAGGCGTGCGTCGGGGCGAATGTTCCGTTCAAAGCGACCGCCGGGCTGCACCATCCGATCCGTTGTTTCCGGCCGCTGACTTACGAAGAAAACGCCGCAAAAGGCACGATGCACGGCTTTCTCAACCTGTTCCTGATGACCGGTTTTGCTGTTGAAGGCTATCGCCGCAGCTTTCTCGAAGACGTGATGGAAGAGGAATTTGACGAGGTTTTCGAGTTCGACGCAAGCGGCGTCAAATGGCGTCGCGAGTTTGAATTGACAGTTCATCAGATCGAACGTCTACGCACGATCGGCATCCAGTCATTCGGCTCATGCTCATTCGACGAACCGATCGCCGACCTGCAAAGCCTAGGAATGTTATAGGCAGAAACACGACCGGTAGGGAGTGTGTTCTTTGCGTGATTTCCAAAAAGCTATTGAATCGGTAGGAAATTTGTTTATTTGCGATGTACAAAGACGACTGGGACGATAACGAATACCCGCTCGCTTATCTCATAACCGTCCGAACATTTGGAACCTGGCTTCACGGAGACGAACGCGGATCGGTTGACCTGCACGGCAAAAATATATTCGGCACGCCCCGGATCGTAGGAAATGACAATCTTCAGAGTCTGATGGATCAAGAGATGCGGGGTGAGGCATTTATTCTCAACGCCCGGCAAATATTTGTAGTTGATACCGAAATCCGGGAGGTTTGTTTGCGGCGAAACTACCTTCTTCGGGCACTTAATGTAAGGACAAATCATTTCCATGCGGTAGTATCAGCACAGAAAAAGCCTGAACTGATCGCAAATGCGTTTAAGTCCAATGCGACGCGTTCCCTGCGTGAGAAAAATTTAGTTTCAGCCGAAACAAATATATGGTCCCGCGGGAGGAGCCGGAGATATCTTTGGAAACCGCATAACGTAGCTCGGGCAATTGATTACACACTCAATCGGCAAGGTCCGGACCTATTGCTATCGTTTGACGAATGGGTGGAGAAGTATGAAACGGACGATTGACATGCGGAGACCTTAGCGGTAGCGATGGTGTCTCTTTTAAGCTAGACTTGAAAATAATTGCGACCGAAGAACACACTCCCTACCGGTCGTGTTTCTGCCTTATGATCAACGAAACACACGACCCGAACCTCAAAAGCTGGGTCGAATCAGCTAACGACCCGAATACGGACTTTCCGATACAGAATTTGCCGTTTTGTCGGTTCAGACCTCCGTTTCATGATTTCGGAAATCGTCTTGGGGTAAGAATAGGTGATTACGTTCTCGATCTCGAAGAACTTCCCGGCTTGAAACAGTTCTCGTGGTGGGATGAGTCGCCAGACAGGATCGCTTTGCAAAGACTTACTCACCTCGGAGTTGTGGAGCAAAAAGAAATTCGCAAGGTTATTTCACAGTCGTTGTGTGATGACGCCTCCGACGAAAATCGAAGAATTATCGAAAAACATCTCATAAATGCGGATGAAACTGACCTATTCGTACCATTCGAGATCGGCGACTACACAGACTTCTACTGCTCGATCTATCACGCGACGAACGTCGGGTCGATGTTTCGGCCGGATCAGCCGTTGATGCCGAATTATAAATATGTGCCGATCGGTTATCACGGGCGGGCTTCGAGTATCGTGGTTTCGGGGACGGACGTTAAGCGGCCGCACGGGCAGAACCGCAGCGACGCGGAAAAACCGCCGGTCTTTATTCCCGCGAAGAGCCTCGATTACGAGATGGAGCTAGGTTTCTTTGTCGGCAAGGGCAACGAACTCGGCACGCCGATCGACATTAAAGACGCCGAAGATCACATTTTTGGCGTGTGTTTGGTGAACGATTGGTCCGCTCGCGACA
>CAZVDM010000218.1:0-5611 GCA_964625555.1 uncultured Chloracidobacterium sp.
TCGCGGTCCTAGGGTTTCGGCCTTGCGGCCTACACCCCTAGGCTATATTATTCGTCGCCGTTGGCGACAGGAACGCGTCGCGAGGCGACTGAAGCCATGTCATCGAATGTTGCATAAATAACATACTGTACATTTATCAGCACGTTATGGTAAAATATTTTTAGAATTTACGGTAGACTTTTGCCGTGGTGATCTTTGACAGGGAATGGGACAGTACGCGGCGGTCGATGTGTCCTTTCTACAATGGTTTAGCGGCGGCTTGATTAAAAAAGTGTCCCAGCTTGAGTGTTCCGGCGCGAAAAACACGCTCAAAACGGGTAAGTATTGTGAATGCAACACATTAAGTGTCCCATTTGGGGCTAAATGGGACACTTTTGGGACACTTCGGGAGCTAAAATGTGACGAAAGATCGTCTCACCACGGTGTCTTCGGGCGGAAAGCACTCTGTTTTCGTGTTAAATGATGGATACACAAGACTTAAACCGTCTCACAAACGCCAAACTGAGACGGTTTGTGAGACGGTTGATGTAGGCCTGAATGAGGTCAGTGCGCAAGCCCGCACGATAGTAAGGGCGTTTCATCCAACGTGCGCGAAACGCCCTTACTATCGTGCGGGCTTGGGCCAACGCCCTATTACCGTGCGGGCTTCTGGAGTGTTTTTAGGTGGTCGATGATGGTGTCGGGGTCGGCGCGTTTTTTGTAGTCGGTCTCGATAAAGGCGTAAGTGATCTTGCCTTTTTTGTTGACCACATATGTGACGGCGAGCGGGAGTTCGGGCAGCGGCATCGCGTTGTGCTTGGCGACATCGAGGCCCATTCCGCGATACTTTTCATCTGTTTCGGCCGGGAGCTGGTAAACGATGCCGAGCTTTCGGGCAGTGTCGAGACCGGGATCGCTGAGGACAGTGAAACTCAGATCGTTCTTCTTTGCGATAGCCATCGACGCGTCCGGATTTTCTACAGAAACCGCCACGAGCGTGCCTCCGGCGGCTTTGATATCCGCGAGCCGCGTTTGCAGTTTGCGGAGATACGTGTTGCAGAATGGACACCACGACCCGCGGTAGAAGACGAGGACGACGTTTCCTGCTTTCAGCAGTTCCTTGCTAGTGACCAGCTTTCCGTTGCTGTCGTTGAGCGAGAAAGCAGGCAGCTTATCGCCGACTTTAGATGCATTCGCGGCGGCGTTTTCGGCCGTAATGATCGGTTTGCTCTGGGCGGCGATGCCGACAGCGAGCAAAAACAAAAGGCAGAATGCAACCGCGTAACGGCGAATAGGTAGTTTGTTCATTTTTTCTCCGAGGGCCGAAGGGAATCTTAATATCACCGTTAGAATTACTGCGGACGCGTGTTTTATTCCGGTGCTTTTGTTCCCACGATCTTAAAGACAGCTCCATTGCCCGGCGACTCGCATGGCGGGGGCTCCGGAGCCGCCGCCTTGGCAGGGTGTTGTCGTTCGGCGGCAATCAGTACAATACATCATCGAGCCGTTCGGACGTCCAGGCGGCAGCGTATTGACAGGCATTTGCGGCAATTGCATTCCGGCACCAAATTGGACGTCTGTCCCAAAAAATGTCGGGTGCCCGGTAACAGATCCTTCTGAAGGCTGACCGGTCATGAACACCACGGTCGCCCTGTCGAAATTATTTTTTGTCGGAGCGGCTCCTGCAGCCCCCAGGGTCGTACAGCCGAGAATGCTTCCGTCATAACAAAACCTATCGCCTGTCGAATAGACCCTGACCCTTTCGTCCATCGTAAACGTACGCGGCCCATACAGGCTGCCGCTTGATACGAAGGTCCGGCGGGCCTTGAAGATGATCGGATTGTCGAATATCGAATTGATCACGTTTATGGGATAGGAATAGTCGCCCGCGTACGGATTCTCAGCCCCGTTGTAAACGATCGCGGCCGTCATAGCTTCGGCCTGTGAGCCGATAATAGTGGTAGTGCCGCTGTCAAGGATATTGATAAAGGTCCCGCCCAAAGCATTTGCGAATCCGCCGCTAAACGTGTCCTGGATGAGCACCATACCGACACGCTCGAAGTGCATCGAGTTAGCATTTTGTCCCGGCTGCTTTTTGGGGTTGATGAAGAGGCTGCCGGCGATCTTCCAGTCCGTGTTGCGAGCATTGACGAACAGTCCGGCATCGCGATTGTAAACAAACCTGCACGCGTTGATCTTGACGTAATCAAATTGCCAGCTAAGATTTGTTTGCGGCAGACCGTATGCATTTATACCGCGGTCGAAATTTTGAAACGTGACGCGGTCAAAATTGAATCCCTGAGAAGAAACCCATGCTCCGTAAGCCTCAACACCATTCGTGCCTACATTACTCTGAGCATAGAGCTCGATATCTCTAAACGAAACGTTTTCGACGCACTCGCCGACGCGGAAAAGGGAAGTGTTGCTGCCCTTAAGTGTGATGCGGGCCGGATTCTTGCGAACAAGATCACTGGTTGAGGCGAGGGAATGAAGGCCGTTCGTTCCCTGTATGATGATGCCGGACGGCAGGGCAACCGGTGAGGTAACGATATATTCGCCATCGGGAACCGTGAGAGTTCCTCCGTTATTAGACGCGATAACGGCCATAGCGCTTTTAAAGGCAACAGTGTCGTCACTCGTTCCGTCGCCAACCGCACCAAAGTCCCTGATATTGAAAAACCCGCGCGTGCGGTCATCGGTCTGTGAAACCCAATTGTAAGTGATCGGGCCTGACGACCGGTCGCCTGTAAACGTTACCCAGTAACGCTTATCTTCGCCTTGGAAACACCATTTGTTGTTCGCCGGATTTGGTTTGACGATGGCAGTGGTTGCGTTCGATTGGACCAGTGTCGCACCACTTCCGCCGCAGACAGAGACCTTCATCGGTGTCGACGGCGTGAGGTCGGTTATCGTGATCGTTGTCGAAGGCGGCACGTAGCGAACTGTGCAGGTTGGCTGTGTGTGCGACTTTGGTACATCAACTATCACGCCGTACCCCTCAAAAGTATTTTGGGCGGCAAGGCTGATCGAAAAAACAACGGTTACGAATGCGATCGCGGCTATTCTGTTTATCATAATGCCCATATTATCGCGTAAACAGACAATGAGGGCAAAACGTATTCCGATTTCGCCAAAGCTGGGCGTTCGGAATCCGAACTAGTTAGCGATCAACACCAGATCTGCAATCTCGTCGACTATCGACAATGTTCGAGGCGTAAATGCGTATCGTTTTGAGTTCACAGAAAGTACGTAAGTTTCGCCGGCGAGAACGTTATCGAATCTGAAATATCCAAGTGCGTTTGTACGAGCTGTTAACGGCGAAGTGTTTGGGCCTGTAAGTGTCACTATCGCGTCGCGAATTCCAAGACCGTCGGCTGCTATCGTCCGTCCCGAAACCGACACACTCGCTGCGGAAGGGGCCGTCACCGCCGTCAGAGCATCTATACGCCCATAACCGAACGAATTATTCGGGATCTGCGTCGACGCGATTCCGCCGCAGGTTTGCGTGGGACTCACGATCACCGCCGGATTCGCGGTAGATTGAAGCACCGATCTGGTCAACGCGATATTGCCTATCAACGCAGGGCGGGCCGACCACAACAACGCCACAACGCCCGCGACATGCGGCGACGCCATCGATGTTCCGCTCGAGGTGCCAAAGCTGCTGTCGTTGGTATTCGTCGCTGATCGAACGCTGACACCGGGTGCGGATATATTTGGCTTAAGCAGATTTGGCGAATAAAAAGTGCTCGGCCCGCGGCTGCTGAAACTGGCGATCGTATTTGCAGAATTGATCGCCCCGACAGAAAATGCTTCTGCATATATTGCAGGCGGGGAACTCACAGATGAGCAGCCCGAACCGGAATTGCCTGCTGAAACTGCGACAAAAATACCGGAGGCTTCAACATTGGCGACGATCGTCGCGAGTTCGGCCCTGGATGCGCACCCTTCGCTCGCCGGGCAGCCCCACGAATTGTTCAGTACATGCGGACGCAGTGCCACGTTTGGATTGTTGCCCGCACTGTCGGTCGGGGCGATCATGAATTGGAAACATTCGGTGTAGGTCGCCGGTGTGCCGTTTCCCTGATCCATATTCCGGCAACCTATCCATTTCGCTCCCGGAGCGACTCCTACTTGATTCGTGCCGTCGTCACCGATCATTGTACCAACAGTATGGGTTCCGTGCCCGTTGTCATCACACGGTGCGATCGTATTGGGACCGCAGACACCGCCTCCCGAGTGAATTGCGTCATGCCAGTTATAATTATGATCTGCTGACACACCGTTCCAGCCGCGGTACTTTGGTCTAAGCGTGTTGTGCGTCCATCTTATTCCGGTATCGAGTCCGCCGACGACTATTCCAGTCCCGTTGTTACCGAGTCCCCATACTGCGGGTGCATTGACGTTTGCTACGCCCCATTCCACAGTTAACGGCGCCAACGGATCGAACGGCGTGAGGCCGAAGTTCGCAATTTCCGGCGGCTCGATCCATCGCGTCGGAGAATTGGAATCGATGCGGGCGACATCTTTGCGTGTGGCGATACTTTCGATCGTGGGGGCGTCCGTTGTCGCGACGATGATATTGGCCGCCCAAAACGATTTAAATTCGATACCGCGTGACCTTAAAAATCTCCGCAGGTCTGACTGAGTCACTTCAGCGTGGCGAGCGAGCGTATTATAGACAAACCAACCGCGGGCGTCACGGTCCGTTATCGACACTGCCGCACTGACATCTGCCTGATCCGTGAGAAAGATAACGACTGAGGCGTTCTTATCGCGGGAAAGATCTGACATGACTTGCGGAGCGATCTTTCTCGCGGCGTACGAACCGGCCTTCGTTGCGTTGGCTGCAAAAGAAAACTGAAAGGAAATGCCGACCGCAACGACGATCATTGCGAAACCTACGAGAGGTGGTTTTCGAATTGAAAATGCCATGACCATTCTCCTAGTCTTGATCAAGCGGCAATGGGAATTGCAACTCGCCGGGACGCATCAGCGATTCCAGACCGAAGTGCTGATACGCAAGCCGTGTAGCCATTCGGCCGCGTGGTGTTCGATTAATAAAGCCGATCTGCAGTAGATATGGTTCGATTATTTCCTCGATCGAATCGCGTTCTTCGTTTATAGCGGCTGAGATCGTTCCGAGGCCAACAGGGCCGCCGTCGAATTTTTCGATGATCGTTTTTAAAAGTTTGGCATCGCGTTCGTCGAGGCCGAAGCTGTCAACTTCCATGCGGTTAAGGGCGTCCGCAGCGACAACTTCGGTAATATGTCCGTCGTGATCGACCTCGGCAAAATCACGTACGCGTCGGAGTAAACGATTGACAATTCGGGGCGTTCCGCGTCCACGCCGTGCGATCTCGTGCGAACCGCGTTCGTCGACACCGACGTCGAGGATCTTGGCCGAACGCTCGCAGATCGTCTGCAAGTCGTCAATGTTGTAAAAATCGAGGTGAAAGATTATCCCGAATCTGCCTCTTAACGGTGCCGTGATCATACCAGGCCGAGTTGTCGCACCGACAAGAGTAAATTTCGGCAGCTCAAGCTTGATCGACCTTGCGGCCGTGCCTTGGCCGATCATGATGTCGAGGCTGTAATCCTCCATCGCGGGATAGAGGATCTCTTCGATCGC
>CAZVDM010000219.1:0-5604 GCA_964625555.1 uncultured Chloracidobacterium sp.
CCACCAAAAGGCGCCAGTTGCTGTTTTGAGATTACGCAACCGACGCCTTTTTTTCCTCCGCGCAACCTCGCAACTCGTATCCGCGGCCTTCAAACCGTGGGGATGGTAGAAGCCTTTTGCTACTGCTTCTTCGTTCATCGGGCGTGTCGGGGATTCGAGCGTGAGGAAGATGCCGATGGCTTCGAAGGCTTGGGTTGCGGCTTTGCCGCTCGATGAGCGGTGAGTCTCTGACTCACCGTGAGACCAACCTACTCTTCGCGGCTACGCCGCCGCCTAGCGCCACTTTATGAGTTTGTGATCGGTGAGAATCATCAACTTCAAACGGCGGCAAAGCCGCATGAGTCTCGAGGAGAACTGTCCGGCGAGGCAAAGCCGTAGCCGCTCATCGAGTGACAAAGCCCATAAGAACAAACAAATATAGCCCGTCGCTACATCTGATCCATCATCTTATGTTAGATCTTGCTCTCGTTCTTGAACAACACGTTGCAATTGCGGTTCGAGTTGAACGGCGGATCAAGATACACCAGATCGACGCTCTCGTCCTTGATGTAATCACGCAGTATCTTTAGATTGTCGCCGTAGTAGAGTGTGTTCATTGCCCGATGCTAGTGGCTTGCTATGATCTCGTCGATCGCCGCTTTCTGGTGGTCACTGATATCCGTAAATTGAACGCCGAAACCAAATCCATCCAGCACATAAGCGATCGTGCCGGTGAATCTTAATGACGTCCCGTCGGGCCGCTTTAGCTCGAACGCGACCTTTTCGCCCGAATTCACGGTTGCGGTACTGTCGATGTAACAGCCGCCCGGACTGATATCGCTGATGCGGGTTTCGAGTCTGCCCGACGAAGACTCAAGTGTGACCTCGTTGTAATAAGGAACCCGTTCCGAATTTCTAGGCATATTGTTATGTCCCCTTTAGCGGTTGTCGCCGTCGAAAAGAATGTTCATGGGATAACTGACGGAAATGTAGCACGAAACGGGCGGAGACGCGACTGTTAAGGAGCGTGCCAAATTCGCGAACATTCAACCCGGCACGCTCGTTCACACTCGCGTTTCTGCCTTTGGCCGGCAATTACGGCTCGACGATATAGCTGACGAACTTGTATGTGCGGCCGGTTTTGACGAAGCCGAGGTGGGCGGCGTCTTCGGTCGAGATGTAGTAAGTGCCATCGTCGTCGCGGCCAAAACGCGGGTTGCGATTGGTAAAGAAATCGTCGCCCTTGCTAAAGATCTTTCTAAAGTTCCTGATGAATGCCACCTTCGAGTACTTGCCCTCGTCACCGGCGTCGTAACCGTACGAGAACGGAAACCGCGTCATCGACGCGACGGCCGTCTTATCGCTCCGCTCGACCGCTCGCTTGAACGTAGCGAAGAACGTCCTGAAACTCTGAGGCGCCGAACTCAGCTTCTTTTCCTGCGCCATGGCGGCGGCCGAGACGATCAAGATCAACGACATTCCGATCAAAAGCTTTTTCATAATGCGGACAATTTAACAGCACGCCTTGCAAAAACGCAAGTTCCGGCGGCCCGGCACGCACCTACCCAAACGGGTGGCGATATTCGCGGCCGTCCGGAGTAAGGTTTCTGTCGGGAGTAACTTATTCCGATAGACCGAGGAGACCGCCGAGGAGACCATGACATCAAACATAATTCGCCAGTTATTTGCCTTTGCACTGCTTACATCGATCCTAAATATAGATTTGCCCGCCGCGGCCAGAACCGACACCGTCGCCCCAGCCGGCGATGCGTCGAGATCCGTCCGGCACACGACCGAGTTTGAACAGAACTTCGGCCAATTTGACGCTCAGGTCAGATATGTCGCGAGATCGGCAGGCTCGATGCTCTTCCTCACCGGCGACAGCGCGATGTACGTGCTGCCGTTCGAGGATGCAAACGTCTCAAAAGCAGAAAGTCAGCCGGGCCGCGAACGCACCGCACCGCGTTTTCATGCGGTGAGCATGGCGTTCGCGAACGCCAATTCCGACATCGCCGCCTCCGGCGATCAGATCAGTGAACATCGCACAAATTACTTCCTCGGCTCCGACGAGAGCCGCTGGCGAAGCGACGTGCCGAATTTCGGCGAAGTCAGGTTCGACAACGTTTACGACGGCATCTCCGCCGTATGGTACGGCCGCGAGAACGGCGCAACCCAATACGACCTAATCGTCGCACCAAACGCAGACGCGCAGCAGATCGAAATAAGATTCGACGGAGCCGACAGCATCTCGATAGATGACGCAGGATCGCTGCTCATCAATACGCCCGCCGGGACGATCAAGCAGAACAGGCCTTTCACATACCAAACAAACGAAAATACCGCCCGCGTCGAGGTGCCGAGCCAATTCGCGATCGACGGTACAACGGTCCGCTTCGCTCTCGGCGAATACGACCGCAGCCGCGAATTGGTGATCGATCCTACGGTTACGCTCAATAATGCGGCGTTCTCGACGTTCGTCGGCTCGTTCGGCGACGATTATGCATTTGACATTGCGGTCGATGGTAACGGCTGTACCTATATCACCGGCCGGACGACATCGATCTCATTTCCCACGACGACGGGCACATTTGACACTACCAACAACGGCAGCGAAGACATATTTGTTACCAAGCTAAATTCGTCCGGCACAGGATTGGTCTATTCAACATATATCGGCGGTTCGTTCTTTGACGAAGGCCGGGGCATCGCCGCAGATCCGACCGGAAATGTGTACATCACCGGTGCCGCGTCGAGTAATTTCCCGACAACCGCCGGAGCGTACGACACTTCATTCAACGGCGGCTCGGACGTATTCGTCACGAAGCTTGGCGCATCGGGCTCTTCGCTCATTTATTCGACCTACATCGGCGCTTCGAATATCGAATATGCCGAAGATATCACCATCGATCAGGCCGGGAATGCATACTTCGTCGGGCGGGTAAGCGATGCGGTTGTAGACTATCCGACGACAAGCGGCTCATTTGATGAAACATTCAACGGTTTCGACGATGCTTTCCTTACAAAGCTCAATGACACCGGCTCAGGCCTGATCTATTCGACATTCCTCGGCGGCAGCGATATCGATGCCGGTCTATACGTTGAGGTGACCGCAGCCGGCGAAGCTATCGTTGGCGGCACGACGACTGACGGCGTTACTGACCTTCAGACCGTCGCAGGCAGCTATGACGTCACGCATAATGGCGTCACGGACTTTTTCGTTTCAAAACTCAATGCCGCTGGCTCGGCTCAGGTCTTTGCGACGTTCATCGGCGGCCCTGGCATTGACAACGTGGGCGGAATGACAGTCGATGCGACCGGAGCGGTCTATATTGCAGGCAGTGTGTCGACCGGATTTCCCACGACGGCCGGCGTTTTTGATACAACTGCACTGGGCAGCGGCGAGATCGGCCTCTCGAAGCTCAATCCCGCGGGAACCAACTTGGTCTACTCAACATTCCTCGGCGGGACACAGGGCGAAAATGCAAACGGCCTTGCCGTCGACAGATTTGGCATCGCATACTTAACGGGCGGCAACTTCGGCGGCGACTATCCAACCACGGCCGGAGCCTATGACACGACATTCAACGGATCGAACGATGCGATCGTGACCGTGGTCAATCCCTCGGCAACGGCCCTTATCAACTCGACCTACATCGGCGGCGGCGGCTCGGATTCGGCTAACGCAATTGCCATTGACGGTAACGGAAATATCTATATCGCCGGACAAACGGCATCCAACGCGACGCCGTACCCGACAACGCCGGACGCCTTCCAAACCTTTCACGCGGGCTCGATCGACACGTTTGTTACAAAACTCGGCGATCTTTCGATCGGCGGACGCGTGATCGATACGGCGGGCAATCCAATGGCAAATGTGATGGTTGCGTTGAGCGGACAGGTTTCGGGGAATGTTTTGACCGGGGCTGACGGGCGGTTTGGCTTTACCGATACGACTCCGGGCGAACCGCATTCAGTGACGGCAACGCGTTCGGGCTTTGTTATGAACCCGTCGATCTTTAACATTGCGTCGCTTGCGAACAACCGCGAACTCATTTTTGTAGCTTCGCCTGGCTCGCCTAGCGGAGGATCGGGCGGCACACTTTTATTTCAAAATCTAGCGTACAACAAGGGCGAAAACGGCTCGTCGATCCAGCTTACCGTCCAACGCGTCGGAATCATTTCTAATCAGGTCACTGTCGATTATCAAACAAGCGGCGACACCGCTCTTCCTGGGCAGGATTATCAGAGCGTGAGCGGAATTTTGACCTTTGGCCCGCTTGAGACGATAAAAACGATATCGATACCGATTGTCAACGACCAAATACTTGAGCCTCGAGAGACATTTTCCGTGACGCTCGACAATCCGACCAACAACGCAGACATCGAAAACGGCAGGCAAACTGCAACGATAAGCTTGCTCGATGACGATCTCGGCCCGGGCGACCTGCTGATAAGCGAATTCCGAACGCGCGGCCGCCTCGGAGCTAACGATGAATATGTAAAACTCTTTAATCCGAACGATTTCGACGTGACCGTATTTGCGGCCGACGGCAGCTCGGGCATCACACTCGCACGTTCGGATGCAGGATCGATCGCCGGCATTGCTACAATACCAAATCTCGTCACTATCAGGTCACGGGGCCACTATTTATTAACGAATAACAGCCCTTCGGGCGGATTCAGCTTGATCGATTTCCCCACCGGTATCGGCACATTGACGACCGCGGGCGATCAGACATTTGCGAACAACATTCCCGACGGTGCGGATATTGTTCTGATGCGGACCGCTGATCCACTGCAGTTCGGGCCTGTCAACAAGGTCGATTCGATCGGATTCGCCGGTTCCCCGTGGGCCGAAGGCAATGGACTCGCCGCGACGGTACCCGCAAACCGTGAGTCTTGCTACGTTCGGCGGCTTATCGCCGGGGGCTTTCAGGACACCGACGACAATCGCAATGATCTGATGCTGGTCGATACTCACGCCGCGATGTTCGCATCGCCTGATCAATCTCGCGTGATCTCAGTTTTGGGTTCGCCCGCTCCCGAGACATCCGAAAGCCTCAGAATGATGTCACCGGCTGAGGTGTCGGTGGTCCAGTCGGGAACAGAGACTTTCGATCCATCGCCAGTAGAAAATGGTCCAATTGGAACGTTGACGATATATCGGACGGTTACAAATAACACTGCTTTGCCCATTTCTGCAATTCGGCTTCGGGCGATCGACTTCCCGACCATAGGAAGTCTTAGTCAGCGAAGATACTCGTCCCGTCCGGATTTTCGATTGATGAACTCCGTCGATGCCAACGGCGCTTACGGGCTGACACTCGCGGGCGGACGCCTGCAGCCCAACGGCGGCGGACTTAACAGCACCTTGACCGTCGATTCGGTAACGGCGGCAAGTCCGCTCGAGCCGGGAGCGAGCGTCGTTATAGCTATTCGCTTTGGCGTTATGCGCTGGGGCAAACATCCCTTTACTGCAACGGTCGAGGCGTTGCAGTAGCTTTTTATCGAGGAGAAACCTTATGAAAAGAAAGACGATCGACTTTCTGATCCACGAAGCCGGCTCTCTGATTTATGTCGCCGACAAGAATTTTGGAGGACATCCCGTAGGTGAATTTCACGAAT
>CAZVDM010000220.1:0-5584 GCA_964625555.1 uncultured Chloracidobacterium sp.
TCACGCGGCTCGTGCCGCCGAGCGGCAACCTTGTTCAGGGACAGTCCGAACTGCCCATCGACCCGCAGCTCGCGGCTCAGGCGGGCCACGTCATCGCCGCCAGCCAGAACCACTACGGCGGCAGCGAAGGAAATGAGGACCTGCGAAAGGCGGTCGCCGCCAAGATCGCCAAATACAACAACATCACCGTCGATCCAGATGCCCGCCCCTTCGAGGTAATGATCACTAACGGTGGAACCGGGGCCCTGATCGGCGTCGCACAAAGCTATCTTCGCGGCAAATCGGCGCTCGTGTTCGAGCCGTATTATCCATACCATCGCCGTATTCTCGAGGATTTCGGATCAAAGACCGAGACTTTCGAACTCGACAAAAAGTTGACGTTCGAAAAGGACGCTCTGTTTGCCAAATGTAAAGAACTGAGGGACAGACACGAATTTCCGCTGAAAATGATCATCGTCTGCACGCCCGCAAACCCGAGCGGCAAGGTAATGTCGCAGACGGAGCTCGAGGCCATCGCTGATGTTGCCAAAGAACTCGACCTGCTCGTCGTCTCGGACGAGGTTTACGAGCATTACGTCACGGGCGAGAATCCGCACACGCCGATCGCGAGTTTGCCCGACATGTGGGACCGCACGATCACGGTCAATTCGTTCTCCAAATCGTGGAATATCTCGGGCTGGCGTCTCGGCTACGCATACGGCAAGGGCGAGCTCGTCCAGCCGATAAACAACGCCGCCAATGTCATTTATGTCTGCCCGGCGACGCCGCTTCAGGCGGCACTTTCGACCGTTTTGATGGCCGATGAAACGTATTATCCGCAGCTTCGCGACAAGTTTGACGGTAAACGCCGTTTCACTTCCGAGATCCTGACGGAACTGGGCTTCGACATCTACAATTCCGGCTCGGCGTTCTACCTCTGGGCACGCATTCCCGAACGATACAACGACGCTATCGCTTTCAACGAAATGCTGATGCGTGACGCCGGCGTCGGTATGACGCCAGGAAGTGCCTTCGCCGACAGCGACGCTTGGGATGCCTTCGTCCGGATCTGCATCGCCCGCGAGGACAGCGTCCTCGAAGGCGCTATGGAGAAACTCAAGAGTGTTTTGAGTTAATCTGCGTAAAATTTGTTGTAGAATATTCTCATGGCGAATATTAGCGAACGAATCACGATAAATCCGAATCAATGCGGCGGACGTCCCTGTATTCGCGGAATGCGAATTCGGGTCAGTGATGTTCTCGATCTTTTTGCGGCTGGACTCACAAGGGACCAGATACTCGAAGAGTTGCCTGATCTGGAACTTGGGGATCTTGACGCCGCGTTGCAGTTCGCGGCTCGACGCATCGATCATCCGATCTTAGTTGCCGCATGACGATTTGGATAGACGCACATCTATCGCCTGCGATCGCGTCGTGGATAACCACGGAGTTTGGAATCGAGGCCACAGCCCTACGAGAACTTGGGCTTCGCGATGCTGAAGACTTTGAGATATTTCACTCTGCTCGTGATGCAAATGCCATCGTTCTCACGAAAGACCGCGACTTTGTGTCGCTATTAGAACGTTTTGGTCCGCCGCCAAAAATACTTTGGCTGACCTGCGGAAACACTTCAAACACGTAGTTAAAGCGGATCTTGACAGAAACGCTGAAACTCGCAATCGAGTTGCTAGAATCTGGTGAAGATCTTGTCGAACTCGATACCCAATAATTGGAACAATTTTTATATGAAACGAATTACAGCCTTTTTACTTCTCCTCAGTTTTGCCCTTAGCGTTCCTGTAGCCTTTGCCGACGAAGGCATGTGGACATTCGACAACCCGCCTCTCAAACAGTGGAAAGAGCGTTACAATTTTGAGCCGACGAAAGATTGGCTCGACAATGTGCGGCTCGCGTCGCCCAAGGTCAATAATTCCTCGGCCGGATTTGTTTCGCCGAATGGATTGATCGCGACCAATCATCACGTCGCTGCCGGCTATATCGAACGAGTTTCGAGCAAGGAACGCGACCTGCTAAAGACTGGCTTTTACGCCAAAACACAGGCTGACGAGATCAAGATCCCCGACGCGAGTGCGGCGGTACTGGTGTCGTTTGATAATGTCACCGACCGCGTACACGGGGCGGCCAAAACAGGAACAACCGATGCAGAATCGGCAGTAAAACGCTCCGCCGAGATCTCGGCGATCGAAAAGGACTGTACCGCGACCTCTGGCGGCCTGAATTGTCAGGTCGTTTCGTTCTACAGCGGCGGCGAGTATTGGCTCTATAAAAATAAGATCTACCGCGACGTTCGGCTCGTGATGGCGCCCGAGGAACAGGCCGCGTTTTTCGGCGGTGATTACGACAACTTTGTCTATCCGCGGCACGACCTCGATTTCACGTTCCTGCGTGCGTACGAGAACGACAAACCAGCCGCGACGCCCAATTATTTCAAATGGAGCGAAAAAGGTGCGGCCGACGGCGAATTTATTCTCGTCTCCGGCTATCCGGGCTCGACGGCACGGTTACTGACCGTTTCGCAGCTCACATATCAACGCGATATCGGCAACCCCTTACAGAAAAAGGTGTGGGAACTACGTCGCAAGGCCCTCGAAAATTACTCGAAAAAAGGCGAAGAGCAGCTTCGCCAGGCAAATCCCGGAATGCGCGGGTTTGCCAATTCGCTCAAGCGGCTCGAGGGCCAGCAGGACGGCCTCCTGAACCCGCGAAACTTCGCTCGTAAGGTCGCCGAGGAAAAAGACCTCCGCGACAAACTCGCTGCCAAGCCCGACCTCGACAAACAATACGCTCCGGCGTGGAAGGCTATAGGCGACGCCTACGCTAAGCTTCCCGCGATGGCAAACCGGCTCGCGTTCTCAAACATTTCCGCATCGCGACTCGCGACCTTTGCACAGCAGATCGTGACTTACTCGATCGAGGTCTCCAAACCGAACGACACCCGATATCCTGAGTTCCGCGATACGCGCCTCGACGGTTTCAAGGCATCGCTCGCTTCACCTGCGCCGATCTATTTGGAAATGGAAGAAGCGGCACTCGCATCCTGGCTCGACGAGGCGGTGAAAACGCTCGGCGTAAATGATCCGTTCGTCAAAGCCGCGCTTGGCAATGCCGACGCAGCCGAGGTTGCCCGCCGGGCTGTTCGCGAAACGAAACTTAATGATCCCACCGCCCGCCGAGCTTTACTTGACGGCGGAGCCGCAGCTGTCGCGGCCTCGACCGATCCGATGGTCACACTCGCCCGACGAATCGAACCGATCGTTCGTGAGCTCCGAGCCTGGAACGAGGCCAATATAACCAACGTCGAAACCGCCAACGGCACCAAGATCGCTCAGGCACGATTTGCCGTGTATGGCAAAACGATGCCGCCCGACGCCAATTCGACGCTCCGCATCGAATACGGCAAGGTCCTCGGCTACGACGAAGATACGACGCTCATCCCCTACAAAACGACGTTCTTCGGCCTTTACGACCGTGCCCTCAGCTTTGGTGAAAGATCGCCGTTCGACCTCGCCCCGAGCCTCAAGGCGCGGCGCGATAAGATCGATCTCTCGACGCCGCTCAATTTCGTCTATTCGGCCGACACCATCGGCGGCAACAGCGGTTCGCCGGTGATAAATCGAGCCGGCGAGATCGTCGGGCTCAACTTCGACAGCAACAACCAAAAGCTCTCAAACCGCTATTGGTACATCGAAGAGAACGAAGGCTCCCGAGCCGTCGGCGTCCACACTGCCGGCATCCTCGAAGCCCTGCGAAAGGTATATGATGCTGACCGAGTCGCAAATGAACTGACCGGAAAATAGTCTAAATAAAAAAGGGCCGCGTGAGCGGCCATATTCTTTTGCTACCGGTGTTCTTTTCGTAAATGCTGCAGCAATAGCCGATCAAAACGCGTGATCGGGGCTCGTGGCTGCGGCCGTCTCTTGATCGGTTCGACCGTGGTAAGTGCAATATTCGGCTGTGTCGCCT
Source organism: uncultured Chloracidobacterium sp. (assembly GCA_964625555.1). Lineage (GTDB taxonomy): Bacteria > Acidobacteriota > Blastocatellia > Pyrinomonadales > Pyrinomonadaceae > OLB17. The sequence continues at coordinate 3,964 of CAZVDM010000220.1, forward strand.
CGGTCCCGGCGAACTTCACGCCTTCGCCTGTCAGCAGCCAGTCGATCGAAACACCCGTGGTTTTTTTTATCGCGAGCAGTAATTCAGTAGACGGCATTGCTTTGCCTTCGACCACTGAATTGATCTCGGCGGCAGTAGCCTTAAGCCTGAAGACCATGTACGAGAGCTTCTGGTGGCCAAATATTTCTAATAAACGACGACCGACTTCCAGACCGATCGGCAGCAGTTCTTCGGCAAGGAACATTTTTTCGCCTTTTTCTGAAGTTTCGCACATCGGTTCACGTCCATTACTCAGGTCTCGCATGTCTCCTCCTTGATCACCGCCCTTGTCTTAGTGTCAGTGATTTGAAGTATAAAAAAATAAATTTCGCGAGTATGTAATATGCGTTACATTACCAGTGTAAAGTCGTAAGCACCGTCTTATCGCCTTATAAACAAAAATAGCCGCGGATCTCACAGATTTCGCGGATAATGGATCATCCCGTACTTATCTGTGCCCTCCGCGGCCATTATTTATAGAGCTTTACCTTACAAACGCGCTCGGCAGCGGTAGGTCGCCCGTGGCACCGAATTGCTGTATGAGTATACCGGCGGTCGAGCGGTTGACGTACCAGGTCGATTCTGACGGGCGGAACACGGCGGCGTCACTTTTACCGTCGCCGTCGTAATCACCGGGGACGGGAATATCGCCTGTCGCTCCGAACCCAAATGCGTAGTAACTGAGGTCTTCGCTTTTGAGGACGTACCAATCGCGGCTCGCGGGCCGCCAGAAAGCAATGTCAGCCTTGCCGTCGCCGGTATAGTCGCCGGGAACTGCTTTGTCCGTTGCCGAACCGAACAGCAGTGCGAAAACGATACTATTCGAACTGCGACGCACCCACCATTCTGCTCCGTTTGCTCCATTTGGCCGGAATATTGCGATGTCCGCTTTGCCGTCGCCATCGTAATCAGCGTTGACAGGCTTGTCACTGGCCGAACCAAAGTTGATCACCGTATCGCCGCCGGACGATCTCAGAATGTACCAGTTCGACTCCGAAGGCCTAAACAACGCCGCATCCGATTTCCCGTCCCCATCATAATCCGCAGGCACCGGCACGTCCCCCGTCGCCCCATACGGAAACGCATAGAACGAAAAATCCTCGCTCCGCAAAATAAACCACTCCCGTGTCGAAGGCCGCCAGAACGCCACATCCGTCTTCCCGTCGCCGGTAAAATCAACCGGTGCCGTCACATCGGTCGATGCACCGAACTGCAGCGCCGCATTCCCGCCCGTTCCCGACTTCAACCACCACCACTCGGACGCAGCACCATTCGGCCTGAAGATACCCAGATCGGTCTTGCCATCGCCGTCCATATCGAACGGCACCCTGCGCGTCACTGTCTGCGGCCTGTACCAATCGGAAAGGGCGTCGTCCATCGAATTGAAAGTGATCCGCGTTTCCGATGAGCCGTCTGCGTTTGAGATGTGCAGTTCGCCGGTCGATCCGATCGATTTCCTGCTGTATGCGATCTGCGAGCCATTTGGCGACCAAATGGGCGTATCGACGCCATTTGATTGAGATAGCTGAGAGACATTCGAACCATCGAAATTCATGATCGTGATCCGGTTCGTCGAGGCGTC
>CAZVDM010000221.1:0-5581 GCA_964625555.1 uncultured Chloracidobacterium sp.
AAAAGCACATACATTTGAAGATTACCTCGTAATGCCCGACTCGGAGATACACGAGCGGATCGAGTCGGCGCGTGAGGAATTGGGCAAGCGCGTTGTCATCCTCGGCCACCATTACCAGCGGGACGATGTGATCCGTCATGCCGATCTGACGGGCGACTCGTACCAGTTATCGGTGATGGCTTCGCAGACCGAGGCTGAGTTTATCGTGTTTTGCGGTGTACATTTTATGGCCGAATCGGCCGATATTCTCGGGAAAGATCACCAGCACGTCATCTTGCCCGACCTCGGTGCCGGATGTTCGATGGCCGATATGGCGAACATCGATCAGGTCGAGGACGCGTGGGAGCAGCTTCGAGAGATCGGCGTACTCGAGAACAAGGTGGCGCCGATCACCTACATGAATTCGACCGCCGCGATCAAGGCGTTCTGCGGCCGGAACGAAGGCGTGGTCTGCACTTCGTCGAACGCAATTCCGCTTTTCGATATTTACCTCAAAGAATTCGATAAAATGTTCTTTTTTCCCGACCAGCATTTGGGAAGAAATACCGGTTCGAAGTTCGGCATCCCTCTCGAGCAGATGGTTCTGTGGAACCCGCACGAAGAGCTTGGCGGCAATACCGAAGAACAGCTTCACGCAGCGAAACTGATACTCTGGCGTGGACATTGCTCGGTTCACGGACGATTTAAGGCGTGGCATGTCGACAAGATCCGCGACGAGCATCCGGGAATGCAGGTCATCGTTCATCCCGAATGCCCGAAAGAGGTCGTCGATCTCGCCGATCTTGACGGTTCGACATCGTTCATTATTAAGACGGTCGAAAACTCGCCTTCGGGATCAAAATGGGCGATCGGAACTGAGGTCAATCTAGTCAATCGGCTGCAGGCGCGCTTTCCCGACAAAGAAATTCGCCTGCTCGCCCCCGATCTCTGCATGTGTGCCACGATGTACCGTATCGCACCGCAAAATCTCGCGTGGGCGATGGAAAACCTCATCGACGGCAACGTCGTTAATGAGATCGTTGTCGACGACGAGACCAAGCACTTCGCAAACATCGCTCTGCAGCGGATGATCGACCTCACCGAAAGGAAAAATTAGCCGCAGATCTTCGCAGGTGCACTGATCAGGATGATTCACCTGATCTGCGATACCCGCAATTATCTGCGGCCAACACCTCATCACGTTTGCCGTTTATGGCTGGTTCATCGCTGGCGGCACATAATTTGGAATAAATCCTGCAGCCGCCGGGAAAGTGGCGGCGGTCGGTTTTGTACCGTTTCTTACCCAGGTGTCGATGGCGTTGACGGCGGTTATCAGTTGCGGTCCGGTGAAATTGCAGTGACCGTTTCCGTTCGTATAGGTTTGAAACAATAGCCGGCCGTGCCCGGCGTCGGTGACCGTTTGCCGGTAACGGTTTTCCTGCGTAACCGTAACGAGTGGGTCGAAAATCGTATGCATCGTCAATACCGGGCTTTTGATCTTACCGTTGTAGTTGGCATTACGTTCGACGTAGTTTCTCGAAAACATCGGCGGCAGCACGTAGCGTTTGGCGTTCATCGAGGCGAGCCAACCGTCAATTACTGCCGACGGCACGCCCAAGCTCACCAGGTAAGCTCTTTCAGCTGCCGTTAAACTGTAGTCGCGATCCAGATTCTGCACGATCGCACCGCCTGCGCGGCGTTCGAGTTCGGAACGAGCTTCCATTGAAAAGAACATATCGGTAAAGACCCAACCCGGATAGAACGCAGGAGGTGCCGGCGGCGTAATTCCGCGTCCGGGTGTTCCCGCTACAAGGCGGAGAAACTCGAATGCAGGAAAATTGGCAGGATTGCTTACCTCTGCGACCAACTTTGGCTGAACCTCCGTTTCAAAATCAACGTCGTCGCGAACGTCACCGAATGTCCCCCAGGTTATCGGCATACCAAAGACCGTGTCGTATGCAAGTGCCAGATCGCCGGCGCCGTCCCACGAACTTGTTGCACCGGCGCCGACCGCACAAGCGCACAACGCGCCGTCGTAGATCCCGCCAAAGCGTTCCATGCTCTTGAACCCGATCACGGTCCCCATTGAGAAAGCCCAGATAATGGTGCGGTCAGGTCGCGCAATGTTGGCGCGAAAATAAACAGCAAGGTCCTTAGTGTCGTGGACCCCTTCTTCGACAGCCCAGCCGTTGTCTTTGTAAGCCGAACCCGCCAGAGCGAATCCCTGAGCCAGTAAGGCCGATGCGAGGGCTGCATTTGGAGCAACGTCCGGGGTGCGGTTATCGACCTCGCCCGGATGATCGGCCTTGTCTCGGTAGCCGTGGGCATAAACGAGCAATGTGCCGTTCCACGCCGCCGGAACGACGATCCTATACGGAGCGCCGTCAATTTCACCCGACGTATCAATAGGTCCGACCTGCTGTGCGGCATTTACCGTTTGAAGTAAATTCAATAACAGCAATACACAAGATCCAACAAAGAAAATTCGCTTTGACATCAATTTTTCCTCCAGAATGACAAATATCACGAACAGGAAATCTATCGGCACTCAGCGAACAAAATACGTCAAAGTTCAACGCGTTTGTCGGCCAAATTGTTTGGGCTTTGCGAAGTTTAACTACAATAGAAAGTCAAAGTCAATACGATCTCACTCTGTCTGGTCCGAAATAAAGGATCACCAGTTTGCATCGGCAACAGGCGCCCGTTCGACCACAATTTGGAAACGACCGCCCAGAAGCTCAACTTTATGGGCGTCAGTGGAGCTTGCTTTATGCTCGACCGTAAAACAAAATAACTCAAAAGGAGCTTGGCCGATCGATGGAATATCGTCGGTTGTTCACGTCCGTGGCAAAATATCCGGACTTTCTAAATGCAAAAAGACGTGATCATCGAGCAGATGCAATTGTCCGAGCGGGACAAGGTGCTGTCGTTTCTTAAGACGGCATATCTCGAAAATCCGCGGCAGAGCGAACCTGATTTTTGGGATTGGCATTTTCGCCAGCCGCCGTTTTCTGAGGATGGAAATCTGCCTGTCTGGCTCGCTAAGAGCGGGACTCGCATCGCCGGACAACTTGCCGCGATCCCTGTCGAACTCAATGTCAGCGGCAAAACGCGTCCCGCGATATGGATCCTCGATCTGATCGTCGATCCCGATTTTCGCCGAATGGGCATCGCACAAAGACTAGTACAGGCGGCCGAAGAGTATTGCCCGTACATACTCGGCGTCAATACAAATGAACAGCATGCCCCGGCGTTGCTTCAGAAACAGGGTTTTGTGATCGTCACCAAGATACAACGGTTTCACAAACTGCTGTTTCCGGGCGAAGCGTTTCGCGAGGTCTCAAAACTCGGTCCGCTGAGGCCAATTGCAAATCTCGCGTTTGTGCCATTTCGAAGCGGCCTGGATAGAGAAACTCATGTGAGGACAGTCGGAAAATTTGACGGATCGTTTGACGAATTTTGGAGCAAAACAAAAGCCCAGTGGCCGTGTTCAGTAACGCGTTCTGCGGCTATGCTCGATTGGCAGTTCAAACAGCAGCCGAATAAAAAGTACGAGATCCTCGGTTATTTCGACGGTGATAGACTGCTCGGTTACGCGGTTCTTTTTTTTCGAAAGCCCAACAAGTACGGAGCGATCGAAAAGGCTGCGATCAGTGATATCTGCTACGGGCCGCAAGATCCGACGAAGGTCGTTGACGAACTAATTCGTGCTTCATTCAAACTTGCCGTCGAACGGCGAGTCGGCGGGCTGGTCACCGATGCTCTCGATCCGCTGCTGCAGGAACGATTGAGACATTTTGGTTTCTGGCCGGTCAAGAGCGGACTTCAGTTGATGGTCAAGGCACCTGCGCAGCAGGATCTGTTGTATGATGGCAGCAATTGGTTTTTGACCCGCGGCGACTCGGACATCAGCATTTTTGAGCACCCTAATATTTAGAAAGTGAGAATACCGGTCCTTGCCTATCACAAGATCGATCTGCCGACCGCTGACGTTAAGATCCGCGGCGCATATACCGCTCCGGCAAGGTTCGACAAACAACTGTCATACCTTAAGCGGCGCGGTTTTGAATTCTACTCGGCGTCCGGCCTGATCTCGTATTTCCTCGAAAATGGCCATACACCTGCCAATGCCATCTGCCTTACTTTTGACGACGGTTGGAAAGATAATTACGCGAACGCGTTTCCGATATTGAAGAAATACGGCGTACCGGCGACCGTTTTTCTCGTACCGTCGTGCATTGGCCGGACCACCGATCAGGTAACAGCCGAAGGCGAAGGTGAGCGGGAACATTTGTCGGCTGCGGATATTCGCGAGATGGCAGATTCCGGGGTCGAGTTTGGTTCGCACAGTATGAACCACAAACTCTTTGACCGCATCACCAACGATGAGATCGATAATGAGGTCGTCGAATCGAAAGCGTATATCGAAAATCTGACACAGCGTGAGTGCTCGACCTTCGCATACCCTGCGGGATTCTTTAATGACCACGCCAAGGCCTCGATAAAGGACGCCGGATACATCGCAGCCTTCTCGACGGTTTACGGCACCGAGGACTGCGTCGATCTTTTCGAACTAAACCGCACCGAAATTCTCCGCCGCGACAAATTTCCGTTCCGCTTTGCACGTAAGATCAAGAAAATGAGCGGAAGATAATTTGCCGCAAAAAGGCACAAAAGACGCAGAAGTTTTGGGCTCTAATTTTTGCCTTCTGCGCTTTTTCGCGGCAATTCTCTTTTCCCTTGCTTTATTTCACTACGTCGAACAAAATAACGGTACAGGAGTCTATAAAATGAGCGAGGCTGACAAAACGGCAATTTCACGTATGCGGTGCAGCGAAATAATGACGAAATCCGTCAAAACTGCCGAGAGCCGTTTGCCTTTACGCGACGTCGCGGCAATGATGCGCGACGGCGATGTGGGCGCCGTTCCGGTCGTCGACGACGGTAAACTCATCGGAATCGTCACCGATCGCGACATCGTCGTTCGCGTGGTCGCCGAGGGTGGTGACGCCGCAACGCCTATCTCTGAGGCGATGACCACTGAGCTTTTCACCGTTCGACCCGACGATTTTGCCTTCGAAGCGATACGCCTCATGGGCGACAAACAGGTCCGCCGCATCCCCGTCGTCGGTGCAAACGGCGAACTCGCCGGCATCATCTCAATGGCCGACGTCGCACTAGAAATGGAAGACGAACGTGAGATCGCCGAAACCCTGGAAGAGATTTCGAGCGGCGCGGCGTTTTGGAGTAAGAACTAAAAACGGAAAGCGGAAAACGGAAAGTGGAGAATTTCTGATTCTTCATCTTCCACTTTCCGTTTTCCATTCTCAATTGACCCAATGGCCAAATCAATGAATCGGCATTTTCAGTTTCTCGGCTCGTCCAAGACGGTGCAGTCGGGACGGCTATGGTATCCGGCGGCGGACGTTTATCAGACGCCCGACGGCTGGCTGGTCAAGGTCGAGCTTGCGGGCGTTTCGCCGGAGGACATTGAGATCGATATTCAGGGCAATGTGCTCTACATCGCCGGCTGCCGCAAAGACCGCTCGTGTGCCGCCGGAGTCTCGTACCAGCAGATGGAGATCACGTACAGCAGCTTCGA
>CAZVDM010000222.1:0-5537 GCA_964625555.1 uncultured Chloracidobacterium sp.
CCATATCGCAGCTCTGTCCGAACATATGCACCGGCACGATAGCCTTTGTCCGCGGCGTGATCGCCGCTTCGACGGCTTCGGCGGTGACGTTGAATGTGCCTTCGTCCACATCGACCATCACCGGCGTCAGCCTCAACAGAGCGATGACCTCGGCCGTCGCGATAAAGGTAAACGCCGGCACAATCACTTCGTCACCGGGCTCCAATCCCAAGGCCATCATCGCTATCTGCAATGCGTCGGTGCCGTTAGCACATGGAATGACATGCTCTATTCCCAGATACGCCTCGAGGTTCTTTTGGAATTCGGCGACCTGCGGCCCGTTGATGAACTGCGTCGACCGCACGACTCCCAGCACCGCGGCATCGACCTCGTCCCTTATCTTTTCATATTGACCCTTCAGGTCAACCATTACTATTGGATTCATAACGTGAGACGGACGTAGTTTAACACACGGCCAGAAAAAGCCCGACCTTCAAAAGCGCTCGGAATTTTCGAAAATGCTAGCATTTTGACAAATTTCATATTATTATCATGTAACAAGAAACCAATTAAAACCGAGGTGTTTATGCAGTATTTCTCACGTTCTCTCACCGGTCGCCGTTTGTTTACAGTTTTTTGCTTGCTGCTGATGGCCGCTCTGAGCAGCGTCTATTTTTTCGGCGTTCCTGCCCAGACCGAAAGTGTCGAACCGTCAAATCTTCCTTTCTTCATCAATGGCCGTCTGGCATATAACCACAATATTGTCGGCCCCGGACCAAATCGGTTCATTGAAACAGCCAACCCCGACGGGACCGATGCCGGCTCGATCGGCGGCACCGGATGGCCGTTCAATCCGGCATGGTCACCCGACGGCACCAAGGTGGCGTACAACACATCGCAATCCGGTGTCGGCGATATTGTCGTGATCGGCACCAACGGTTCCGGCGAGACAAATCTGACCAATACCGCCGCGATAAGCGAGAATTTTCCATCTTGGTCGGTAACGGGAAAGATCGCGTACGAGCGCGGTGGACAGATATGGATAATGAACGAAGATGGCACGGGCCAGGCCGCCTTTACGAGTATTACTCAGCCCTCGCCGGCGAGGCCTGCTTGGTCGCCGGACGGGTCAAAGATCGCATTTTCAAGCAATAACGAGATCTGGGTGATCAATTCCGACGGCACGAATCAGGTTCAGGTAACGACGACCGCAACCGCTGACAGCGACCCGACTTGGTCGCCTGATGGCACGAAGATCGCTTTCACGAAAGGAAACTTGATCGCATCGATCAACCTTAACGGAACCAACGAGACGCCCCTTACCTCCGGGCCCGTTGACCGCGAACCCGCATGGTCGCCCGACGGCACAAAGATTGCGTATCGCGGCACTTCTGGGCTGTGGACAATGAACGCCGACGGATCTAATAAGGTGAGAATATTGACCGACATTATCCTGTTTCCTCTCTGCTGCGACCATTTTTTCGAATACCCGGCATGGCAGCCATTTTCGCAGGTGCCGGCAACGTACAGCATTTCGGGCCGGGTAACCAATGGCGGCGTGGGAATGAGCGGTGTGACCATCAATCTCAGTCTGAATGGCGCTCCGACGAGTGCGGCAACGACGACTGATGCAATGGGCAACTACCAGTTCACGGGTCTTCAGGGCGGCATAAATTACATCATCTCGCCGTCCTTCGTGACGAAATATTTCACTCCGTCGAATCGGATATTTTACAATCTGATCTCCAATCGAACGGGCGATTTTGATGTGCTGTCCAATCCCAAGCCGACCGCGTTCGATTTCAGCGGTGATGGCCGTGCGGAAATGTCGATCTTTCGTCCTTCCAACTCACTGTGGTCAATACTCGGAGCCACTGGCAAGCAATGGGGTCTATCGACCGATGTTCTCGCCCCGGCCGACTATGACGGCGATCTAAAGACCGATTTTGCTGTCTGGCGGCCTACCGACGGCAATTTCTGGATATTTAACAGCGCGACGAGCACTGTTCGATTTGAGAATTTCGGAATTCCTGGCGACATTCCGACCGGCGGCGATTGGGACGGAGACGGGAAAGCTGACGTTGCGGTTTTTCGAGGCGGAAACCAGAGTGTCTTCTACTATCGCAGTTCGATCGGAAATCCTCAGCGCAACATCACATTCATCCCGTGGGGAATTACGGGCGACAAACCGGTCGCAGGCGATTACGACGGTGACCACATCACCGATGCGGCCGTCTACCGCTCAGGAACCTGGTATATCCGCCAAAGCTCTAGCGGCCAGATGTATGTAAATAATTTCGGCCTGCCCGACGACCGTTTGGTTCCCGCCGATTACGACGGCGACGGCCGCACTGACCTCGCCGTCTATCGAGTTGGTGCCTGGCACCAACTCCGTTCGACGCAGGGTTACGTGACATTCTCGTACGGGAATTCGACGGATCAGGTCGCACCTGCCGATTATGATGGTGACGGTAAAACAGATGCGGCCGTCTTCAGATTCGGCCAGTGGTGGATACTTTCTTCGCAGACCGGATTCTCATCAGGAGGATTTTTCGGCACGAGTGGTGATCGCCCGATCGCCGGGTCATACGTCCGCTGATCTGATCTTGGCCGATATCAGAATGGATCGGGAGCATTAGGTTTTGCCTAATGTTCCCGATCTGCGTTTCCGGCAATGTTGCCGTGATAGATCTCGCTGCCGGTCGCGGCGAATTCCTCTTCCATTACAAATATCTCGCCAGCGAATTTTCCAAAACCATTTTCGCATCCGATTCGAGGCTTTGCGTGTCGTGCCAAGCATGTAAAATGTCAAATTCTATCGGTTTCATACGAGTCTTAATTCTTTCGATTTCGGCAATCGGCAGAGGGATTTTGTTGGGATAGCTGTGCATTGCTGCAAGATGTTTTTTGCTCGGTGAAAGCACAAAGGTATCGCCGCAAAGAATTGTTTTGCTTCCAGATAACTGTATAATACTGCTTCCGGCAAAGTGTCCCCCAATGTTGTGCAGTTTGATGCCGTTCCACAACTCTTTTTCCAAACCTGACCAGAGTTTTACGAGTTCGCTTTTATCGAAAATCCATTGTTCGTCTGCTTGATGAATATAAATCGGGCAATCGAATTTTTTCGCCCAATCGTTCATATTGCTGTAAAAATGCGGATGCGAAAATGCAATCGCTTTGAGACCGCCTTTTGATTCGATAATATCCGACGCATTTTTGTCGAGTAAAGGAACGCAGTCCCACAAAATATTTCCTTCGGGCGAGATGACAAGAAACGCACGCTGTCCGATGGCAAAAGTGGGAGCGAGTTTCAGTTCATAGAGATTTCTATTGATCTCACGAATTACAACGCGATGATCTTTCGCCAATTCAGCCGAATTCATCCAAATCTGAACGCCGTCCGGAATAAATTGACGGTCGTCTTCACAAATCGGACAAAGTTTGGGAAGCGTTTCGACTGGAAATTTTGTTCCGCAAGCATTGCAAATGTTGGTTCCGTTCATCGTGTGTCTAACGCCTCGGCTCAATCATTTCTACTTCTTGCGGCACTTTGAGAAACAAAACACACCCGTTCTTTGTGCTGACCCGATGCTTATTGTTGACAGCGGTAAAAAGAAAGTCGCCCGCATTGAGTTCGTCCTTGCCAAGTTTGACATCGCCGTCGAGAACATAAATTTCTTCGCCGCCCGGATGATTGTGCAAAGGATACGTTGCACCTGCTTCGAACTTTAATAGAATCGTCGGCGAACGCTGAGTTTCGTCGTCAAATAACAGAGACTTGATAAAGACTCCCTTTACGATACCTTCATCCAAAGGCTTCCATTCAATTTCATTGCTTTTGACAAGCTGATTTCCATTCATATTTATTTAACTCCTGCTAATTTTTCGTCAAGACTCCAACGGTATTGCGTAACGGTTGATAAAAGAAACGCCGCCGCACTAAAAGCGAATACCGAATAATCCAAAGGCTCTTTGATCCCGAATGAATACGCCATTACCAAAGTAAAAAGCAACGTCAAAACACTGCTTCCGATGGCGGCAAAGCGGGTTAAAAAACCAAGCACCAAGAATACGCCGAAGACTGTTTCCAAAATCGTTGCACAGATGGCGAGAAATAGAACAAGACTTGTTGGGGCAAAAGAATTTACCTCGCCGGTATATTTTAGAAATTTCTCCCAGCCCGATGAATATTGCCCCCAAAGGCTCAAACGGCTGGCGACGCTAGATAGAAAACTCGCGGCCAATGTTAATCGCAAAAATAAAATCCCTATGTCTTGATACTTTTTCATCATCGTCTATTAAGAATCTGATATAGATTTTGACGTGATGCCGAAGTTAATGGAATAGACGATCTTAGGAAAAGAATGTAATTTTCAGGCGGAAAATTCGTCTTTGTAGGATCTTGGAGAAAGTCCGGTTTGTTTTTTGAAGAAATTTGAGAAATAAAATGGATCGTCGAATCCCAAATGAAAAGCAACTTCCTTGACGGATAGATCTTCATACCGCAAAAGGCGTTTGGCTTCGGATGCCGTTAAGCCGTAAATCACGCTTTGGGCAGTTCGTCCGGTGTGAAGTTTGGAGAGTTCGTTGAGTTTAGAATCGGTTGTGCCGAGCGTCGAAGCGATTTCACGCACCGATGGCTTTTTCTCGAAATTCGCAAACACGGCTTCGAGAAATTTCAAAAACAAAGCATCGGGCTTATAAATTTCGCCGCCGTGCTTTAACTTTTCCCGATTTATTTCAACCAAAATCAGTTCAATTCTGCTGTGAACCGAAACTAAATATTGATACGGCTTCGCTTCCAATTCCCTTTCGATTGATTTCAACTCCGTAGCAACCGATTCGCTCTCGCCAAGAAAAATAACCTCGTTCATCGCAAAATGACAAAAAAGACTATTGTGAAAAACGAGTTCGACGTCGGCATCATTCTTGCAGAAAAAATCGTAGGTGAACTCCAAGACAAATCCCTTCGCTTTATGATTTTCCTTCAAATAGTGAATCTGCCCAGAAGTAATCGTAATAACCGAATTCGGCTTCAGTTCAAAAACGCCGTCATCAACCGCAATCGCCGCCTCACCCGACGCACACCAGATCAAAACATATTTTCTTATGCGTCGCGATTCTCTTAACTCAACAGAATTTTCAAACGGTGTAATTTCAATCATTAAGGTATTAAAGTATTCCTCTCTCAAACTTAATGATGGTCTTTCGCTCCTTCAGGCAAATTCCATTGATAAATCTCACTTCCTTTATCAACAAATTCCTTTGCCTTTTCGCTCATTCCGACGGCAAGGGCTTTTTCGGCTTCGACGCCTTGTTTTTCGGCGTATTCGCGAACGTCCTGTGTTATCTTCATCGAGCAGAAATGCGGGCCGCACATTGAGCAGAAATGGGCGAGTTTTGCGCCTTCGGCGGGGAGCGTTTCGTCGTGAAACTCCTTTGCCTTTTCCGGGTCGAGGCCGAGGTTGAATTGATCTTCCCAACGGAACTCGAAGCGAGCTTTCGAGAGAGCGTTGTCGCGATACTGTGCTCCGGGGTGGCCTTTTGCAAGATCGGCG
>CAZVDM010000223.1:0-5535 GCA_964625555.1 uncultured Chloracidobacterium sp.
ACCACCACCACTCCGACACCGCCCCATTCGGCCGAAAGATCGCAAGGTCGGTCTTACGGTCACCGTCAAAATCGAAGTCGGTCTTGCCGGCCGGCGTCGGCGTTGGGGTCGGTCCCTGTGAAGTTGCGGATGTCGTGTATAGCTGATCTCCGTCGTTCGTGCCGTCGTTGTTGGCTTGATTTCCCGCAGCGTAAAACGTGACCGTTCCAAGTGCGGTTGGCGGAGCGGTCCAATTCAGCGTCCACTGGGCCCCGCCTGCCTGATTTGCAAATGTGCCGGTCTGTGTGTGCTCGGCATAGGAACGTCCGTTTTCGGTGATCACCTGGGTACTCGTCGCGAGGTTAGAAAATGTTCCGGCCGGAGTTTGCCCCGAGAGCGCCGTCATCTCAAAACCCCAGCGCCTGCGTGTCGTGTCCGAATTGGTATGGCGGACCGATATCTGATACGTCTGGCCGGGAACGTAGTTTGCAGGTGCATCGAGTATGGCAAACTGGCCGTTTGGTGCGGGCCCGAGATGACATGCGGTGCAGTCATTTTCGTCCGGCGCTCCTGTAAATCCGGCAGGCGGCCCGGCCGAGAGCGAACTTACAGTCGGCACAACGCCTTTTCCGGTAAATAGCCCCGAGACGCCAACCAACGCAAATATGACCACACAAGCAATTTTGATCCTTTTCATTCAAACCTCTAGGTTCGCCTTGAACAGCGAGTCAAAAATAACAGACATCGAACGTACCTTTCGGCGCAACTCGCGTGCCTGTTACCAGATCGATCACTTCTGCTCATTCGAAATCAAATATTCAACCCAAATTAATACAAACGGAATGTTCAGAGCTCGATGCCCGATACACGAGCTCCTATTTTTCCGTAAAAATTTCCAATTATTCGGATAATTTCGACATCCGGTACATTTCTAAAACCGCCGGGACATATTAAAACCGATTATCAGTTTCTGCGGCTTGAACGCCAGATTGCTCGAATTATAACGGCTCGTCGTTGTTGCCTGAGTGTTCGAAAACGTCAGTGCGAATGAGTGATCGCCGACGTTTCGCTGAATGCCGAAACCAATCGACGGATGCGATTCGCTGACAAAGCCGGTGACGCGAAAGTTATTGTCAAGTATCGCCCTGACCTGGCCAAGCTTGAATCCGGTCCGCGGCACAAAATCAAATAACGCAACGATATCTCGCGTAATCATTACGCTCGCGCCAAAGCCGAATGACGCACCGTGGGTCGGCTGGCGAAAGTTGTTCGCAACGGTTGCCGGCGGAAAGTAGTCGTTCGGGCGTGGGTCAAAACGCCGCTGGCCGTTGGCGTTGATGTGAAGGGCCGGCGAAAAGAACAGATAGAGCCGCTTGTGAACACGGGCCGATAACATTGCCTGTGCATTGTATGTATATTCCTCGGTAAAATTACCGTTGCCCTCAATGCTGGCGTAGGTAGTGAGACCGATAGGCGATTTTTTGTCCTGGGCGATCCAATTATAGCCGAGCCCGACCTCGACGACGCGGCACAGCCCACGCTGACACAATGGAGAGCGATATGCTGAAACATAGAGTTTGTCTGTAATTCCGTAGATCAGACCAAATGAGGGAACTGCAAAACTATCAAGTCCGATCAGGTTTCTCGCACTCTCGCTGAGCGGATTTATCGGCTGCGAAAAGCGGTGCGTAAAGATCAGGTTCCACGTGCCTTTTGGGACGCTTTTCGGCGTCGGAATATTTACCACTCGATAGTCGTACGGCTCGTGTGATCGAGTAAATTCCAGATCGACCTTCTTCTTTTTGGGAGGATCCGACTTTGCGGCCTCGCCATTTGGCGTTACGGGAATCGCAGATGTCTCAGAATTGGTAGACAACGCCAGGTGTTCGACGGTTTTCTTCGTCGTATCGATCCGGATCCGTTCGCCGTTCACCTCGATAAACGCAACACCGGGCTGCGTTTCATCAAAGATCACGCTTAGTTTCTTGTCATCCGAGGCCTGAGAATTTGGGGCAATAGTTTCCGCTTTTCCGGCAGCGGGAATTGATGTGTCGGCGGCCGCAGAAGCGTTCTGTGCGATCGCACCGGCATTGAACAAAACACCCATCAAAATAGAACAAAACGAAATAACGAGATTTCTCCGGATCCTCGTTTGGCGAACTTTAACCTTCTGCATTGCAAACTTGCCTCCGTGTCGAAAATTGCCGCATTGCCGGCCGCACTAAGACGTGTTCAAAAACGCATGAACTCGTATTTTGTCAAAGAGTCGAAACTGAACTGTGTTTGAAGTTCTGTTGAGGCAAATTGCATACCAAAAAAAGATCGGGCACAAATGTGCCCGATCTTCCACTACCAGATCTGAATTCACTCTTACCGAACGAAAGCACTCGGAACCGGCTGATCGCCTGCCTGGCCAAACTGTTGAATGAGTGTGCCCGCAGTTGATCGTTGGACATACCAGGTCGATGTCGCCGGACGGAAAACGCCCGCGTCGAATTTGCCATCGCCGTCATAATCACCTGGCGAGGGAACGTCGGTTGAGTTTCCGAACGGGAATGAATAGAAACTGAGGTCCTCGCTCCGGAGCACAAACCATTCGCCGGTCGCTGGCCGGAAAAAGGCAATGTCAGCCTTGCCGTCGCCGGTAAAATCCGCGGGGACAAGCTTGTCGGTCGCCGAGCCGAATTCGACGGCAACGGTCCCGGCCGAAGAGCGAAGCAACCACCACGTGCCTGTTGACGGCCTAAAGACCGCAACGTCCGCACGCCCGTCCCCGTCATAATCAGCGGTCACCGGCAGGTCGCCCGCGGAGCCGAATTGTGTGAACGTTGTGCCTCCCGACGAACGGCTTATATACCAGGTGTTGGTCTCTGCCCGAAAGACCGCCGCGTCGGATCTGCCGTCGGCGTCGTAATCGCCCGGCATCGGAACATCGGTGCTGTTGCCGAACGGAAAGGCATAATAAGTCGAGTTCTCGCTGCGGAGAACGTACCAGGATCCGTCGCTTGGTCGATAAAAGGCCATGTCCGTTCTACCGTCGCCGGTAAAGTCGTTAGGCACAAGCTTATCGGTCGCAGTGCCGAATGCCGCAGCTCCATTGGTCCCGTTGCCGCTGCGAAGAACCCACCATTCGCCCTGTGCGGGCCGGAAGATCGACAGATCGGTCTTCAGGTCGCCGTCAAAATCAGCGAACGGCTTTCGAGTAGATACGCAATCAGGAAAACGGAAAGATGCTACCCTCGTGGCATATGCAGTGTTCGAAGTCGCCGCGTAATATTCGTTCGTGTACCAAAATGTGCAATCGTCGAGCGGATCGATGTTCATCGAGGTGTAATCGCCCCAGCGATTTGCCGTGCTTAATTGGGAACCGCCGCCGTTCACTATCACGCCCTCGCCCTGCGGCATCGTACCCAATGGGTCTGATGCGAGCCTGCCTGTATATCTGATGCCCGGATACACCTCACCCTGCCCGACGACATTGCCGTTCGAAACGCTGTAGCCGAGGCCCATGTTTCCCAAACGGTCCATTGCGATGCTTCCCATCCAACGATGAATACCGTCGGTCGTCCCTGGACCGTAGGTTCCCTGCTGATGTATTACTGGTGTACCGTTCGGGTCACGGATCTCCCACCAACGCATCCCGGCAATTCCCGCACTCGCCTCGACCGATTGTGTGGTCACGAGCGATTCGTGTGTACCAAAATTTCGATATGCCAGCCGAAACGTCGGACGCTGACGATAGGAAAGTATATCTACCCTCGTCGTGGTCCCCGGCTGCGGGATACACTGTCTCGACGTCGGCGTACACGGGAACACTGTATCAAATGCGGCGATCGGCAAAGTGACCGGGCCGGTAAACGTTGAATTCGCCGGGGTCACCCAATTTACATCAAACCGGTAGATCTGCAGCGCATCGGCCGCAGCTCCTATATCATTGTCCGATGTTCCGACGAAAAAGCCCGGAGTCCCGACGGCCGGCAAGCCAAATCCATCAACGTCCGCCGGGAGAAGGCCGTTTGGGCCGCTTCCGCCCTGAACTACCGTGAACCGAACCATCTGTGCATTAGCGTTCCCCGCGATCATCGCGGCACGATCAAGTGCGATATTGCCCAAAACTCCGCCGCCGTTCTCACGTGTATTCAAAAAGTATGCTGTCGGCCAGATACCGTATTTTGGATAATCAGGAAATGCCGGGGTCTCAAAGGCGTATCGGTAATATGTTCCGGTCGGGTCGCCGGTCGTCGAGATCGCGACACAATTAAAGAACGGGCCGGTGCCGTCGGTAAATTGACTCAGCAGCCAGCGGTCGGCGAATTGATCGTAAAGTATGACCGGATCGCCGGCATTTTCCAATTGACATGGTCCGCCGAAGTTCGCGAACAGCGTGTTGATATTCGACGGCCCGTAAACAGATACTCCCGCCCTTGTGAAGATCTGAAATCGCGAGTTGACCATCTGTACATAGTGGTTGGGGCCAATATCGCCGTTCGGGTCCGGAGGCGTACTGCCGAGGCCGCCCATACCGCCGAAATTAGCCAACGTATTTGGGATCAAACTCTCAGAAGTGAACACACCTGTTCCGGTGGTAGACTGCAAAGCGCCGTCGGGACTATGGTGAAAATCGCCAACCGGGCCGTCCAGGCCCTTGTCGTCCTCGGCCTTTTTCGCCTTGGTAGAAAGATCAGGCTTCATCGTCCGAAGCGGCGGCGAAACGTCGAATCTGGCAGCGGTACTTACCTCAGGTACGCTAGAGACAACTTCACCTTGCGACAATGCGGACGCTGCGAAAACCAGTATCGACACAGACGTAAGAAAGACGTAATTCAGTTTCGATCTGTTCGATGAAACCGCAACGCGGTGATTCATTTCTTGATTCATTTGGTACTTCTTCGCTCAAATAGATTTGTTGGAAGTTACCACAGTTCAAGAAATAAATAAAATCATTTCAACGATTTAGGTTGGGCAGGTCGCCGCCTCCGGGCGATCGCGCTACGCGGGACCGCGGTCTTCTGTGACCTTGGTGAGGTTTGCGGATTGCAGTTCCAAAAATGTCCCGAAAGCGACTTTTTTGTTGATGCAGGGGAGTTCTCAGAAGCGATTGAAGGCACTCGGTACCGGCACATCTCCTGCGATCCCAAACTGCTGGATCAATACGCCTGAGGTTGAGCGGTTAGCGAACCAAGTCGCAGCAGAAGGACGAAAGACAGCCGCGTCAAATTTGCCGTCTCCGTCGTAATCGCCGGCAACCGGAACGTCTCCGCCGGTTCCGAACGGGAATGAATAAAAGCTGTTGTCCTCGCTGCGCAATATGGACCACGATCCGTCTGACGGCCGCCAGATGGCTACGTCAGCTTTACCGTCACCGGTATAGTCACCAGAAACCGTTCGGTCGCCGTTTGCACCGAATTGGAAAGCCGCGATGCCGGCCGTACTTCGCTCGATCCACCATTGGCCGAGCAGAGGACGAAAGATCGCAATATCCGAGCGTCCATCGCCGTCGTAGTCGGCCGCAACGGGGACATCGCCCGCGACACCGAATTGCGAGATCGTCGTGCC
>CAZVDM010000224.1:0-1900 GCA_964625555.1 uncultured Chloracidobacterium sp.
AGTATATTCTCATCGAGGTAAAACATACAAAATAGTTCGCGAGAATATATGGCGTCTGCGGGGAGCTCCCGCAGTTTTGCTGAAGGTCTACGCAGTTTTGCGGAGAGTTCCCGCAATTTTGCAGATACCTTCTGCAGTTTTGCAGACGACGTCTACACTTTTGTAGAGACCTTCTGCAGTTTTGCAGATGACGTTTGCACTTTTGCAGAGACCTTCTGCAGTTTTGCAGACGACGTCTACACTTTTGCAGAGACCTTCTGCAGTTTTGCAGACGACGTCTACACTTTTGCAGACACCGTCTGCAGTTTTGCAGACGACGTCTACACTTTTGCAGAGACCTTCTGCAGTTTTGCAGACGACGTCTACACTTTTGCAGACACCGTCTGCAGTTTTGCAGACGACGTCTACACTTTTGCAGACGATGCTTGCTCGGCAGAAAACATCGGTATCAGACCGAATCAAGCCGCTGCGACGAAGAATTTCTCTAGTTTTCGAGGGTCCAGATGCCCGTCCGTTCGTACGCCGGAGCAAATATCGAGCGCGTAGGGCTGGACCGTGTCGATGGCTCCGCGAACATTTTCAGCATTGAGGCCGCCTGCGAGGAAAACCGGTTTGCCGCAGGTCTCGACGATCCGCCGCGAAAGCGACCAGTCATGCCGCCGCCCTGTTCCTCCAAGTTCCTTGACCGCAAGCGTCGGATTCCCACTGTCAAGCAGTATCGCATCAACAAATTCCGCGAGTTCCGCCGCCTCGTCCACCGACCGCTCGCCCGTAACATGCACCACCTGCACCAATTTCACATGCGGCAAAGCCTCGCGGATCGTCGCATAATCGCGATCATGCAGTTCGTCGACGATCTGGATCGTATTCGTCTTTGTCCGATGATGATGCTCGATAATTCCCTGTGCGGTCTGCTCGCTGGTCAACAAAAACGTCGCTACCGGAGGCGGCACCGTCCTGGCAATGCTGTAAATCAGTTCGTCCGCGATCGGCCCCGGCCCGGAGGGCATCTTCCCGACCAACCCGACAGCGTCCGCCCCGGCGTCTATCGCCAAAGCGGCTTCGCTTTCGCTCGAAATACAGCAGATCTTTATTCGCATAAGTCAGAACCGCCTGCGTTAACGGGCGGCTAGTACCTTCGTCTTGTTACAAGTTTAGCTTACCAAGCGGTATACGATTCCTTCGTTCACGCCGCCCGCTTACGCAGGCGGTTCTGACAAGACTTCGTTTATGACGTCGGTGAATTCGTAAAAGCCCGTCTTCCCGACGATCCATTCTGCGGCGAGGACGGCACCGGACGCGAAGCCTTCGCGGGAGCGGGCGGTGTGTTCGAGCAGGATCTGGTCCGCCGCTCCGTCGAACCCGACGCGGTGCGTCCCGGGAATGTTTCCCGCACGCGTGGCCGCAACCGAAATGTCTTTGTTTATATGCTTTTCGACTATGCTTTTGATCTTCAATGCCGTGCCCGAAGGTGAATCAAGTTTCCGCGAATGGTGCTGCTCTTCGATAAAGGCCTCGTACTCAGGAAATTTGGCAAAAACCTCGGCGGCGTATTCCGCGATCTTGTAAAAAAGGTTGACGCCGATCGAGAAATTAGCCCCGAACAGCAGGCTTCCGTTTCCGGAACTAACGACATGTTCGATCTCGCGTCGCTGTTCCTGCCAACCGGTCGTCCCCAAAACCACCGGGACCTTTGCAATAACGCAAGCTTCGACATTTCGCCTAACAGCCATCGCAACCGTAAAATCGATCGCCGCGTCGCAACCTCTTAATTTCGCGGCAACTTCGCCGGGAAACGAATTCGCGTCCGAGTCGTCAATGATCACCCCGATCTCATGCCCGCGTTCAACCGCAACGCGCTCGATCAGCCGTCCCATTGCTCCGTATCCGATCAGTGCAA
>CAZVDM010000224.1:2000-5532 GCA_964625555.1 uncultured Chloracidobacterium sp.
TCAACCGCAACGCGCTCGATCAGCCGTCCCATTGCTCCGTATCCGATCAGTGCAATTTTCATAAGAGTGTTTCACCACAGAGCCACAGAGGACACCGAGCAGAAAGCGAATCAAATCACCTCAGTGAACTCTGTGACTCTGTGGTGAGTAATTTCTTTACAAGATTAACGTACAATTCAACCGCCGTTTCGAGGTCTTTCTTTAGAACGAACTCGTCTTTTGTATGTGCCACAAGTATAGACCCCGGCCCTAAGAGCAGCGGCTGGCCCCATTTGCCCAGGTGCGGGATGTCCGTGGTGAACCGCACTACCTTTTGTTTGAAACCATCGACCGCGAGCATCTTGACCGGCAAGCTATAAGACATTATTTCGAGCTCGCCGCGGTCGCGGATGAGATTTTCAAGGGCATCGCGGATCGGTTCCATCGGCGTCGTGAGGCGAATGAGCAAACCGCACTCGGCGTTTGGCGGAATAACATTAAGAGCAATGCCGCCGTCAAGCGTCGCGAGGTTTAGCGTCGTTTCGCCAAAGAATTCGTCGTTTGGAAACTTTGTGTGCCGAACGTCTTCGAGTATATCCAGCAGCTTTTCGATCGCCGAATCGCCCATCTCGGGATATGCCGAATGCGCGGCCTTTCCTCGCGTCTTTATTTTCGCCCGAAACGCTCCCTTTGAGCCTATCGCGAGGTCGTTGTCGGTCGGTTCGCCGTTGATGAGGTACTCACACCTCGCCGCGATCGGGTGTTCATTGGCGACTTTCGCTCCAGTCGACGCACGTTCTTCCTCGACCGTGTAAAGCAAACCAATATCTTCAACACCTTCCGCACGAAGCAGTTCCGCCGCCGTTATCTGCGCCGCAATTATCCCCTTCGCATCACACGAACCACGCCCGTATATCTTCTCGTCGTCCTCCGTCGGAGCAATGAACGGAGGCACCGTGTCCATATGCGTCGAAAGCCAAACACGGGGCGTGTCGTTCAGGAACGCGATGATGTTGTTCTGATTCTCCGTCACCGGTTGCAGCTCGACCGTCCAACCGAGCGAAGTAAGATAATCACGCAGGTAAAATCCAACCGCTTCCTCTTCGCCGGAAGTGGACGGAACCGACATCAGTTGTTTTGTAAGTTCGAATAAGTTCATTTTGCTTTAGCCGCAGAGATCACAGAGATCACTGAGCAACGTCTCCGAGTTCTCTGTGAACTCTGTGGCCGGTCTTCAGAAAAGTTCTTTATGCAGCCGCTTTATCACATC
Source organism: uncultured Chloracidobacterium sp. (assembly GCA_964625555.1). Classification (GTDB taxonomy): domain Bacteria; phylum Acidobacteriota; class Blastocatellia; order Pyrinomonadales; family Pyrinomonadaceae; genus OLB17. The sequence continues at coordinate 3,250 of CAZVDM010000224.1, forward strand.
CGCGACAAATTCTTCCTTAACAACAAACGTCAAATTAACGCTCGAGGCTCCGTGTGAGATGAGGGCGACGTTGATGTCGTTGATCGTAGAGAAAACGGTCGAGGCAAGGCCGGTCGATGCCCGGAGGCCTTCGCCGACGACGCAGATGACGGCGTAGCCCGGATCGACCTCGACATCGCCGAGGCGTTCGAGTTCGGTTACGATCTTGTCTATTTCAGCCGTGTTGTCGAGCGTGAGAGCGATCGAGACCTCGGATGTGGAGATGACATCGATGACGGTCCGAAACCGCTCGAACACCTGAAACACTGCACTCATAAAGCCGTAGCTACCGAGCATTCGGGCCGATGAGATGCGTAGGATCGTAATATTCTTTTTGTGGGCGATCGACTTGATCTTGTTTGGAGCTTCTGCGGAATCGGCGAGCACCATGGTGCCGATCTCGTTGGGTTCGAAGGTGTTGCAGACGCGAACAGGGATAGAATTATCGACCGCCGGTTTGATCGTTTTGGGGTGCAAAACCTTGGCTCCGAAATAGGCGAGTTCGGCCGCTTCTTCGTAACTCAGGACCGGAATCGTCTTGGCCGAATCGCAGATCCGCGGGTCGCAGGTCATCACACCGGTGACATCGGTCCAGATCTGTAGTTCACTCGCGCCCAACGCCGCAGCGATCAAAGCCGCTGAATAATCAGAACCGCCGCGACCTAAAGTGGTCGTTTCGCCACCGCGATTGGCTGCGATAAATCCGCCCATGATGGGCACTTCGCCGGCAGCGATGACGGGCAAGAGTTCGAGTTTTACGAGCTCGTTCGTATCGTCGATCAACGGCTGTGCGGCACCGTATTCGTCGTCGGTCACGATCAGACGGCGGGAATCGACCTGACGAGTGTTTAATCCCTTTGCTTTTAATACTTCAGCGAGTAATCGAGATGAAAGCTGTTCGCCATACGAAACTACCGCGTCCTTGAGCATTGAAAGCGGCAATGACCGACGCGAAACGCGGATCAGCAAGTCGGCAAGTTCACCGCGAGCGAATTCGAGTTCTCCATTGAATGCATTCGGGTGCCCGTCCGGGATAAACTGAAGCGAGACCTCAACATGGCGTTCAAAATGCGGTTCGAGCGTGGCGATCGCCTCGGCAAAATCACCTTTCTTTGCGATCTCAAATGCCGCGAGCAAAGCATCGGTGACCTTCGTCATTGCTGAAACGACCACAACCGGACGTCGTTCGATCTGCGTCGAAACAATGTGAAAAACGCGCTCGAATGCGGCCACGTCGCCGACCGACGTGCCTCCGAATTTCATTACTGTTGGGCCTTGGCTGCTCAATGCGTTCAAATCGAAAGAATCTGATCCAGAAAAGAAATATTCTACGATAGATTCGGCTGATTCGCTCTCGCAGCCATTCAAAAAGCGGTTTGGATGTCAATATTCGGAAATTCCGCCTGGCCCAAGCGCCCGATCGTCTGATAACCGAACAGCTCTATGTCCGGCGAAAGGTAACCCTCTTTAACAGGCTCTTCGCGGACAAGGTCCGTGCTCAGGTATTTCTTATTATCGTCTGAAAACACGGTCGCGACTATCGCATCGGCACCGTGCTTTTCAAGTGCTATCAAAGCGCCGAGGAAATTTGCTCCCGACGAGATACCAACCGCCAGACCCAGATCGGACGCCAATTTTTGTGCCATTAAGATCGAATCTCCATCGGAAACGGTTATGATCTCATCGAGTTTTGGCAGATCGCAGATCGCGGGAATGAATTCGTCTGAAATGCCCTGAATACGGTGACTCCCGACATTGTGTCCGATGGTCAGCGTAGGTGATTCAGCGGGTTCGAGCGGATGCATTTTGATATCAGGGTTCAATTCCCGAAGATACGCAGCCGTTCCCATTATCGTGCCGCCGGTTCCTACGCCGGCGACAAAGGCGTCGGGCTCAAAACCGACCTTTTTTAGCTGAGCCCAGATCTCGGGCCCGGTCGTAAGGTAATGGGCCTCGGCGTTCGAAAGATTTGAGAATTGGTGAGGTAGGAAAACACGTCGATGTTCGTATTTGAACGCATCCGCGAGCTCGATGCTGCCGACAAATCCGCCCTGTTCATGACTGACGAGCGTTACGTCGGCTCCGTAGCTCTTGATCAGCGATATACGCTCCTTGCTCATCCAATCGGGCATAAAAACATGCACCGGGTTTCCAAACGCATGGCCGATCGCCGCAAACGAGATGCCGGTGTTTCCGCTCGTCGCCTCGGCGATAATGTCGCCCTTGCGAATCTGTTCGTCGCGG
>CAZVDM010000225.1:0-5519 GCA_964625555.1 uncultured Chloracidobacterium sp.
ACTGTTTATTTCGTCGTTGCCGTTGCGATGCTCGTGTAGAACGAATTTCCTCCTGTGTTATATGCCCTGACCCTATAACGATAGGCCGTTCTTGTAACGAGACCCGTGTTGGAGAATGTCTTGACATTTGCTCCAACCGTGGCAATCTGGACAAAGTTTGTACACGTCGAACCCGTGCAGCGTTCGATCTTAAAGCCGGTTTCGTTTGTCGAGTTGTCGGTCCATGTTAGATTGATCTGTGAACTTGATGGAGCAGTTGCAGCTAATCCTGTCGGATCGATATCCGGACTCGTGTCTGCAGTAGGCATCATCGCCGCCGTTTGATCACCCTTGAGTGCATTTTTTGATTGTGCGGCTATTCCGGCCGCCATTACAGTGTCACCGACAAGCACGCCGTCACCGACGAGTACACCATCGCCGACTAGCACACCGTCACCGATCAATACACCGTCAGCTAGCCGCACGCCATCGCCGACAAGGACACCCGAGCTCATAAACGGGTAACCATCACCAACCAGGACTCCGTTTCCGGTTAGTATGTTGTCGCCTACCAGTACGCCGTCACCCACTAACACACCATCGCCCACCAACACACCATCGCCGACGAGAACACCGTCACCGACGAGTACGCCGTCACCGACGAGTACGCCGAGTTTGTAGATACCCTGATACTGAGTAATGAGTGCGGATCCGCCCATGTAACCCCAACCGGCGATAAAGCCTTGTGCCCAAGTAAAGGTCTGGCCCGAGATCATGCTCTGGGGGGCCGGAGCGGTGGTGGTTAGAAATGGTGTGCCTAATGCAGTCGCAGACGTCAGATCCTGCCTGACGATCTTTGCCAGACGGACAGCACCGTCGGTGTTTAATTCGCCGGCTCCTTGTTCAAGGCTATTCGCGCCATTGATCGTTTGAGCAGAGTATCCAAGAAGCATTTTCACCATGTTCGGCGTAAGCTTGGGGTTTACCTGCAGCATCAGTGCAACTGTTCCCGCAACTGCTGGCGTCGCCATCGACGTACCGGAAAGGTACATCATTTCCTTATTTGTCTTTGGACTAACGTTTGCGTCGAGGGTCATGTCATTCGCAACGAGATTGTTTACCCCTGCTGGATATGACTGAGCGCTGATGATCTTGTTACCGGGAGCAACTAGGTCAGGTTTGACCAAGTTGTCAAAATGTTTGACACCGAGAGTGTCTGTATAGAACGACCGTGTCGGGCCGCGCGAACTGTATGTTGCCATGATGTCGTCAGAACGAACGTCAGTGCCGTAGGTATTTACCGCACCGACCGTGATCGCAGACGGCTCGTTGCCCGGCGAGTGGATCTGGCCGTATATCTTCGCTCCGGTCGCATCTTTGCCCTCGTTCCCGGCCGCAGCAACGACGACGATCCCGGCGTCAACTAATTTGCGAACCGCCAGACATAGTGGGTCCAATGTGTATGTGTCAACCGCGTTTCCACCGAGACTTAAGTTGACGACCTTCATATTGTAGGTTGCGTTCGCCCGGTTTGTGTAGATCCAATCGAGTGCCGCCAGGATGCCGCTAATCGAGCCGGTTCCGGTGCCGTTCAGAACCCTAAGGTTAATGATCTTGGCATCTGGTGCGATGCCTTCATAGGGAGTCGTCCCCGAGAGGCCAAGGCCCGCCGCCATTGACGCGACGTGTGTTCCGTGTCCGTATGGGTCATCTGTCCGGCCTTCACCGGTAAAGTCCTGCGAGAAGAGAATTCGGGACACCTTGTTCGAGTCATTAAAAACGTCATGATTAGGATCGATCCCTGAATCAACGACAACGATCCCCACGCCGGTGCCGGTAAGCCCGTTTCCCGTACTAACCAAGCCGCGAACTCCCGTGGCTCCGGTTGTCGTCGTTAGGTGACCGAGTGTTTTGACCGTGTCGTCGGTCGTCATGAAGTCCACGTCCGATCAGCCGGCAATTGCGTTGATATCTTGTTGCTTAACTCGGTAAACCCTGAATGCAAAATTCGTAAAGCCCTTTTTTAGCGAGGCTCCCCTTCCGTTAAGGTCAGTCGTTAAAGCGCTCGTCCAGGTTGACGTTGGCTTTACGATCACATCGATAAAGTCGGACGGCTGGACCTGTGTCATCTTCTTGGAGAGCTTTTCACTCTTCTTCAATTTTGGGGCTGCGCTTGTCGGGCTGATCGCGGCGAACGCGATCACAACGACACCCAATGCAACTAACGCGATACGGAACATTCTCTTCAACTGGTTTTTCATGTTATTTACCTTTGCCATTTTTTCTTGGCCGGTCCCGCACAAAATGCGGCGGAAATACGGCATTCCTGGCCTTTCCTATTACAATCGTCGTACCAAAGAGCTAAATGCAGTAATAATTAGAGTTAGACCCGTTTGCTGGATCGGCGGAGTGACCGAATTCGGTCAGGTTGAATAATCAAATCGGTCAGAATGAAAGAAAAAGAGAAGTTGAATGGAGAATCAATGGAGTTAGCACGACTCCCGAGGTGTCGAATGTTCAATAGGAAACACGAACGATCTTGGCGCCCGGCAATGGAGAACGTGGTCTGTGAAGAACGGTGGGAAGAACGGGGTCTGGCCTGCTTTTCTGCCTTTTCTTGAGTCCGCGAAGCGGACGCGAGTAGCTTTAGCTCCAAGTGGAGTCCCGATGGGTCGTGAGCTGAACGTTGGGTAAGGTCGCGGCTGTGCCCGCCCGCTTGTGGCACCATGTAGCCGTCGGTGCCGGGCGTTCCCTGTTGTTCGGGAAGAGCATCTGGCGACAACGCGTTTCTGTCGGCGGATGACCCCGCGATCTTTCAGAAAGTAGCTAAATAAGCAATGTTTCGTCCTGGGAAAAATCTCGAGGAAGGCTTTGATACCCCAGACGGCTATCGCAAAGAAGCCCTGTGGCCGCGAATAATTGCTCGCCTAATTTGCTGTTAAGGAACAGATGGTAAGGGCCGGTCTTGACCCTTACCTTTTTCTGTTTAACTAACACAGACTACTCAGTACTTCGGATTCACGTTCGGGAATGGCGTGTCGTCCTTACAGAGAGGATTGGTAAAGGCACTTACGACACCAACGAGCCCGGTTGGGTCGGCAATACCAGCTACGTCAATTACATTTTTCGCAGTGACTATTGAGTTAGCCTCCATCATGAGCGCTAAATGGCGAACGCCCCACGCTTTCTTGACCTCAATAGCGGCGGCCGGGCTGAATCTACGGTCGATCTCTTTTTCGATCTCAGGAGATGTCATGTCGCCGAAATTGTTTGCGAATTCCGCTGCAAATAGATCCGTTTCAGATTTAATGGCTCCTAGTATGGTTTTTGTCGCGGCCGCCGCTTTGATCGCGGCCTCGTTTGCTTTGTAAAGCTTTTGCAGCTTGTCGGCCAATGCAGCAAGCTTAGCCAACTTCGGGAAATTCGCAACAAGCTTGCTTCCGGCAGCCGTGGCACCGGCAGAAGCCGTTGCAGCTGAAGACCCTCCAAATGTTACTATTAGGGCAGCGATCTTCACCGCTGCGATGATCGGTGAGGCAGTCATGGTGAGGACAGCTTTTGCACATTCACCTTTAGTCGTTGCACAGCCCGCCCCACAATCGACATCTTGTTGGCTCGGGCAATTCTGCCAGCAAACCGGTCCTACGCCCTTATACTTATTCGCGGGTCCCGCATTGATGTAAGTTTCCTGGATCCCCGCAACACTTCCATTCCCACAAGCCGGATAGCACAATGCACCGGTTGGATCCTTCACCAAACCAGGTTCACAATTGGTTAAGTAAGTTACACGCCTCTTATTGGTAGGTTTTTTACAGGAAACGCCGATGTCCTCAAAGCCCTCGGGACACGTAACACTGCATTGGGTTACTACACCATTAAAGCCGGCTCTGCATTTTGGATACCATATCAAACCGCCCTGCTCGCAACCCTGTGGATTCTCTTTTTCACATTTTGCTTTATCCCAAACAACGTAGCCTGCACCACGAGAATAGGCGGCAGGTTTTCCACAATAGAGCCCATCATCTCGAAGGCCAGCCGGACAGTTCTTGTAACAAACTTCGTCTACTCCCCTTTCGTCAGCTTTGCACGGTGTAAAGCAAACTCCGCCTTCCTGAACATAGCCCGGCGAACAGATCATCGATTTTCCGGCCCCCCTCCCGAAGCTCTGTCTCCAGCAGAATGGAAGTCTCGCAGCACTGGTTTTGACTGAGATCCATTGCATAACATGTTCCATTTCGTTAATTGTCAGCGGGGACGGCCGATCTGCAGGAACTGCGGTCGTAGGTGCATTCTGACCAAGTGTTCCCATTGGGCCGACTAGCATAAGCATGCTCAAAAGCACTACAATGATCGAACGAGTACTACTTGGGGCTGATTTAATCAAGTCTGATCCGCTTTTCATCTTTCTTCTCCTTTATTTTTGTCTGCACACGGGTTAATTGAATTGCTCCGTCCGGCCTATAGGATCCGCTTTTCCGATCCGCATCCGAACCGCTTTACTTTTTCGGTTCTCTAGCTTTATTGCGCTCGATCTGTATGAATCTGGTCAGAGATTCAGCGTCGACCGCTCCCGGAATTATCTGATCTCCAATAATGTAAGCGGGCGTTCCGTTGATATCGAGAGATTCCGCAAGCCGCTGGTTTCGGGTGATCTGTTCGTCAATTTGAGGATCTGCCATGTCCTTTTGGAGTTTGGAATAGTCGATCCCAAGGGTCTTGGAGATACTCTTGATCGAATCCTCATCTGTGTGTTCAGCCGTCATTATGGCATTGTGAAATTCGACGTATTTACCTTGCCGAGAGGCGGCAAGCGCAGCCTTCGCCGCGAACGTCGACTGCGGACCGAGGACCGGGAATTCCTTAAAGACAATACGGACCAGCGGGTCCTTTTTTGAGATACTCTGCAGTTGGGGAAGAGTTTGCTTGCAGTAGCCGCAGTTGTAGTCAAAAAAGACCGCGACCGACACGTCTCCGGATGCACTTCCGCTGATAGGAGAATCGGGGTCGAAAAATATCTCTTTGCGGAGTTCTTTCATTAGATTCGCCGTCCGCTCCGCACTCTCCCTTGCTTCTTGTGCCTGCAGGGCTTGCATTGCTTCTCGAATGATCGAGGGATTTTTGAGTAAATATTCGCGAATAATACCTTCAATCCTTTCTTTTTCCGATCCATGTGGTCCGCTGGCCATTGAGGCGACCGAGGGCGTTGCGCTTCGGGCAGAGTCCTCGGTCAATTGAGGCGTTTGACCACTCGAAATACCGTTCAATCCCGTAGTACTTAAGAGGAAGAGTGAAAAGGCGAAAACACTGGTTGTAAAGTTTTTCTTGGGTATCATTTTTATTCCTTTCTTGGTCGACACTAAAGTGACGCAAAAACCTTCGGTGTTGGCAGTAAAGCATCCCGGGCGATTAGAGATTCGCAATCAATGCAAAGAGAGCTATCCGTCGGAACAGTACGGCCTACTCAATGTCACAAGACGCAAAGCGTGAATTATCTGTTGAGCTCACCGCACCGTAGCATAGATAATCGATTAAGACAAATG
>CAZVDM010000226.1:0-2733 GCA_964625555.1 uncultured Chloracidobacterium sp.
ACGCTCAGCGTTCGACGGCAGGCACGCTCATCCAACAATTCGGCCAGACCGGCGATGTCCCCGTGCCGAGTGCGTTCGTGCGGTAACCCAAGGGGTCTGTTTTGGCTTGTCGCGGATCAATTCAAAACAAATTAAAGGGCGACTTACGATCTTGAGACAGAAAAAAGCCCGTCGGACCAATTGGTTCGACGGGCTTTTCGGATGAAACACGAACTGTCTTTACGGTTTGGTTGGTGTTGTAGCCATCTCGGGCCGCGGCAATGCCGGTCCCTGTACGACTGGCGTCGGGGTATCGGCGTTACGGCTCGAGTTTGAAGGCGGATTGCCCATCGGCACCGGCTGCAGGATCGAAGCAGGACGTGTACCGGCAGGTGTCGCATTTGACGTATCCGGACGCGTGATCCTCGGCGTGATAAAGAACAGTATCTCGTTCGTATTACGCTGAACACCCTTACGCTTGAACAGGTTGCCAAGCAGAGGGATCCTCGAAAGGCCCGGTGTACGGTCCTGGCTCTCGCGTTCGTCATCAAAGAGGACGCCGCCGACAACGGTCGTTCCGCCGTCGGGAACCGTGACCTGCGTCGTCATGCTCTGAGTATTGATCGCCGGAGCTGCTCCGCCCACAAGTGTCGCGGTCGAGCTGTTTTCGGCAACAACGTTAAGAATGACCGTTCCGAGATCGGTGATCTGCGGCGTGATCGCTAGTCGCAGCGGCACGTCAACATATGTCGTCGTTGCAATGACCGCTCCGCCCGCTGCACTGCCCGGCTGAATGGTCGTGACCGGAATTTTTGTTCCGCTCTTGATCTCAGCAGGTCGGTTGTTGAGCGTTGTTACGCGAGGCGTCGCAATGACCTTTGCCGTTCCTTTCTGTTCACCGGCCGAGATCAACGCATTGATCTGAGCGGTTCCAAAAACGCCGGTCGTCAAACCGATGACCGTATTGGCGATCTTAGAGAACATATCGTTGCCGACAGCACCGTTAGGAACTCCGGTGGGTACCGGGAGACCGAACGTGTTGCCCGGCAGTGTACCGCCTGCTCCGCCGCTTCCGCGGGGGCCGGTCAGGATAGCACCAAGCTGGACGCCGATATCACGGCTGAAGTTGCGCGACGCGACGACGATGCGTGCTTCGATCTCGACCTGCGGCTCAGGCTGATCGAGGTATGCGACGAGCTGACGGATCGCTTCGATATTCTGTTTGACGTCGGTGATGATCAGCGTATTGCTGCGGCCGTCGACTTCGACCGTTCCTCGTCGTGATAATCTTTTTTTGACGATGCCGAGGATCCCCTGATCGCTGCCGCCGGACATGCCTCCACCGCTAGCTGCGCCGCTGGTGCCCATTCCGCTGCTTGATGTGCCGGTTGTCAATCCGCCCGAGTTGCCTGAATCACCGCTAAGTGTGCCGGCAGCACGCGCATAATTGAGCCTGAGAAATTCGGTATAAAGCGGAGATCCGTCGATCGCACCGTCCATTAGTTTTGTGCGGAGGTCTATCTCATCTGAAAGTACTTTCGAATCTACGACACGTAAAATGTTGCCGTTGACCTGTGCATTCAGGGATTGTGACTGAAGGACCGAATCAAGTGCGACGTTCCATGGAACCTCGCTGAGTTTGACCGTCACCGGCACTTCTTTGACCGATTTGTCGATAACAAAGTTAATGCCATACTGATCTGTGATGTAGCTGAGAATGTCGCGGATATCCGCATTCACAACGCTAAGATTGATAGGTTCACCGCGAAATCCGGCGTCGCCGTAGCGAAGCCCTTCAGATTTCGGATCGACCTTCTGAGCCGACGCCGTGATAACCAGCGATGCGACCATTAGGAAAGCGAATGCGGTACGTTTTACCACGTCGCTGATAATGATAAGAGAATTCATGTTTCCTCCGTTACAGAAATGATCTTTGTGTAAAGATCTGTTTGAAATTGTCGGTCAGTTTCGGATCGCACGGTTCGGCGATCGAAGAAATTATTATTTGCCGGATTTTGCAACCTTTGCAGGTTTCTTGGCGGGTTTCTTTTTGGAATCGTCGACCGCGGGAGCCGTATTCATCTCGTCTAGAGGCGAAACGATCGGCCCGGCAGGCGAACCAACGATAGGGACTGCTGCAACCTGCACAGGTTTGTTCTCACCCGCAGGTGCCGTACCTTGTATCTCAGCTTTCATCGTGAACTGCTGGAGCGGCTTGTTCTCGACCGAGGCAACGAACTTGCCCGGAGCGGTTTTGACCACCTTGCGGAAAACAAGCTTGTTTTCCTCCACGGCAACCAGCTGTCCGTCAAAGAACTTTTCGCCCGGATAGATCGTGTACGAGAGCTTGATCGGTGTTGCCTCGACCATCGCAGCATATCCTCGAGGAGTCTTGAAGATGCCGGTGACAGTCATTTCATTGAGTGTCAGAACGCTTGTCACCTTCGGCAGCGGCTGGCCGTTTGCGGCGGCCTGTTCGCGTAGCCGTTTGTAATACTCGATGCGTGCTTCGATCATCGGCGGGCCATAGTTGACCGGTCCTGAGGGCGTGCCGGCCTTACCGGACTTATTTGACGCATTTCCTGTCGGTGCGGGCTTCTTTTCCTTTGCCCAGCTCGCCTTTGCGAATGGATCGCGTTGGGCATTGACCGACGAGAAATGTCCGCTGACGAGGACGAATGCTATCGCGATCGCGGTCAAGCATGCTAATCGTATTGGTGTCGATTTGTTGATCATGGCTTTTTCTCTTCTAAA
>CAZVDM010000226.1:2833-5459 GCA_964625555.1 uncultured Chloracidobacterium sp.
GCCATGCTGTCAAAGAAAGCACGCAGGTTGTTGAAATTGCTGTCTACCTCGACCTCGACCGGCTTGGCCATGATCATGTCCTGCTGCGTTTCGTCACGCGGGCTAAACCGCATCACGATCAGCTTGCTGTCGTTTGCCGTGTCTTGCAGGCCCTGCAGTACGTTGGTAAGTTCACGCTGTTCCGGCAGCAATACTTTGAGCTCTTCGTACTCAGCGGCTTTGCTTGCATAAAGCGAGCGAAACTCGTTGATCCGCTGCGTCGCGAGACGCGCAGTCTCATTCTTTTGCTGCAGCTGAGCGACCTGGTCCGTCAACACCGTGATCTCGGCCCGCGTTTCGCTGGTAACGAAGTACCAGACGCTCGCGTAGACCAGCGATGCTACGCCGACGAGGATCATTAGCTGGAAGTGCCATTTGAGGTTTTTGATTTTCTCTAACATCGTAGTTTCCTTGTTTGGAGATTAGTTTTTAGCGACCTGAACAGGCTGTGCAGGTGCAGATCCCGGAGCCGACGCGGTCGTCGGGGCGTTAGTGCTCGATCCCGCCGCCTTCGACGGTGTATATGCGGTCTTGATAACGAAATTGACGATCGCCACCTTTGGAGCCTCACCATCGGCATTGACCTTTTGAGGCGCACTATTGTTCTGGACTTCGGCACGTGTCGTCTCAATGTTTAGGTTCGAGAACAGCCCATTCGAGAATTCGAGGCTTCGGCCAAATTGTGTGACCTGACTTTCGTCGGGCGAATTACCCTTGAATGTCATCTGGTCACCGGTCTGCTCAACACTCTCCAGATAGAGTCCCGGTGTCATCGAAATGCGTTCACGCATTGCCTCGAGCACCGCGCTCGGGCCGGCCTGCGAACCGCGGAGCTTTTTGATCGCCTCGATACGCATATCGATATTTTGGATCTTCTGTTCGAGGTCCTTCTGCTCGGCAATAACGACTGCGAGATCGGCTTCGATCTGCTTTTGTTTCGCGAGTTCCTGTTCGGCCTCGGTCTTCGCCATTTGTGTGCTGATGACGTCCCACCCGATAACGGCGGCGAGAAGTGCAGCAACGACCAGTGACATCACGACCAGCCGGGATGCGGGGCTCGCGATCTTGCGATCTACGGCTACCACAGTTCCGCTTTGTCGTTCGGTGACAGAATTAAGTAAATTGATCTTGATCATCTTGTTACACTCCCCTTATCGCCAAACCGACTGCCACAGCCATTTCGGGCACGATCTCGCTAAGATATTCAGGGTCAAACTTTTTGGTATCTATATTAATGTTGCGGAACGGATCGAGAACCTCGACCGGCAGTTCCAAACGCTGTGAAAGTTCCTGCGACAAACCGGCGAGTTTTGAACCGCCGCCTGAGATCAGGATCTTCTGAACAACTGTCTGATTGTCTTCGGTGGTCGCACGGTAAAAATCGAATGTCTTCTGTATTTCCATCGCGACTATCTCGGTCACGTTGTTCATCAGAGGCTCGATCGATTTTTCTTCGATTCCGTCGACGACGTCATTTACGCCCCGTTTCACTGCCTCGGCCTGTTGAAAGTTGAGCCCCAGGCTCCGCTGCAAAACGTCGGTGAACTGGCTGCCGCCGACCGTGATGTCACGTGTGAATAATGAGCGGGTTCCCTTCACGATATTCACGTTCATCGTCGATGCTCCTATATTGAGCAGCGTAACGACATCGTTTTCGGTCGGATTGTAATTCGCTTCGTAGCAATTCTGCAGTGCAAACGTATCGACGTCGATGACGACTGCTGTCTTGCCCGCGAGCTGGATCGCTTGCTTGATATTATCGATGCGGTCGCGTTTGCAGGCGGCGATCAGAACGTGAGTCGAATCTCCGGTTTCGGCCGTTACCTGGTAATCGAGGCTGACGTCGGCGAGATCGTAAGGAATGTGCTCTTCGGCGTGCCAGTCGATCGACTCTTCGAGTTCCTCGCGGCTCATCGACGGTAGAACGATGTTCTTTATAATGACACTATGTCCACTCACACCGGTCACGACCTGTGTAGCGGCGACCTGGTGATTGTTACAGACATTTTGGATAACGTCCGAAACGACGTTCAACTCCATGATCTGACCGTCAATGATGGTGTCGCCGGGGAGATTTTCAAATCCGAGGCTGACCAAATTAAGACTGTTTGGTTTTCCGTCAAGCTCGACCATCTTGATCGAACTCGAACCTATATCCAAACCGGCAACGCTTTTCTTTTTACCGAACAGCATTATTTTTTGCTCCTTGTTGGCTTAATGAGTTTGCTTTCACGCCAATCTCTTTTTTCTCTTTTTGCAAGTTTTCGTTAAATCGATCCGGGGTGCGTTGGGCTTTGGCGTTTCGGAAGATATTTGCCACCTTCTTAAAGTTAACGCGCGGAGTGGACAATCAAGTGATAGGCCTTACTGAGTTAGCGGTGCCAAAAACCCGTATCATTCCGGATGGATCGGTCACGAACTGTAACCTGTTGAACCAACGATTTTTTGAAAACTAAGTCGCATCTGGTGGCGAAGGGTGAACAACCTGTCGGCTGTTACTCTTTGAATGTATACTACCGCACAAAGACTGTCAACACTTTTTTACACTGTTTAACGCAGAATGATGGAAAAATATTCACACTGACTG
>CAZVDM010000227.1:0-5412 GCA_964625555.1 uncultured Chloracidobacterium sp.
GCGCTCGTTCCATGCAGCGATGTCGAACAGCAGTCGGCGTTTGTCGCTTCGAGAATACTCGAGCTTCGCGACGAGGGCACCAATCTCGAAGACATCGCCGTGATGTACCGCTCGCATTACCATTCGATCGAGCTGCAATTGGAATTGTCACGTCGAAACATCCCTTATCGTATCCAGTCCGGCGTCCGGTTTTTTGAGCAAGCACATATCAAGGACGTCATTTCTTACCTTCGGGTGATAGTAAATCCCCGCGACGAACTCGCGTGGAAACGCATCCTCAAAATGATCCCCGGCATTGGCAACAAAACAGCAAATCGTCTCTACGAGGCTCTGGTAATCTCCGACGCGGAGACGCAGGGACGCGGAGACGCCGCGATAAAAATCCCGGCGTCTCAGCGTCTCGCCATCCCCGCGTCGCTTGATCGTCTCCGCTCCAGCACTTCCTGGCGAAATTTCATCGTCCTTCTCGAACTCCTCGTCACGGACGAAAACCGCAATAACCCGAGCAAGCAGATCGAGATAATTCTGACGCACGGTTACGAGCAATACTTACAGGAAAATTTTGAGAATGCCGACGCACGTATCGAAGACCTAAAGGGCCTCGCTGCCTACGCGAACCGCTACAAATCGACCGAAGATCTGCTCAGCGAATTGGCATTGTTATCGACCGAACGGTTCAAGGAACCGCAGCCTCTGGTCGGCGAAGAGGTCGTCGAGGGCGGCGGCGAGGACGAACTGCTCACGCTTACCAGCGTCCATCAGGCCAAGGGCCTTGAGTGGAAAGCTGTCTTCATCATCTGGGCAGCCGAGGGCAAATTCCCTTCGCCCCGATCGCTCCGCGAGATCGACAGTGAAGAAGAGGAACGCCGCCTCTGGTACGTCGCCATAACGCGTGCCAAAGACGAACTGTATCTCACATATCCGCTTCTCATGACCGACTACAACCGTCAGACCGTTCTGCAAAAGCCTTCACGCTTCATCACCGAATGCCCGGCAGCTCTTTACGAGATCTGGAATCTCGAAGAAGAAGCCGCCGCCTTTGACGCTCCGACTTTGCTCGACCAGGCCGGGGCCAAAGAATTTATTAACTAGCTAAACGGCAAAAGAGTTAGAATATTTCGTCACTATTTCATCAAGCATTTTGGAGGCTAAATATGGGCGTAAAAGAACAGATGATCTCGATCCTGCGAAGCAACGAGACGCAACGAATTGATTTCAGTTTTGCAGGTTCGACCGGTGCGACCATTTCGGTGAATGGGCGCAGCTTTTCACGTGTTGCCGATGCTCTCAAGAGCGGCAGCATTGGCGTTGTCGAAGGCAGATTTCCAAATGATATCGCCATGTATTCGTCAGCGGCCGATACCGCAAACGGCTTTGCCGCAAACACGTTTTACCTTGGCAACAACCCGCGTTATTCCCGCCTGTTTAATGCATTGATCTGTCATGAAGCGGTCCATGCATCGTTCGACCTCATGCGCTCGACCATCCCGTGGATCGACAACGAGGCCGCCGGCTACATCGCCCAGGCATACTATGCACGCAATTCGGGCCTTTCGCGATTGTCATACGAATACGGCTCGCACTCGATCCTCGCGTATTCGGTCGTCAACGGAATGCGTGCCGGCAACGTCAGCGACATTTCGTTCTTTCTCGAAAGGCTCCGCGATTCTCTCAATGCCGACCCTATGTATCACAGCTATATCGGAGGCCAGTTCAGCGGCGACGGCTAAACGGCAATTTTTCTTGCTCCCACAAAAGCAACCATTCAAAAACCTCGATGCATCTAGGCAGTTAGCTAACACGCAAGTTTCTCTCCTCGGGAACATTCTTTAATCTAGGTTGTCTAATAGGTGACAACAAAATACAAAAAAGCGTCCGAGAACGTGAGGATACCACTATGCCTAAAAATGGATTTATCGATAATGTCAGCGTCGGCAACGCCTGCACCGAGGATTGGGAAAAGATGATCGGCAGCAGAAGCGTACGTATGTGCGAACATTGCGCCAAGGACGTAAACAATCTGTCTGAAATGACGCGGAAAGACGCAAAACGCCTCGTTCGCGCGTCCGACAGCAACATTTGCATCCGATATATGAAACATCCGGTCACCAAACGGCCGATCTTCGCCGATCAGATGTATCAGATCACCCGCCGTGCACCCGGCATCGCTGCCGGTGTTATGACCGCGTCGATGAGTCTGTCGACAATGGCCTACGCTCAAGGCGGTGCGTCGATCTCTCGTTTGCCTCAGGCTCCAACCGACGAAAAGTCCGAATCAACCAAGGCTCAACCCGCGGAATCACCGGACGACAAAGTCGTGAGATCCAGCGAAAACGAGAATGCAAAGGACCCAATTGCCGTCAGTTCGCTTGAGGTCCTGGTGGTCGATCCTCAAGGTGCCGTTGTTAGCGGCGCAACCGTAACCATCACAAATTCCGATTCAACTCCCCAATTTAGCTCGTCAGGCATCAGCAATGCAGACGGCCTCGCCGTCTTTGAACAAATGCCCGTCGGAGTTTTTTATGTCGACGCAACGGCGAATGGATTTAGGCTTTCCCGGCAAACGGCGTCGGTGTCGCTCGGAAAAGTTACGGTCGTCCGGACAACGCTGGATATCGCCGGCGAAGTCTTCCTATCCGGCGTCATTGCCGTTTCACGCGACTATTCGACAGCCCTCGCACGTGCTGTCGATAATGAAGATATCGACGCGGTCCGCGACCTTATTTCCCGCGGCGAGAATGTCAACGGCAAGGACGAAAATTACGACAATATAACGCCTCTTTTCGTTGCCGTCGAAAATGGAGATATTGAAATAGTTCGGCTTTTGCTTGATTCAGGGGCCAAAATCAACGTCCGCGACCGCAATAAACAGACGCCGCTGATGCGAATAGATGATGACGCTTCGGCTGAACTCGTTGAGATCCTCGTCCGAGCCGGTGCTAAACTAAATCTGTCCGACAACGAAGGCAGTACGGCTTTGATCTATGCATCGGCAAATGCCCCGACCGAGGTCTTGGCGGCATTGATCAACGCAGGTGCTGACGTTAACATCGCCAATAAGGCAGGCGAAACTCCGCTCATGAAAGCAGCGGACAAAGGCGATATCGAGAGCGTTCGGCTGCTGTTGATCTCGGGTGCAAACGTAAACGCCCGCGACAAAGAAGGCGACAATGCGTGGGATTACGCCGATGAGGACGAGATCGAGCAGCTTTTGGTGAGCTTCGGCGTAGAGGTCCCGCCCGACGAGCTTCCGGCCGTTCGGATCGAAAACCCGGACTTGAACATTCGCCGATAGGCTTGATCTGCTCGAGATCCTCCCACGGCCGCTTTTGGGCGGCCATTTTCGCGCCCACGCCTTTAGGGCGGTTGCCTTTGCACAAGCAAATCGTGATAAAATAACGCGTTTTCTATATTCGGCCGGTTCGTATGCCCCCGCCACTAATTCTATGAAATATTGCCCGATCTGCGACACGCGTTTTGACGAAGAGATCATTAGGTTTTGTACAAAAGACGGCACGCCGCTGATCGAGGAGGCCGAGCCGAAATTTACCGAACTTCCGAGCGAAAACCTCGAATCCGAGGAGATCGAGGAAGACGACATCGGCGAGATAACGATGATCCGACGCAAAGACGTGCCCGCTCCGCCGCCTAATCTTGACGAAGGCCTGCCGGAGGTAAAACCAAGGTCGAATGCGGTTGAAGACAAGCCGTCTTACGAGGTCGTCGAACGCACCGAACGAATTGTCATTCCGACGACCGGCGGCGTCCGCGAACAGGCCGTCCGTCCGCGTACCACACAGGCATATTATCCGCCGCCGCCGCAATCGAACACTCTTAAGACAGTCGTGTTAACGGTGTTTCTTACCCTTCTCGTCCTCGGTGCGGGTGCCGGGCTGTTCTGGTTCCTGCAGAAAGATAATTCGGCGAACAAGAATCTGAATGTCAACACTTCGGGTCCGAACGTCAATCTGAACGCGAATATCGGCGGCATCGACTCGAATTTCAACTTTAATTCGATACCGCCGCCGACCAATCTCAATCTGAACACGAACTTCACAACGCCTACTCCGACTCCGACACCAAAGCCGAGTCCGAGCGTAACGCCCAGCCCGAGCCCGAGCCCGAGTCCGTCGGCGACACCGTCGCCTACGCCGACAAGAACGCCGCTCGGCACACCGCGCCCGTCACCTAGCGGCACGCCGCGAATGGGCCCGCGTCCGACACCAAATCCGGGAAGTACGCCGTAATCTGGCCGCGGCCGGCAGCAAAAGTTTAGCCACAGATCGAACAGATAACACAGATAAGATAATTTTCTTATCCGCCGTTATCTGTTCGATCTGTGGCCGATTCTGCTGCACAGCTCACAAACGCCTTCTTCACAGCGCCGCCACAACTAACTTTCTATATGTACGCCAACGAACAGAGCCCGCCTCGAATAGCTGACATACTCCAGTCTGAGGAGATTTGTATCTATGTCACTTCTTTATTGTCCCGAATGTAATCACGAGGTCTCGACGGGCGCCGATGCGTGTCCAAATTGCGGTCTGCGAATGCGTCCGCCGATCGTCGAAAAACGAGTGCTCGTTACCGAAGCCGCAAGCGAAAACAGCTTTCCGCCCTGGGCGATCGCGGCGATCGTGTTCACTGGTATCGCTGTCCTGATCCTCGGCTTTTTGCTTTTCCGTTCGACGAATGATCAGGCGAATACGAACGTCAACGTCAATGTGGCGCAGCGGCGCGGTTCGACAACGGAACCGGTCCGCGACACCAAAACGACTACTATTCCGTCAACATCGACCGATGTTCCGATGACAAGCGCGCCTTCGCAAACGACCACCGTTCCCGGAACGGAAACGTCCGTGCCGAACGTTCCGCCGCCCGACAAGGGCGTCGTAAAGATCAACGCCCGCATCGCGCCGAGACAGGGTGATCCGCGGGCTGCAAGCGGAACAAAATTCTATTTGCTTGATAAAGACGTCGAACAGATCCTGAGCGAAGCGCGAGTCGAGCCGATCGAGGGCAACTCGCTCGCCGCCAGCCTCGGGCTCGCCGCCGTCTATCCTGACCGCTACGGCGACTTTCAGCGAGCTGCGATGCGTGCCATCGGGGCCCACGTAAAATATTCGGGTACGACCGGCGGCAGCGGCACGACCGATCTCAAAGGCGTTTCGCCTTCGTCGTATTACCTTTTCGCCATTTCACGCGTCGGCCGCGGATTCGCCCTTTGGAATTCACCGGTCAGCGTCATCGCCGGCGACAATGTCATGAACCTATCGCCGCAATCGGTCACCGAAGTGCCCGACAACAACGGCTAAAAGTCAGAACCGCCTGCGTGAGCGGGCGGCGTGTACTCCGTTTGCAGAGGCCCGCACGAAGTAAGGGCGTCGTCCGGGCTTGTCAGTACCACCTGCT
>CAZVDM010000228.1:0-5292 GCA_964625555.1 uncultured Chloracidobacterium sp.
AATTTCGGTGACAAGATCGAATTGCCGGTGGTGGTGCAAAATCAGACCGACAGAGACATGGCCGTCGATGTTGCCGTCCGTGCGACAAACGCGAACCTGACCGGCGGCAACGGCAGGCGTGTTTTGGTCAAAGCCAACGACCGTGCCGAAATTCGTTTCCCGGTTTCGGCTGATAAAGCCGGAACGGCTAGGTTCCAGATCGCCGTTACATCGGGCAATTTCAACGACGCGGCGGAGATCAGTTTGCCGGTCTGGACTCCCGCGACGACCGAGGCGTTCGCGACTTACGGCACGACCGATCAAAATGGCGCGATCGTCCAGCCCTTGCAGACGCCGGGCGATGTGTTCCCGCAGTTTGGCGGTCTTGAGGTAACGACGTCTTCTACGCAGTTGCAGGAGCTGACTGATGCGTTCCTCTATCTGACAAATTATCCTTACGCCTGCTCTGAGCAGATATCTTCGCGAATGATTTCTATTGCTGCGATGCGTGATGTGCTGTCGGCGTTCAAAGCGAAGGATATGCCGACGGCGGTTCAGATCGAAGGCTATTACAAACGCGATATCGAGATATTACAATCGCGTCAGCGAAACGACGGCAGCTTTGGCCTCTGGAAACGCGACAAGGAACGTTACGAATATCCATTCCTGACCGTCCACGTAGCTCACGCTCTGGCTCTTGCCAAAGCAAAGGGCTACAAGGTGCCGCAGGAGATGATCGACAAGGTCAAACCGTACCTGAAAGACGTCGAAAAGCACTACGACGAATGGTACAAAACCTCGCCCGAAGTCCGATGGACGATCTCGGCTTATGCTCTGTACATTCGCGACTTGATGGGCGACAAAGACGTTGCGAAGACCAAGAAACTATTGACGGAAGCGACCATCGAGAAGATGCCGTTCGAGGCTCTCGGCTGGGTGTTGTCAGTACTCGCAAACGATCCAAATTCGAAGGTCGAAACTGACGCGATAATCAGACATTTGATGAACCGGACGACTGAGACCGCAGCAACGGCGAACTTCGTCACTAATTATGGCGACGGCGCATGGCTGATAATGTATTCGAACCGGCGTGCCGATGGCGTCTTGCTCGAAGCAATGATCAAGGCCGATCCAAAGAACGACCTCATTCCTAAGCTCGTTCGTGGCCTGCTCGACCATAGGACAAAAGGTGCCTGGTCAAATACTCAGGAGAATGTTTTTATTCTGTTGGCACTTGACAAGTACTTCAATACTTTTGAGAAGGTCACTCCTGACTTCGTCACGCGAATCTGGCTTGGAAATACGTACGCGGGCGAAGAGGTGTTCAAGGGACGCAGCGTCGATTCGAAACAGCTTGATATCCCGATGTCATACCTCGTCGATCAGGGTGGAACCTCGAACCTGATCCTCGACCGCCAAGGTGCGGGAAGGTTGTACTACCGAATCGGCATGAAGTACGCGCCGAAAAATCTGAAACTCGAACCTGCGGATTACGGGTTTACGGTTCTCAGAAAATACGAGGCAGTCGACGATAAAGCGGACGTCACCCAGAACGCGGACGGCAGCTGGACGATCAAGGCCGGAGCGAGGGTTCGCGTACGGCTGACGATGGTCGCACAGGCACGGCGTTACCACGTCGCGTTGGTCGATAATCTACCCGCTGGACTAGAGATCCTCAATCCGGGCCTAGCGACGACTGAGGCAATTCCGGGCGACACACAGGGCAACACCAGCGTAGTCACGTACGGCAGTCGTTCATACGGATATGGCTCATGGTGGTGGCGACAGTATTGGTTCGACCATCAGAATTTCCGCGACGAACGCGCCGAGGCGTTTGCGTCACTATTGTGGGAAGGTGTTTACAACTACTCGTACGTAACGCGGGCAACAACGCCGGGCCAATTCGTCGTCCCGCCGGCCAAGGCTGAGGAGATGTATCACCCGGAGACATTCGGAAGAACGGGAACTGACTTCGTGAGGGTCGAATAGATGACGGGGAAAGGCGGGTTTGACCCGCCTTTCTACTTTGCACCCAAGTTTTGACTCGTTCATCTCTTAGGCGGATTTCCAGAAGATTGCAATTGCTTCTTCCAGCGACGGGATCAACTCCGCGTTCTTTGCCCATGTTGCCTGCTTTGGCGAAAACATATGTTCCTTTACGTCCATATCTATCCGAGCATATCCAAGACTGATTCCGGGAGGGATCGCGGCCGAAATTGAATTTAATCTGAAGAAAAATAGATGATAGCCGGGGGACGCCCCTTTATCAAGAAACGCGTCGCCTTTGGTTGCGCCGAAAAGATCCGCCTTTGTATAGCCTTCTCTTGTAGGTGTCGGCATGAAGTCGATAACCGACCATTGCCCAGCGGCTTTGCCGTTCGGAAATTCTTCTACGCCTATGCGGTAATCACCGTACTTTTTCCGGCCGGGAATCAAAATAGTGACGTTTGTGATAAGTGCCATGATTTCCTCGTTCGATATCCGGGGCACACTGCAGCTTTACGGATTGGCGACCCAATCAAGTCCGCTGATCTCGTCGTCGAGCGTTATGAGCATCGGGCTTGACGGGAAGGTGAAACGTTTTGCGGTAAGGGTTATGACGTACGACCGTCCAACCACTAATCCGTCGAACCTGTAGTATCCAAAAGGGCCGGAGATAGTTGTAAGAACAAAGCCGCTTGACGCATCTCGGATAAACAGGTTCACACTCTTGATCCCGGCTCCGCTGGACGACGAAACGCGCCCGCTGATCGAGGCAAGAGCGGCAGATGGAGCGAATTCGGGTTTCCAGAATCCGGACTGTACCGTGTATTGAGCGCTAGACAAGTTGCCGCCCGCGAATGGCTGGCCCGTCGTTCCGCTTGAGGAATATTGTCCTGTCGTGCTGCTTCCGCCGCCATTTGCGATAACGCTTTCGGTGACCGCGAACTGTCCGCCGTTTTGGGCCATCAGAGCGGTTGTGAGTGAAACCACTACGAATATTTGTTTAATCATGGTTTCACCTCTGTAATGCGACACGGTGCGGTATCCGGATTCAGAGAACAGACAAATTGCTTTAGGAGTTCAAGCTGTATTTTCAGACCAGTGATCTGTTTTTGTTGGTCCTCCACAAGATCTCTCTGGCTTCGAATTTCGGCGCTTTGAGCAGTTGCAAGGTCTTTCAGCTTGGCGGTTTCCAATTTTGCCCTCTCCAATTCCGCCTTGTCTGCCTTTGTAAACGATGCTGAGCAAGATGTCAGAATGTACGTTTGCGAATCGCGACAAAGATGATAAGAATTATCTGTGACTCCGCCGATCGAGAGTACCTTCAAGTGGTCCTGAACAAGAAGCTCATAAACGGATGTTGAGAAGGCGTTGATGTTAAGAAAATTAGTGTTTGTCCCGATCTTGATCTCATTGGCCTGTCCAGCTATTGCGTCGGCGCCGAGCGCCATTGAGTTGTTAGCCGTCGCTTTCGCGTTGGCACCGATCGCTACCGAATTCATGTTTGCGGATCCGGTTTCGGAGTCGGGTCCGATCGAAACGTTACCTGAGCAGCTTGTGCAGATCTTCCCGGCGTTCAATCCTAAAAAGGTATTGTTCGTACCGGTTCCTGCGTTCGGTCCGCTGCCTTTTCCGAGAAATGTGTTGCCACTGCCGACAACATTCTGGCCTGCACGTACACCGACCAGCGTATTATTCGCTCCACTCGTGTTCTCGAACCCGGCCTGATAACCGAAAGCGACGTTGTCGGAGCCGGAAACGTTTTTCTGGCCCGCGTCGTTGCCGAAGAATGAGTTCGACCCTCCATCGACGTTCCTTAATCCGGCATTGTTGCCGAAAAACGAATTCGACGTGCCGACCGTGTTATCCCGACCGGACAATGCTCCGAAGAACGAGTTCAGGAATCCTGTCGAATTGTACTTACCCGCCTCGTTACCAAAGAATGAATTGCCGGTTGCCGTCGTGTTGTTACGGCCTGCATCACTACCAAAAAATGAGTTATCCGCGCCGGTGTTTTGGTAGCCGGCAAAGGCACCGAAGAAAGAATTGTTGAGAGCTCCTGTAGTTGAATAGCCTGCGGCCACGCCAAAAAAGGAGTTGAGACCACCCTCCGTGTGCGAGTAGCCCGAATCCTTTCCAAAGAAAGAGTTGCCGAGGCCATTCGTATTCGAGCGGCCTGAATCCGCGCCGAAGAACGAATTGGTATCGCCGTTAATATTCGAGCGGCCGGCTGAGCGGCCGAAGAACGAATTGCCGCCGCCGGTGCTATTCGCGTTTCCGGCAAGGCTGCCTACAAAGGTGTTTGTCGTTCCGGACGTGTTAGCTATTCCGGCGCCGATTCCAGCAAATAGGTTTTCAGTTCCCGTGATGCTTAAGACACGATTACCGCCGATATTGAATTGCGTTGCTGCGTTGAATGTGTTGGCCGTACCGGTTCCGGTGATAGTAAAACTTGGTGTCGGTGGCCGTGGGTCTGACAGCCTTGGGTCGCCGTCAAAGACAAATTCTGTCGCAAAATGGCCGCTGAGTTTGGTAGAATTCAAAGCTTCGCCTGCGGTTCCTGCATTCACGCTGTAAATTGCGTTCGGGACCGAGTTTACTTTTTGTCTTGGATCAAGGATCGTAAGGCCTCCGGCACCAGCAGGACGTACGGCGATTCGGATCCACGTCGGCAGGCCGTCGAATACTTCGCCGTAATCCAAACCGACGGTAAAAACGCCGTTTGTAACAGGTACGTTCAACTTAACTATTGATATAGGAAATGTACCTGTGCCTTCGGTCGGATTGCACGCAGCGCAATCGTATATTTTGAATTCGATATCGTAATTGCCGTTTGCGGGGACGCCGCCATCGCTGAGTTTACCCTGATAGGTAAACTCAGTATTCGTCTGAGCGAAGGTCGTGGCCGCGCCGAAGAAGATCGCTAAAAGGCCGGTCGCCAGAAGAATGTTCGCCGTTTTTCTTTTCATTGTTATTGCTCCTTGCTATCTTTGTTCCGCGTAGCATCGGTATTTTGGTTTTGTGCGGCGGGGCGAACAAGTTTGTTCGCTGTGTCCTTAGCGCTGCCCTCAGGTCTTACAATTTGTGAGCCGCAGGTGCTACAGTGATCCAAATCGGAGGCCGACCAAACTATTTGGACGCGGTCGTAGGTTTCGATGGTTATGGTTCGTTTCCGAAGGTCGGGCCTTTTTCTTAACATATAGATTTGTTCCCTGCCCGTGGATTTTGCTGATATAATCACTATCTCTAAATCGCGATGGCGGGCTAGACACGATTGTTAAGTATCGGGCAACAAAAAGTCCCTAATTTTTTTGCAAAAAGTTACTAATT
>CAZVDM010000229.1:0-5237 GCA_964625555.1 uncultured Chloracidobacterium sp.
GCAACGATCGAAAGAACTAGCTGATCGAGGCGCAAGACGCCCGTTAGGTCATTCAAAACGCGGTTCAGCCGCTGCGGTTTTACACAGATCAAGACCGCAGAGTTGTCGCGTCCGGCCACGGCTTTCGCAGCATCCGCATTGTTCTCAAAAACTTCGACCCCGTACTTTTCGGCGAGTTCTGTCCGCCGTGATTCACGCGGATGGCTGGCCGAAATGTTATTCGGATCGACCAATTCCCGCCGCAGCAATCCCGCGACCATCGATTCGCCCATCACGCCGCAGCCGATAAATGCCAAGTGCAGATCTTTCAATTCGTTTGCCATAGAAAATTGCCGCCGAAAAGGTTGGGCGCTACAAGCTTCCGATCACTTTTGACCACGCATTCTGAGAACGAGCAGCATGATCAGGTCCAGGATCACCACAAACAAAACGATCGCACCGGTGATGATCATCGAAATTCGTCCGAAGACAAAGCCGAATGCGACCGCCAATACTCCGCCGATTGCGGCAATTGGCCAGTGTTTCTGGAGAACGTCATAAATAAACGTCAAATCCCAAATGATATTTCGCATTGGTAGTTATCATTCGCCTCTCAATTGGATTTCGACTTTGCGCGCTTCGCGGCTTTGCGTAAAAATACCTCAACCGGCGCAATACGAGTTTTACCCAAAGTCGCCCAGAACGCAATGGCCGCAAAAACGATCGAGATCCGCAAAGCCGACGACCGCGATAAACCCGCGATCTGGCAGATAATTAAGGCCGTCATTGCCGGTGGCGATACGTATGTTTTTTCGCCCGATGCCAGTGAGGATGAGATGATGGCGTTTTGGTTTACGCCGGACAAGCACAACTATGTCGCGGTCGAGGATCGCGAGGTCGTTGCAACTTTCTGGCTTCGCGCAAACAATCCCGGACTCGGAAAGCACGTCGGAAACGCCGCATACATGGTTGCTCCGAATGCAGCCGGAAAGGGTATTGGCAAGCAGATCGCGCTGTGGTCGCTCGACGAGGCGCGTCGGCTTGGATTCACGGCAATGCAGTTCAACTTTGTCGTCAAATCCAACGAGAATGCCGTAGCACTCTGGCAGAAGATCGGCTTCCAAATAATCGGCGAGATCCCCGACGCGTTTGCTCACATCAAAAACGGCCTGACGAATGCTTACATTATGTATCGAAAATTGTAAGAAAACTATTTTGCCTGGTTGTCAGCCTTTGGAAATTTACACATCATCTCGGCCATTTGTTTCGAGCGTTCAAAAGACGCTCGATCGTCCCAATAGGCTGTCTCGATATTGTCGGCGGATAGCTCTTTGAATGCAGAACAAGTGACCTTCGTGTCTTTGGCTCTTTTGGCGAGAATGGCAAAGAAGCTCATTTTCGAGTTTGTCATCCCGTATTCGGTTGCGAATAGACGAAACCCTTCCTTTGTGGCTGCCCACGATACTTGATTTTCTCTGAAGAAGTCGTCGCTTTTGAGTTCGGCCACCTCGGCCACGATCAGATAGTACATTTGCAAACCGGCAGCACCTCCAATGGATTCCCTAACGTCCGATGCAAACTTTTCCCACTCTCCCGGCCTGCCACCCCATCGCGGCATTAATTCGATGGCTTTTGCTGTGTAGAAGTATTGATATGCTGGATCAAATTTTATCGCTTCGTCGAAATATTTATCGGAATCCTCCTTTTTCCAACTCTGAGCTCGAGCTAACTCTATGGCAGCTTCGTAGAACTTGTGGCATCGCCCGGATTGTTGCTCGGCACTTCTGAATTCCCGAGCTGCCTCGTCAATTCGTTCGTAGTAAACTCGCCACTGTTCTTTTGACACGCTATTCGCGTAGTCGCTTCCTCTTGCATCCCAGGCATGACTTATGTGGGCTGAAACCAAAAGGCTTCGTGCGAGAACTGAATCGGGACGTGCGCGAAGCCATTCATCCAGATATTCGATTCGTTGCGTTATGGACCTGCGACCGCCGCCAAGTATAGAGATGTCAATAGAATGCACTTTCCACCCACCTCCGATAAATCGCTCCTTGGTCGCGGCATAGGATTCCGCCTTTTTCTCAAGTCCGTCGAAATCCCGAGCGTCAATAAGTCTCCGGATCTCTTCTGAAAACTCCCGTAATTCTGCATCTGAAGCCTTAAGATCGATCTTTGGCATTTCGAAGGGGGCATAGGTGTTCTCAGGCACGGAAGGCTTAGATATAGGTATGGGCGGAATACTTCGAGAATCGAAGGAGGTAAAGGTGCAGCTTGAAGGTAGCAACACGCTTGCAAGCAAAACGGTGATTATAGCGAGAGACTTATGCATAGAGGGATATCGGGACGGGAGCCAGATCTGTTAATCAGCTTTGTGTTGCCCCAAAGAGGGTCAACAATGTTTATCATAGCCGTTTTTGGATACCCTTGACAATGGATTTCTTGTTCATTGCTCAGAGCGTTCTTTGTGACTGTTTGGCAATTGCCGTAGAATTTCAAACTAATGACCATCGACGAACAATTGGAATTTTTGAAAAAGGGGACGGTCGATCTGATACGTGAGGACGATCTGCGGAAAAAGCTTGAGCGTAGTGCGAAGACGGGCATGCCTTTGCGTGTGAAGCTTGGGCTCGATCCGACGGCGCCTGATATTCATGTCGGGCATACTGTCGTGATCCGCAAGTTGAAGGCGTTCCAGGACCTCGGGCATACCGTTATCTTTTTGATCGGCGATTTTACGGGAATGATCGGTGACCCGTCGGGCAAGAACGTGACGCGGCCGCCGCTTTCGCGCGAAGAGATAAACGTAAATGCCGAGACGTATAAGCGGCAGATGTTCAAGCTGCTTGATCCAGAGAAGACCGAGTTGCGTTTCAACGGCGAGTGGCTCGACAAATTTACGGCCGCCGATTTCGTAAAACTCTGTGCAAAGACCACTGTCAAACAGATCCTCGAACGCGACGATTTTACCAAGCGTATGAACGAGGAAAAGCCGATCTCGCTGCACGAACTGCTCTATCCGCTGGTACAAGGCTACGACTCGGTCGCACTAAACGCGGATGTCGAACTCGGCGGCACCGACCAAAAATTTAACCTCCTGATGGGCCGTAATCTGCAGCGTGAATACGATCAGGAACCGCAAGTGATCATCACCACGCCGCTCCTCGAGGGGCTCGACGGCGTCCAGAAAATGTCGAAATCGCTCGGCAATTACATCGGTATCGAAGACGCTCCGAACGAGATGTTCGGCAAGATAATGTCGATCTCCGACGAGCTTATGTGGAAATACTACGAGCTGCTGACTGACCTTTCGATATCTGAAATTTCAAATTTGAGATCTCAAATGGCGGCCGGTGAGAATCCAAGGAATTTAAAGGTCAACCTCGCGAAGCTTATAATCGCGGATTTTCACTCGACCGAAGATGCATCTGCCGCCGAAGAAGATTTCGTTAAACGCTTTGTCCAGAAAGAGGTGCCCGATGAGATCGAACAAAAACAAATTGCCGCCGGCTCATATGTACTATCTCAGTTACTCGCGGATGTCGGCCTCGCTGCGTCAAAAGGCGAAGCACGCCGTCTGATCGAACAGGGCGGTGTAAAGGTAAACACTGAAAAGGCGACTTCGGCAAATTCCGAGATCTCGGTCGGCTCAGCCGGTGTTTTATTGCAGGTTGGGAAACGAAAATTTCTGAAACTTCTGTCAGAACCGCCTGCGTAAACGGGCGGCTTGAACAGTGTCTTTCTAGGACTTTGAATCGTGGTTCCCGACGTTGGGTTCGCGTTAGCGCTCGTGCCGCCCGCTAACCCAGGCGGTTCTGACAATATGTTATAATCCGAAATACTGATGAGAACCGCCTCAACAAAACGGGTCAAGCTGTCCGAACGTATCAACTCGTTTGTGGCGAGGGATGCGCCGCTGCGTACGATGGCGGGGAATTGGTCAAAGACCGCAAAGGTCGCCATCGACGAAGCGAATAGTCTTTCGCTCGAACGCGTCGAAATTCGGCTCGCACGCCTTCCGCAAAAGCTTGACGGATTTAAGATCATACAGCTCTCGGATATCCATCACAGCCCGTTCACCGGAATCGAGCATATCGAACGCGTCGTGAAGGTCGCCAATCGGTTGCGGCCCGATATGTTTCTGCTGACCGGTGATTATGTTTCGCATGAGCGTGAGTATATCGCACCGGTAGCCGCCGTACTTGGCCGCTTAAAATCGCGATTTGGGACGCATGCCTGCCTTGGTAATCACGATCATTGGACCGATGCCGATCTGGTGACGCATTTGTTCCGAGGCGAGGGGATCAACATGCTTGTTAACGAGGGCATTAGGCTCGAGGCTCACGGAGCTTCGTTCTGGCTTGCCGGCGTTGACGACTATATGGTCGGCAAGACGGACGTTGCCTCGGCGCTGAGAGGCTCATTTCCGGACGAGATGAAGCTCCTGCTCGCGCATAATCCTCTCATATTTCGCGAGTCGGTCCGTGCCGGTGTCGACCTGACGCTGAGCGGCCACACGCATGGCGGACAGATCAAGATCCGCGACGAAGAAAAACGCATTCTGCCCCGCCGCAAGCTCAAGGCCGGACTCCACGCCCGGAAAAATTCGCAGGTTTACATCACCCGCGGCATCGGTACAGTTGTCGTTCCAATGCGGTATCAATGCCCTCCGGAAATTTCGCTGCTGGAGCTTAGAACAGCGGAATGAGCGAATCACCAGTCTCCACACGAGTATTAACGATCCCAAACCTCCTGACATTTCTGCGGATCGGGCTGATCCCGGTCTTTGCGATACTGCTTGTCTATCAACGCGAAGGTTGGGCACTCGTCGTGTTCACGATCGCGGGAGTGTCGGATGGGATCGACGGATTTGTCGCCCGCCGATTCAAACAAGAATCCGAACTCGGCACGCTCATCGATCCGATCGCCGACAAACTTCTGATGACGACGGCATTCATAATGCTCACGATGTCGAGCGTCGTCGGAACGCCGCGGCATTTGCCCGTGCCGTTTTGGGTAACGGCGACCGTCATCGGACGTGACGTTGCAATAGTCGCGATCGCCGGAGCGATAAATGTGATGACGGGTTTTCGCGGATTTAAGCCTTCGTGGCTAGGGAAGGCAAGCACATTCGTCCAGGTCGTCGGCGTCATCGCGATCCTCGTCGCCGCAGTTTTCCCCGAACTTCGGGGATTCTATCTTCCTACTGTTTACACAACGGTAGCGGGATTCGCAGTTTTCTCCGGCATCCATTACATCTT
>CAZVDM010000230.1:0-5059 GCA_964625555.1 uncultured Chloracidobacterium sp.
TCCACGCAGAGGCCGCAGAGACGGACGCGGAGATCGCAAAAAAAGTCTTCCCTTTTCGTCACAATTACCGTATAACTAATTCGGATGGATAGCATAAGCTGAAATAATGCCTGCATCTCTTCGAGCGAACCAGCCATCCAATGACCTGCTGACGGCGCGATATGAACCACACCGAACTAAAAATTGATGCAAAAACAGCAAACTGTGATATACTGGCATCTGCTTCGTTTACAGGTGTCGCGAGAGCCTGCCTGCCCGAACAAAATCGATCAATGATCAAATCGTTTACAACAAAAGCCATTGGGTTATGCATCGCCGTCTTATTGACTGCGGCCGCGGGTTCGGCCCAGACGACGCCTTTGCTGCAGGACATCAAGGTTTACAACACGTCGCCCACGCCGTATCCGACATCGACACCGCTCGTCAAAAAGACAGGCGGCTCAAGCATGGCCGGTGTTCCGGCGACAAACAATGTGCGGACGATGTTCCCTGCGCTTGCCGACGTCGAGATCCCCGGCTACTCAGGCGTGATCGTGGAAACGCTGGACGGCAAGATCGTGCTCGAATCGAATTCGGGCCTGTTATTCAATCCTGCCTCGAACGTCAAGGTCGCCACGACATACGCCGTGCTCAAGACATTTGGCCCGGAGTTTCGATTTCAGACGATGGTCTTTACCGACGGCGCCATTGACCGCAGTACGGGCACGCTGAACGGGAATGTTTACGTTTCGGGCAAGGATCCGATCTTCGGCTTTGAACACGCCGTCGCGATCGCTAATGAACTAAACCGAATCGGCATCCGCAGTGTTTCGGGCGATCTGATCGTGACCGACAATTTTGCGATGAACTACAGCGGTTCGTCGCTCAATTCGGCACAGGCACTGTACGGCACGCTCGACGCCTCGAAACGGTCGGCAGCCGCTACGCGTACGTGGCTCAATTATCTTGCATATTCGGGCAAATACGGCCAGGTTTCGGGCGTTCCGAGCGTGTATTTCTCGGGAGCGATGTACGTCCAGCCGATACCGAGCAATCTGACGCTGCTGTTTACGCACGAGTCAGCACCGCTTCGCGAGATCATCAAGGCGACGATGTGCTACTCGAACAATTTCCTCTCGGAACGCCTCGGCGATATGCTCGGCGGGCCGTACGCCGTTTCGCGTGTCGTGCAGCAGAATGCGGGCATCGCACCGAACGAATTTTCGATCGCGACCTCGAGCGGCCTCGGCTACAACCGCGTCACTCCGAACGCGATGATGAAATTACTGCGGGCCCTGCGAAACGACCTCGGCCGATACAAGATGACGTTTTCCGACATCATGCCGGTTGCCGGCGTCGATAAGGGAACGCTCGCGGGCCGTTTTGATTCGGATTTTGCGCCCGGCAGCGTCGTCGGCAAAACCGGCACGCTCGGCAACACAGACGCCGGCGTCAGTGCACTCTCGGGTGAGATAAACACGCGCAACGGCAAACTGCTCTTCGTAATATTCAACCAACGCGGCAGCGTGCAGAGATTTAGAGCGTTCCAAAACAATTTTGTCGCACTGGTCCAGGGCCAATTCGGCGGTGCTCTGTCAATGGGCTATCAGCCGACGTCGCTCGATGTTCAGCTTGCCCGTACACGGATCGTCAATCCGCGGGGCCAGTCGTACTAACGGCAGATGCAAATTCAAATTCGACGAAAAGGGAGCATGAAAATTGCTTCCTTTTTTTATTCATTGCTGCGTGCGATAATCCGTAACTTGAATGGCGACAAACGAGATCGAACAAATTGAGCCCGAAGAATCGGCGGAAATGCTGGCCGAGCCCGAGGCGATCGCTGAGCCGGTGACGAAGCAGACGAGCGTTGCGCGTTCTGCCGGCATTGTGTCGATCGCGGTGATGTTCTCGCGCGTTTTGGGGTTGGTGCGCGAGATGATATTTGCGCGTTATTTCGGTGCGGGCTTTTTGATGGATGCGTACGTGGTGGCGTTTCGGATACCGAATGTGCTGCGCGATCTGTTCGCCGAAGGCGCGTTGTCGGTGGCGTTCGTCAAGGTTTTTACCGACTATCAGGTCAACAAAGGCGAGAAAGAAGCATGGCGGCTCGCGAGCCTTGTGCTCAATCTGCTGGCGGTGATCCTGAGCATTGTTTGCATCGTCGGGATCATCTTTTCGCGGCAGTTCGTCGATCTCGTCGCGGACGGTTTTTCGCCGGAAAAGGCGGCGCTTGCGGCGACGCTGACGCAGATAATGTTCCCGTTCATCCTGCTCGTCGCCCTCGCGGCCGTTGCGATGGGCGTGCTCAATACGAAGGGCGTTTTCGGCATTCCGGCTTCGGCCTCGACTGTTTTTAATATCGTTTCGATCGCTTTTGGTTTGGGGCTTGCGTACTGGTTGAGCGGCGGCGGATGGCTCAATTCGGGCGACAAAAATGCCCTGCCCGACTCGGCTTCGCAATGGGCAATTATAGGGATGTCGATCGGCACGCTGATCGGCGGAGCTGCGCAGTTCTTTATGCAGATACCGTCGCTCTTTAAGGTCGGTTTCCGCTTTTCGCCGGTGTTGAGCCTGATCGATCCGGGCATCAAAAAGGTCGCGGCACTGATGGCCCCGGCGATAATCGGCACCTCGGCGGTGCAGGTAAACGTGCTGATCAACACGTATTTCGTCTCAAATATCGAAGGCGCTCAAGGCTGGCTCAATTTTGGATTTCGGCTGATGCAATTGCCGATCGGCGTGTTCGGCGTGGCGGTCGGCACGGCCGCGATACCTGTAATGTCGCGGCTCGCGAGCGAAGGTAAGATCAAAGACCTTCGCGACACGATCTCGTCGTCGATGAACCTCGTTTTTCTGATGACGCTGCCGTCGGCATGCGGCCTGATCGTGCTCGGCGAACCGATAATCCGACTGATCTACGAACGCGGCAAATTTGACGAGACCGCGACGACAATGACCGCCGCCGCTCTCGCCGGTTATTCGATCGGGCTGACCGGCTACGCCGCGATCAAGATCCTGTCGCCGGCGTTCTACGCACTCGACGACGCCAAAACGCCGATGCTTATCGCCTTGGGTTCAATAGTAGTCAATTTTATTGGCAGCTACGGCCTGCGAGAATGGCTGTCGCATTACGGCGTGACGTCCGAAACGCCGCACGGATACGGCCACGTCGGCGTCGCTTTGGCAACTTCGATCGTCGCGATCGTCAATTTCCTGGCACTCGCGATGATCCTCAGAAAACGCATAAAACGCCTCAACGGCCGCGACATCTTTTTCTCTTTAGCCAAGATCACGGCCGCGTCCGCAGTACTTTCGGTGGTCTGTTATTTTAGCTACCACTTTATGGTCGGGCAATTTGGCGTCGCCGGGCTGCCGCTGCGGCTAGCCGAGGCATTTGTACCGATCGGGCTCGGCGGGATCGCGTTTGTCATTGTCGCCAAATTGCTGCGAGTGACCGAACTCGAGCAGGCGTTTGGAATGTTGCGGAGGAAGTTGGGGAAATGATAAGGACATTCAATTCGATCGAACCCAAGGTTCACGAGTCCGTATTTGTCGCCGAGGATGCGTTCATCATCGGCGATGTCGAGATCGCTGAGGACGCGAGTATATGGTACGGCTCTGTCGTTCGCGGCGATGTGAGCTACATTCGCATTGGTGCGAGGACCAATATTCAGGATATGACGATGATCCACGTCAGCTCTGATTTTGGCCCCACGATCGTCGAAGAAGAGGTCACGGTCGGCCATCGCGTGACGCTGCACGGCTGCCACGTCGAACGGCAATGCCTGATCGGGATGAGCGCGACCGTAATGGATCATGCCCGCATCGGCGAACAATCGATCATCGGTGCAGGTTCGCTCGTTTCGCCGGGCACGACAATTCCGCCGCGTGTGCTCGCGATCGGTTCGCCCGCACGCGTCAAACGCGACCTGACGACGGACGAGATCGCATACCTCGACACGTCCTGGCGAAACTACGTCGAACTGAAACAAGTTTATTTAGGCGCGAAGTAGCGGGTTTTAGACAGGAGACAGGAGACGTGAGACGGGAGCGAGAGTTCTTCTCCGATCTCTAGTCTCTTGTCTCCTGTCTTACAAAGTCTCTCTGCGGTAAAATACAAATATGGCAAGTACCAAACCAGCCCGGGGCACGCGCGATTTTTTGCCGGCCGATGTCCGCAAACGCGACTATGTGATCGGCGTGATCAAAGAGGTGTACGCGAGCTACGGCTTTGAGCCGCTCGAAACGCCGGCGTTCGAAAATCTCGAAACGCTGATGGGCAAATACGGCGAAGAAGGCAATCAGCTTGTATTCAAGATCCTAAAGCGCGGCGATAAGCTTGTTCAGAGTGCGGGCTTTAGCCCGTTAGAACGCGATGAATCGCGCACTCTCAGCGAGCTTTCGGACCTTGCACTGCGCTATGACTTGACCGTACCGCTTGCTCGGGTGGTCGCGAACAACAAGAACGAGCTGCCCAAATTCTTCAAACGCTATCAGATACAGCCGGTTTGGCGGGCGGACCGGCCGGCACGCGGACGTTTTCGCGAGTTCTATCAGTGCGATGTCGATTCGATCGGTTCTGAGTCGATGGTCGTCGAGGCCGAGGTCTTGTCGGCGGTGAGCGAGATACTGCGGCGGCTCGGATTCACGGATTTTACTATCAGGCTCAATCATCGACAGGTTTTGACCGACATACTCGACACTGCCGGAGTGCCCGACGAACTCCACACGGACGCTCTGGTCGCCATCGACAAGATGGACAAGATCGGTGCCGACGGCGTCGCGGCAGAGCTCGCATCTCGCGGCATCTCGGAAGATTCGGCAGCGATGCTGATGCAGATCTTTGCGAAAACGCAGGAGATATTGAATCAGGAAAAAGACATCAACCGCACGATCGTCGCCAATCTGATCAACATCGTCAGCAACGAAACACTCTCCGAACTCGGCCAGATCCTCAAATTTGCGGGCAATGCACCGATCCTGATCGACCCGAGCTTGGCGCGAGGGCTGTCCTATTACACCGGAGCGATCATGGAGATCACGGTGCCCGACCTCGCCGGTTCGCTTGGCGGCGGCGGAC
>CAZVDM010000231.1:0-5048 GCA_964625555.1 uncultured Chloracidobacterium sp.
GAACTTCCCGGTTCATTTTCGGGCAGCGAAAGTTCCCCGATACCGCATCGAGGCCCTGAAGCAAGCCAGCGAATGTCATTAGCGATCTTCATCAGGCTCGCGGCCAGCGTTTTCAGGGCTCCGGACGCAAATACAACCTCGTCGTGAGCAGAAAGTGCGGCAAATTTGTCAGGGTGCGACTTGAACGGCAGACCAGTGAGTTCAGCTATTTTTGCAGCCGCCCTCTCTGCGAATTCCGGGTGGGCATTGAGTCCTGTACCAACGGCAGTACCGCCGATTGCCAGATCCATAAGTCCGGGCAACACCATTCGGATTCGTTCGATATCGCGATCTACTAGGTTTGCCCAACCATTAAACTCTTGAGTGACTGTCACCGGCGTCGCGTCCTGTAAATGAGTGCGGCCGATCTTCACGACGCCTTCGAATTCGCTCGCCTTTGCCTTGATCGCATCGCTGACGGTCTTTACCTGCGGGATCAACGCCGTCAGGCGTTCCGCAGCGGCGATGTACATCGCCGTCGGAAAAGTATCATTTGATGACTGTGATTTATTAACGTCATCGTTCGGATGAACCGGCGTTTTCGAACCCATTTCTCCGCCGGCGATCTCGATCGCACGGTTTGAGATCACCTCGTTGGCGTTCATGTTCGTTTGCGTGCCCGAACCTGTCTGCCAAACGC
Source organism: uncultured Chloracidobacterium sp. (assembly GCA_964625555.1). GTDB lineage: Bacteria > Acidobacteriota > Blastocatellia > Pyrinomonadales > Pyrinomonadaceae > OLB17. The sequence continues at coordinate 680 of CAZVDM010000231.1, forward strand.
GAAGCGGAAAATGAGCGTCGAGGCGGCCGTCTATGACCTCGTCGGCCGCTTGAACGATCAGTCTCATTTTGTCCTCGGGCAACTTGCCGAGATCGAAATTGACTATCGCTGCCGCCTTTTTCAAGATACCAAGAGCTCTGATCACCTCTCGCGGCATAATATCGAAACCGATATTGAAATGATGCAGCGACCGCTGCGTCTGGGCACCCCAATACGCCGTCGTCGGCACCTCGATCTCGCCCATCGAATCAGATTCGACACGCGTATTTATTGCTTTTTCCGTTGCTTCCGACATAGTTTGTTTTAGTTTTCGAAAAGCACAATTTTACATCAGTTTTGCGAAGGCAAAAAGAGATGAGGACCGGAAACTGGAGATCTGTCCAAATGGCCCACTGCTAGATGACGCCGATGTCTGCCAGGCACCGCTTGATCCGTTCAAACGAAAGTTCGATGTCGTTATCGAGCCCTACCGAAAACCTAACGAGTCCTTCGCTCAGGCCCATTGCCTCGCGCTCGTCGAGCGGTATCTCGGACGACGTGCTGTGTCCCGGCGCGCTAAAAAGCGTTTTGAAATAGCCGAGACTAACAGCCAGATAGCCCACCTTTTCCTGTTGCATGCGGGTCATCAGACGGTTGGCGTCCGCTAATGTTCCGATATCAACCGCCAACATTCCGCCATAACCATACCCCGGATTCATTAGCCGCGTCATCAGTTCGTGCTGCGGGTGATCTGGCAACCCGGGATAGTAAACCCGAAGTCCCAGTTCACGAAGTTTTTCCGCGAGGAACATTGCGTTCTCGCTGTGCTGCCGCATTCTCAAATGCAGCGAATGAAGATTTTTCAAGATGCTTGCAGCCCTTGTGCTATCGAGAACCGCTCCGAGCAGCATGGAAGCCCCTGAATTGATGTCAGTCAATTTATGAATGAACTCGTCGCTGGCGCAGACTGCGCCGGCGACGCAATCGCTAGTGCCGTTGATATATTTTGTCAGACTGTGAACTACGATATCCGCTCCGAGCCTGATCGGCGAGAGGATCATCGGGCTGAATGTATTGTCAACAACCAATTTGATGCCGTGTTCGTGGCAAAGCGCAGCAAGAGCCGGAATGTCCGCCACCTCGAGAAGCGGATTACTCATCGATTCACAATAGATAACGCGTGTCTTGTCATTGATCAGCGAGCGAACCGTTTTCAGATCAGCGAGATCCGTGAAACGGGTCTTGACACCAAATCGAGGAAGGAAATTCTTAAGCAACGCATAGGTCCCTCCATAGATAGTTCTGGAAGAGATGATCTCATCGCCGGCGTCGCACAATTGAACGATGGTTGACGAGATCGCCGCCATTCCTGACGCCTTCGCTTGAGCCGATTCACTGTCCTCCATACGCGCGAGCGCGTCCGAAAGGAATTTATTCGTAGGGTTCCAATGCCTCGAATAGAGAAAGCAACCCTCGATCTCGTGGTCGAAAAGCTCCTCCATCCGATCGGGGCTCATGAAGGTGAATGTCGACGAATCGGTGATCGATGGATTGACGTCACCAAATTCGCCGAAGACCAAAAAGTCTTGAATCGCATTACTTGGATCAAAGATGCCGTTCATACGACCTTCCTGCAATAGCAATAAATAAATTCCTGCGTGGTCCCGAACGGTGTTTCGTGAGTTTCGCCCACACTGTTGATGAGTTCGAACGGCTCGCCAAATTCATCGTGCATCGATTCGGGATCATACCGAACAACATCAAGGCCGCTGCATTTCTGCGGGCCATCGAGTCCAAAAGACGCAACAATTATGTGTCCGCCAACCTTGAGCGACCTCATCACGAGTTCGACATATTTTCGGCGGTCTTCGGCATCGGTCAGAAAATGGAATACAGCCCGGTCATGCCAAACGTCAAAGTGGTTCTTTGGTAGAGCAGCTTCGGTTATGTCTGCCTCCAGCCAATTCACTTTTTCAGCCAAACTACCCAAACGTGCAATGCTTTTCGCGATTGCAGTGCCGGAAATGTCGAGAACTGAAACATCAACAAAGCCATGGACCAACAGGTCATCTACCAACGTCGAACTGCCTCCGCCTACATCGATGATCGCGGCATCCTTCTCAACGCCTGTATTCAAGATCATTTGCAGCGAGTTGTCCAAATGATCCCGATACCAACTCACCTGATCATGCGCCTTTGTCGAATATACGTTTTCCCAGTGCTGTTTCTTTTCCATTTCACACCTCTTCGGCCTTGTCGGTACAACTTTCTTCCAGTTCAACATCCCTACGCCGGGACCCGGCGTCACACGCTCCGCGCAGTCAGGTGCTGTAGCCGAGCCGCGGCAAGATCACGATCTGCAGCAAAAGCCACAGCCCAATGATTCCGCCAAACATCAACAATTCATACATCTTAGCTCACTCCTGGAAAGGCCGTCCCTTTCCTCGTCCGCCGCCCATACCGCCTTCGCTGCAACGTGTGAACGCAGGTAGGTGATTGTCTCGTGACGCACTTTGGAGCAGTGTGAAGACCTCTTTGATGTCCGGTTCTTTCACAAATTGAAAAAATCCATCGTATAGAGCGATGTTCTCGTTCTCCGCCTTCACTCCTACCTTGCAGGCTTCGATCAGATCGTCCGGCACAGTGATCCTAGCCGGATCGAATTCGTTCTTCGGTACCGCAACGCCGTATTTGGCAAACAATGGGATAAGGAAGGACTCATGCTTCTTTTCCGCTTCGATTATGTTTACGAAAGGTCGTGCTCCAGGAAACTTGTTCAACACAGCTTGATATGTCGCCTGAGCGAGGCGCTCATCGGCAAGAGCCGAGATCAAGGCGTCCTGAGTTTTCTGATCGAGCTTACTCGATACCGGATTTGCGGAATGAGGTGAAGTCGTCTCCATAGGCAAGCCGGCCGTTTGCCACGCTACCGTCCCGCCGGTCACATTCAGCACATTATTAAATCCCGCGTTCTTAAGTATGTCTGCCGCCTTTTTTGAACGATTACCGGTTTGGCAAATGACGTAGATCGGCTCATTCTTTTCAAGCGTGTCTAGCTTCGCCGTCAGCGTATCCAACGGAATATTCACAGCTCGGGCCGCATGTCCGCCCGAATATTCTTCGACAGTGCGAACATCGATGAATTGAGAATATGCCTTAGAAACTGCCGTTTGTGCGTCGGCCGGTGACACTTCTTTTACATCCGAGGCAACGTTCGGCATACCCGAATCCGTATTCTTTGTCGACGCAGACTGGCAGCCTGCCAACAGAAAAATAGCTGTGGTGATGAGTAATAAGGCCTTCATTGTTCTACTCCTATTTCGTACTCGCACAGGCTGCGGCTGAGGCCTCAGTTTCGAGGCCGGCGTTTATCCATGCGGCTGTACCGCCTGTGACGTTATAGATCGTTTTGAAACCCGCATTCTCCAGAATGCTCGTTCCTATGCTCGACCGGTAACCGCCCTGACAAATTACGTATGTCGGTGACTCGGGATCAAGCTTGCCAAAATCGTCCGCCAATTTATCAAGCGGAATATTGATCGTACGAACCGCATGGCCTGCGTTATGCTCCGCGACACGGCGTACGTCAACGAATTGCAATGGAGCATCGCTTTTGGTCAAATCGTTGACAAATTCCACCGAAACTTGCTCAACCGTCTTTTTCTCGCCGCCATACTCACTGAACCACATATATCCACTAACTGTTTCATGTCCAACACGTGCGAGACGCATGACGGCCTCTTCGACCTGATCGGCATTATCAGCAACGATGGCGATCGGTGTTCCGATCGAGATCAGAGTACCTGCCCACGATGCGAATTGGCCGCCGAGTCCAATATTGATCGAGTTTGGAACATGCCCTGCACCGAACTCAGTATTTGTTCGAATATCGACAACGATCCCGTCAAAATTGAGCAGTTCATCAGTAGTTAGAGCTTTCGGCTGAGCGATCTCGGTCATCGGAGCCGAACCTTCGAGATTCTTTGCCGCACTTCGCGGAAAGTACATCGGCACCTCAGGCTGGTCGGCCGCTACGATCTCGATAAATTCGTCCTTGCTCATAGGCTGCAGAGCATAATTGAACTGACGTTGGTTGCCGAGAGTCGACCAAGTTTCTTTCGAGAGCGATTTGCCGCAAAGGCTTCCGGCTCCGTGCGCGGGATAGACTTCGGTATCATCCGGATATCCGAGAATACTGTTATGAAGCGAATCGTAAAGCATCGAGCCCATCTCTTCGGCAGTGAAGCCTTTTGAACCGATGAGGTCCGGCCGTCCAACGTCGCCGATAAACAGCGTGTCGCCGGTGAACATCTTCAGCGGCTCGTCGCGGTCCGACGTATCCTCTGCCACGATCGTTATGCCCTCAGGCGTGTGGCCGGGCGTTTCGAGA
>CAZVDM010000232.1:0-5039 GCA_964625555.1 uncultured Chloracidobacterium sp.
CTTCGCTCAAGATGGGGTTTGTGCGGATCGCCCCTGTCTTTACGAGTTTTCGGCATGCGAGAGCAAGAGCGACGAATGCTCCCGTGATCGACGCACAACGCGTACCGCCATCGGCTTGGATCACGTCGCAATCAAGGTATATCTGTCGCTCGCCGAGCAGCTTGGTATCGACGACCGCTCGCAAGCTGCGGCCGATCAAACGCTGTATCTCCTGCGTGCGTCCGGACGGGCCGTTTTTGGTCTCACGCTGCGTACGTGTATTGGTCGCCCGCGGCAGCATCGAATACTCGGCCGTCACCCAGCCGAGGCCCTTGTTTCGCATGAACATCGGCACGCGATCCTCGACCGATGCGGTGCAGATGACCTTTGTGCCTCCAACCTCGATCAATGCCGAACCTTCGGCATAGGGCGAGATATTCGGCGTGATCTTAGTGTTGCGAAGCTGGTCGAGGTCTCGTTTGTCTGGTCTTTCGTAGCTCATAATCTGGGCGGAAACCCGCACGGTAGTAAGGGTGTTCCTGTGTTGGGATGATCAATTGGACGAAAGCACAATTCCTACCGGTCGTGTTTCTGCCTCAATTCGTCGACTCCGTAAACCTCGATCGCCTCAAGTTTCGACGGTTTTGTTCCCAAAAATCGCTCGGCGACGCGGCCAAACCGGTCGGCGGCATCTGTCACGTAAAAATGGTCGAGGTCGTCGCACAATTCGCGTTTGCCGGTGACGGCGTTCGGATTTGCAAGTCCTCTTTCGTCCAGCAGGTCTCTAACCTCTTCTGCGGTCGCCAAACCGGAATCAACAAGCTTAACACTTTCGCCCACGGTTTGTTGTATGACGTCGCGAAGGATCGGGTAATGCGTGCATCCGAGCACGAGGGCGTCAGGATCGAACTCCTTCATCTTCGCGAGGTATTTCGCCGCGATCGAAAAGGTCTCGGGCTCGGCGGTCCAGTTTTCCTCGGCCAGAGGCACAAACAAAGGACAGCCCGTTTGGTAGACCTCCGCATTATCTGAGGCCCTCCGAATAGCCTCGAAATAAGCATCACTCGCGACGGTCGCTTCGGTCGCAATGACGCCGATCCGCGGATTCGCCTTTTCCTTTGTCAGTTCAACAGCCTTTCGCCCGCCCGGCCCGATCACGCCGACGACGTCAAGGCCGATCGACTCGCGAATTTTCGGCAGCGCCAGCGCGGACGCCGTATTGCACGCAACCACCAGCATTTTGATGCCTCGCGAGGCGAGAAACTGCGAATTCTCGATCGCATAACGCTCGACCGTCGCCATTGATTTTGTCCCGTACGGCACTCGGGCAGTGTCGCCTAAGTAGATAAAATGCTCATTCGGCAGCAAATTATGAAGGGCCCGATAGACCGTCAGGCCGCCCACGCCGCTATCAAATATGCCTATCGGCAGTTCGTTCACTATTGATTCGTCGTTCATCGATGACATAGCCGCTTGATCGGCCTCAAAAAAACTCTTGTAAAAGTTTAACAAGATAACGGATAATTATTATAATCTGTTCCGCAAATGGCTGTTGGTCATTGCGCCCATCGCGTACAATATTTGCGAGCAGCTCATATTCATGGCGTTCATTTCGAACTTTCGCTGTCGCGAAATCTGCTTTACCGTCCCGGTTTTCGATCAATAAGTATCAATAATTGCTATTAGGGGTAAGTATGAGGAAGCTTGCGTTTTTTGCGTCTTTTTTGTCGATAATACTGGCATTTTTGTTTGCCAATACGATTTTCACTCCGATATCGGCACAGGTTAACGACACGTCGAGATCTAAACGCGATGTTGAGGGCGACCGAGCGATGGCAGCCGAGATCAGTCGACTGACGAGCCGAGATCAGGAAAACTTGCTTATCGAACGCGGTCCGTTTGGGATTCGAGCCGATCTTCGCGGCGGATTCCAGAGCCTGGCCTTGGCCCGCATCGGCGAGGATGGCCATATTGACGGCTATTGTGTAAACAGTCTGGACGAAGCCAACGCGTTCTTTGGCCGTGATCTGAATACAGGTGATCCGGTGCCGCGAACGCAAATGCCCGACCGGGACTTTGCTCGCATCGCCGCTGACCACGGAATGTCCGTAGACGAGTTTCGGTTCTACTCGAGCATGATCGATCAGTTTCAATACGAAACTTCCCTTTCGCCAAGCTCTGCCACGCTCACGATCGTAAACAACAACGCCGCAGGTGTCGGATTCAACGATCCTGCGGCGGCATTTGCCAACCCCGAAGGCGGAAACACCGGCGCGACCAGAGGACAGCAGCGGTTAAATGTATTTAATCAGGCAGCGATCATTTGGGGGTCATTCCTTGACTCAAGTGTGCCGATCAACATTCAGGCGGCAATGATCAATCAAACATGCTCAACGTCCGGCGCCGTCCTGGGTTCTGCGGGAGCGACTACGATACATGGGAATTTTGCAAACGCACCGTTCACAAATACATGGTACAACCAGGCGCTGGCCAACAAGATCTCCGGCAGTGACCTGAGCGCAGTAAACCCGGACATCAATGCCAACTTCAATTTAGACATCGATACCGGATGTTTGGCCGCGGGCAGCCGCTGGTACTATGGCTTTGATAACGCTACGCCTTCACTTCGTATCAATCTGCTGGTCGTATTGCTGCATGAAATGGGCCACGGACTTGGCTTTCAGACGTTTGCAAACGGCAGCACGGGTGCCCTGAATGGAGGCTTTCCCGACCAATGGTCGCGAATGATGTTTGACAATGCGACCGGGCTGCATTGGGATGCAATGTCCAACGCTCAACGTCAGGCATCGGCCGTAAGTAACGGAGCTCTTCGTTGGGATGGTGCGAGTGTTGTACTTAGTGCGACTACGTATCTATCCGCCGGTAAAGATGCTCAGAACCGCCCCGAACTATACGCGCCGGCCGTCTTTTCCGGCGGCTCGTCAGTTTCGCATTACAGCACACTTGCGACGCCGAATGTATTGATGGAACCTGCTATCAACACGGGACTTCCGATCGATCTGGATCTTACGCGGCAACTAATGCGTGATATTGGGTGGTATCGCGACACGACGGCCGATCTCGTTCCTGACACGATCACAAATGTCGTCCCAGCAACCGGACAAGCCGGAATCGGAAGCAACAAAACCGTGACGTGGACCAACACGGGCGGCTTTAACCGCAATGTGACTATCGAGCTTTCTACCGATGGCGGCGTGACATTTCCGACAACGCTCGCGAGCAACATCGCAAATACAGGCTCGTTTGTATGGACCGTACCCAACAATCAAACAGCCCAGGCACGGATCCGCGTGCGCGAACATAACTTTGCCGCCCCGATCGGCACCTCGGCAAATTTCGTGATAGCCGTCGTTACTGCCGCTCCGGTGTCGGTGGCCGGCCGTGTAGTGGATGCTGCAGGACGGGCGGTCTCCGGTGCCGTTATAACTTTATCGGGTCAAAGCGGAGCCGTCAGACGTGCGGTGACAAATGCGTTCGGCTATTTTCGAATAGATGATATCGCGTCAGGAGCGACATATACGATATCGGCAGGTCACAAGCGTTACAATTTCGCTACACAGGTCATCGACTTGACCGATTCGATCACCAATTACGAGATCGTGGCACAGCAATGATCGCTGCGTTCCGAACCTTTTGAAGGCCGCCGGTCGAGGCGGTCTTCATTCTAAACTGAATGCGGCAGTCATTCATGCCTGCCGTTTTTTCCGTTGTGATCGGAAAAAGGCAAAGATCGCGACTCCCGCAACCGTCAACAACACTACGATGCCGATCGGTTGACGAAACCACCCGACGAGTTGACTTCCGATCGACGAACCGTCAGGCGTCTCTTCGGCGGGTTCACTTGGCTTGTTTCCGGCTATCAGCCGCAATTCCGCGTTCTGCAATACGCCTTTTACCTTTTCGACCGCTTCCTTTTCAACCACGCTGCGTGCGACGCCGCTGAGCAGACCGTCAAGCGCGTCAGATTGGGAGCGGTCAGTAAATATCAGGTAGCCGCCGGGTTCGTTCGCACCCGTGCCCACCAACATAGTGAATGACAACGAGGCGTCCAAATATCGGCTGGCGTAGATCTGCTTATTTGCAACGACAAACCTCCTCAGCCCGTTTTGAGAACCGTCAAACGCCAGTGTGTGTGTGAGCGTTATCGCCGGTTTTAGCCCGAAATCCACCGTTGACCAGTGCATTTCGGTTGTCGCGCCATTCAATTGTCGGTTTGGAAAATAAGTAAAATATCCAACGACCTCCGGAGAGAGATCATTAGCAAAAAGCGAGTCGGTAAGCAGCATCCTATGAGAAACGGTCAGATCGACAGGCTCTTTCCGATTAGAATAAGATCCAAGCGAAAGGTCGCCGCCGGCGACGTAATCGCTCACATACCTGAACAGCATGTCGCGAAGCATCGCCGTGACGCGTTCTTTGTGATCTGGGGCATTCCAATCGATCTCCGCGCCAAGCTTCTTGATCGATTCAGCTGACATATTCAGATCGCAATCACCGGGAACACATTTCCTCAGCACCTTGAAGTCCTTTTCTACCAGTTCCAGGTCATTGAGATCATCGATAACTGGAGGTTCGCTGAATTTTGCACCTCCTTTCATCGCTTTATTGCTTCGCTGCGTCAAACTTGCACGAAACGCGTCCATCGACACCGCGGAAATGTCGTTCAGCCGAACTATGCCGAATACTGAAACGATTTGTTTGCCCTTGGTCGGTATCGCCTTGACGACGATTTTACCTTCATCCAATTGGATGAGATCGGCTGGTTGGAACAAGATCCTCTCTATCAACAATTTGCGTACGAGATCCGCCTTAACCGGCTTTTTGTCGTCGTTCGTACCCGCGAGCGCAAGTATCGAACTCAAGACGCCCAGAACAAACAACTTTATGCCGAACAGTCTCATAGAAAAGCCGTCGGCTAATTATACGAATTTTATGTTCACATAGAAATACCCGGCCGACACGACCGGGCAATTGTAAAATATGATGGTGGAGGCGGCGGGAATCGAACCCGCATCCAAAGGTTGCGACCAGTGAAATCT
>CAZVDM010000233.1:0-5009 GCA_964625555.1 uncultured Chloracidobacterium sp.
GGTTGCGTGCGCGGTGTGGCCTTCCTGCCAGAGAAATTCGGCGGTCCGCAGGAATAGCCGCGTGCGCATTTCCCAGCGGACGATGTTGCACCACTGATTGATGAGCAAAGGCAGATCGCGCCATGATTGGATCCAATTGCGATATGTGTTCCATATCACAGCTTCTGACGTTGGCCGAATGATAAGCTCCTCTTCGAGTTTGGCGCTCGGATCGACCATCAGGCCGCCGTTCGGGTCGGCTTTTAGGCGATAATGCGTAACGACGGCACATTCTTTCGCGAAGCCCTCGGCATGCTCTTCTTCTTTCTCGAGAAAGGATTTCGGCACGAAGAGAGGGAAGTATGCGTTTTGATGCCCGGTCGCCTTGAACATGTCATCAAGGGCTTTCTGCATCTTTTCCCAGATGGCGTATCCGTAGGGCTTGATCACCATACAGCCGCGAACGGCGGAATTTTCGGCGAGATCCGCGCGTTTTACGATCTCGTTGTACCATTCCGAATAGTTTTCGGAGCGTTTTGGCAGAGCTTTACTCATAAGAATAGGTTTGCCGCAGAGGTCACATTGAGCACTGAGGCGAAACAATCATAATAAGGCAAATGATTGCGAGTTACAATTTTGAGCGGCGAAACGAACCCCAATTGCCCGATGTTGTCTGTGGACTCCGGTGCGAATATGTTATTATCCGGTTTTTATGAGTGATTTCGAACTCGATCTCCAAGACACCGCAACAGCCTTTGCGGACAAATCCGACTCGGAACTTAAGGAAAAGTACCGTCTTTTCAAAATGCTCAATTCGCCGTTCCTTAACGCGATCGGGACGAAATGTACGACGTTTGCGTTGGCGATCGGTTTGCCGGTAGAAGGACTGATCAAAGCGACGATCTTTGAGCAATTTTGCGGCGGCGAAACGATCGAAGAATGCGAAAAAGCGATCAACCGGCTCGGGGCGTCGAATGTTGGTACGATCCTCGATTATTCGGTCGAGGGCAAAGCTACCGAAGAGGACTTTGACCATACCAAGGACGAGATCATTAAGACAATACAACGGGCCCAGGGCGATCCGAATATTCCGTTCTCTGTCTTCAAGGTAACCGGCATTGCGCCGCTCGGAACGCTTGAGCGGATGAGCAAGAAAAAGAAGCTTGACGCTAAGAGCCAGGCAAAGTGTGAACGCATTCGCCGCCGTGTCGCTGAGATCTGCGAAGCTGCATACTATGCCGATCAACCGCTGTTCATCGACGCTGAGGATTCCTGGATACAGGACGCGATCGACCGTATGGTCACGGATGCAATGGAACGCTACAACCGTGAGAAGCCCATCATCTATAACACATTGCAGATGTATCGAACGGACCGTCTCCAATTTCTCAAGGACGCCAGGCGACAGGCTCAGAATGACGGATATATTCTTGCTGTCAAGCTTGTCCGTGGTGCGTATATGGAAAAAGAGCGTGATCGAGCCGCCGAAATGGGTTACGAATCGCCGATACATTTGACAAAAGCAGACACTGACGCCGATTACGATGCGGCACTGGAATATTGCATGCGGCATTATAAGGATATGGCATTTGTCGCGGCAACCCACAACGAAGTGAGCACAAAGGTTTTGGCCGAGCGAATGCACGAGGTCGGTGCTCAGCCCGATCACCCGAATGTATTTTTTTCACAGCTTTTCGGAATGGGAGACACAATTTCGTACGTGCTTGCCAAAAAAGGCTATAACGTTTCCAAATATGTGCCGTATGGTCCCGTAGCTGATTCGGTTCCATACTTGATCAGGCGTGCAGAAGAGAATTCGTCTGCTGCGGGCCAGGTAAGCCGCGAACTGGAAATGATCGAACGCGAGATCAAGCGTCGCAAAATATGATGTTCTGCCCGAAATGCGGAAAATCTGATCAGATGCCGGAGACGTATTGCCGTCAGTGCGGCACATTTCTGCCGGATCTGTCGAAACCGGCGAAGAAAGAAAACACTCCGGAGGAACATATCAAGGTGAATACTGTCCTTTCGTTGATGACAGTGATCACATGTTTTACACTCGCAATCCTTCTTTACTCGCTGCTGGGCTTTCGCCCTGAAACGCCAGTGATCGTGTATGTGACTGCCGGTTTGCTGATCGCTATGGGAGCATGGCATATTCAGTCGTTCATTCGCATTCGCAAGTTGAAAAAACAGTGGGCGTTGAGAAGTCCAAAGGCGTCCGACAAAGAGCCTCGCGAATTTGATCAGAAACCGGCGCCTGCGATCCTTGGGCAGGGAGCTTTTGGCGATCCCGTACCTTTGAGCGTGACGGAAAACACCACGCGGCATCTGTCGGAAGCAAACCTCAGATCACCGAAGCCCTAACATCAACCGTACCGACCTGTCGTAAATCTCGCGATGCGGGTCGTTTTTCCAATTTATCAGCGGCTGAATTTCGACTTCGGTCAGTGGTTTATTCAGGATCTTTGCAACCTGTGTGCTTTCGAATGCACGATTTGTCAGAGCTATATGCGGACGGCTCGTACGCGGTGTCTCAACCTCTATCGACGCCTCTGCCATTTCGACATCAAGGTAAAAATCGTCATAGGCTGCGATGTGCCAGACAAGGTCCTCACCGGACTCATCGATACTTAATACGCGCAAGAGCGCAAATCCCGCCTCGAGTTGGAATACGAGATAATCGCCCGGCTGAAAAGACTGTGACATATATTTCAGATTAGCATACGGATACGTTTGTCGATAAAATCACAGTTGATGAACCCGAGTATTGACCAAAGAGCACTATTGGAGATCGCGATCGAGGAAGCTCGTCTGGGGCTCAGCGAGGGCGGGATCCCGATAGGAGCGGCGCTGTTCAATCGCGACGGTGATCTCCTTGGCCGCGGCCACAACCGACGTGTGCAGGAGAGCGACCCATCGATCCACGGCGAAACGGATGCGTTTCGAAAGGCCGGGCGTCAGCGGAGTTATCGCGATACCATAATGGTGACGACACTGGCTCCGTGCTGGTATTGCAGCGGTTTGGTCAGGCAGTTTGGGATCGGTACAGTGATCGTCGGCGAATCGGAAACATTTGAGGGAGGTATCGAATGGCTTCGCGAGAATGGCGTCGAGGTCATCGACCTCAATTCAACCGACTGTAAGCAGTTGCTCGGACAATTCATTGATGCTCATCCCGAGATCTGGAGTGAGGATATTGGCGAATAGGAACCTCTCGATTAACTAAAACATATGGCAAAAGCAACTTCCGCGGCAGATGCTGTCGGCGTGATCAAATCAGGTGACCGTGTATTTATTCACGGCATCGCTGCGGCTCCTCAGCAGTTGATAAACGCAATGACCGAGCGGGCCTCGGAACTCAGGGATGTTGAGATCGTCCACCTTCATACTGAGGGCGACGCTCCATACGCAAGGCCCGAATTCGAAGATAGCTTTCGTGTGAATGCGTTCTTCGTAGGCGGTAATGTGCGAAAAGCGGTACAAGAGGGTCGGGGCGATTACATTCCGGTCTTCCTTTCCGAAATTCCGGCCCTTTTCAGAAAGGGCGTGCTCCCGCTAGATGTCGCGTTGATCCACGTGTCTCCGCCGGATAAACACGGATTTTGTTCGCTCGGGGTTTCAGTGGATATTGCAAAGGCCGCGGTCGAAACGGCAAAATACGTTATCGCTCAAGTCAATCCAAACATGCCTCGTACGATAGGCGACGCTCTGGTCGACCTTCGCGATATTGATCTCTTCATCGAGGTTGATACGCCGCTTCCTGAACAGTTTCCGCCAACCTTGTCCGAGATCGATGTAGCCATCGGCCGTCATGTTGCCGATATGATCGATGACGGCGCGACACTCCAGATGGGCATCGGAACCATTCCGAACGCCGTACTCTCAGCTCTTAAGAATCACAAGCACCTTGGGATCCACACCGAAATGTTCTCGGACGGCCTGATCGATCTAGTCGAATCCGGCGTGGTTACAGGCGAACGTAAGACGAAACACCCCGGCAAGATCGTAGCTGGTTTCGTGATGGGCACGCGGCGTCTTTATGATTTCGTTGACGACAATCCGCAGGTTTTGATGCTTGATATTGCGTATGTTAACGATAGTTCGGTTATACGGCGAAACCCAAGGGTAACCGCGATCAACAGTGCTATCGAGGTGGACCTTACCGGACAGATCTGTGCCGACTCGATAGGGATGAAGCAATATTCAGGTGTCGGCGGACAAATGGATTTTATTCGCGGGGCATCGCTTTCCGAGGAAGGCAAGCCGATAATCGCTTTGCCTTCGACCACCTTGAAAGGCCAAAGCAAGATCGTACCGTTTCTAAAGGAAGGTGCCGGTGTGGTCACTACACGTGCTCACGTCCACTACATCGTCACCGAGTATGGCGTCGCAAATCTCTATGGCAAAAATCTCCGTCAGCGGGCGGCCGAACTGGTCAAGATCGCACACCCCGATCATCGGGAGATGTTAGACCGGGCCGTTTTCGATCGCTTTCATTCGCTCGAATCGGACCACCTGCATCAAACAACCGGCTGATCCGAAAACAGCGACGCTCTGACAATAAATGTCTCCAGAAAAGATCGCTCGTAATTGGGTACGTGACCGATTCACACTAGAGGATAGCCGCGACGGACGCTACATCTCGACGCATTTGAACAGGTGCACAATTCGGCATAAGATAATAGAAGTAGAAGTATTCACAAAGGATATTTTGAAAAATCACAATCTTACTGATCAATAGAATTAATTATCATGACAACCAATAAAACAGCTGTAATAATAAGTGCCGCAAGAACGCCGACGGGAAGATTTCAGGGTGCTCTTAAGGGTTTTTCGGCGCCGGATCTCGGAGCTATCGCTATTAGAGAAGCAGTCAAGCGAGCAGGCATTTCGCCCGATAAGGTCGATGAAGTGATCATGGGCTGCGTGGTCGCCGCCGGACAGGGGCAAGCTCCGGCTAGACAGGCCGCACTGAAGGCAGATCTTCCGCCCGAAGTTTCGGCGTTGACGATCAATATGGTCTGCGG
>CAZVDM010000234.1:0-5006 GCA_964625555.1 uncultured Chloracidobacterium sp.
ACGCATAAGGAAAATGACCAGTTTTTTAGATTTGAGGCCGGCCGCGGCCGCGTCGAGATCGATGGAAACAAATACACGGTCAAAGACGGTGACGCTGTGATCATTCCCGCCGGTGCCAAGCACAATGTGATCAACACCTCGGCAACTGAGGAGCTAAAGATGTACACGATCTACTCGCCGCCGCATCACAAGGACCAGATCGTCCGCAAGACCAAAGAAGAGGCCGAGGCGAACGATCAGGAATTTGACGGCAAGACGACGGAAAAGCTGCCGAAGAAAAAGTAATTTTCGCTGTAATGTTAAACCTCGAGCGTCCGCCGCTTGACCGGCGATGAAAGGACGATGGTCGTCGTTGTGATGCCGTACGGCGTCAAGCGGTCGATCACCTCCTGCAGGTGTTCGACGGACGCAACTGCAACTTTCATTATGAACGAATCGCCGCCCGTGCCGCGGTGGCATTCGAGGACTTCGTTCGACTGTTGGGCCACCTCGATAATATGGCTGTAGTCGACGCCCGTAATACTCATTCTCACAAACGCCATGATCGGCAAACCGACCTTTGACGTGTCGATATCAGCTCGATAGCCGGTGATGATGTGTGCGTCCTCGAGCTTGCGGACTCGTTCGATCACGGCCGGGGTCGTCAGCCCCACGCGCCGCCCAAGCTCGGCATAGCTCGTCCGGGCATCTTCCTGCAATTCCTTTAATATCTTACGGTCAATTTCGTCGATCATTGTATTGAGGTTAAATCTCGTTGCGTATTATAAAGCATTTCGGTGAATTAAAATTACTATTTAAAGTCTGCGAGAGGCAATAACTTAGATTCGTTATTCAAACAATCAATGACTTCCATTACAATTACTTATTTCAGGATAACTCTGCCATTTCGAGTTACATCGAATATATGAAAGGAGCCGCTTCACCAATGCTGACCGAAACTGCCACGACCTCGCCCGAAGCCGATTTTGCGATCGAGAATTTCACCGTCTCGGACGCTGAATTGCCTGAGTTTAAGGACCTTAAATTCGAAAATATCAACGAGCTCCATATCGATCATCCCGGAGCGAACGACGCCGAATATCGCGCCCGCCGCGACTATATCGCGTCGTGTGCGAAGAGTTTTCGCGGGACCGGCGTGATCACCGATGTCGAATACAACGCCCGCGAACAGCGTGTCTGGCGTTATGTAGCCGAGGAACTTGAAGAATTGCAGCAAAAGTATGCGTCGCCGTTTTACCTGCGTGCCAAGAAAGATCTCGGAATTACGACCGATCGCATTCCGCAGCTTTCTGAGATGAATCGCCGTTTGAAAGAGCTCACCGGATTTCGCCTCGCGCCGATCGAGGGTTTGGTCGAAACCCGCGGCTTTCTCTCGTGGCTGTCCTATCGCGTTATGCTCTGTACGCAATACATTCGTCACCATTCGCATCCGGCATACACGCCCGAGCCCGATATCGTCCACGAAGCGATCGGTCACATTCCGATGTTCACAAACCCGAATTTTGCCGACTATTCTCAATTCATCGGCCACGGCGCACGCATCGCGACCGATGAACAACTGGAACAACTTGGCCGCCTCTACTGGTTCACAGTCGAATTTGGCATGGTCGAACACGAAGGCGAGATAAAGGCCTACGGTGCCGGCCTGCTTTCTAGTTTTGGCGAGCTCGAACACGCCTTCTC
Organism: uncultured Chloracidobacterium sp.; assembly: GCA_964625555.1. GTDB lineage: Bacteria > Acidobacteriota > Blastocatellia > Pyrinomonadales > Pyrinomonadaceae > OLB17. Next base: position 1,684 of record CAZVDM010000234.1, read on the forward strand.
CGACCAGGTCGAACGCCGTCCATTTAACCTCGAGCAGGTCATCAGCCACGAATACACCTACAGCGACATGCAACCCGTGCTGTACGTCATTCCGTCGTACGCGGAGCTGAAAGAGGTGACGAGGAAATACATCGAATCATTTGGCGCAAAGTAGTATTTTATAGATATGGAAAATCTGATCGAAATAAATCCAAAGATAATGGTTGGTAAGCCAGTCATTAAAGGAACGCGGATCACTGTGGAATTGGTTCTGGAAAAACTTGCTTCGGGTCAGACTGTTGGGAACATTTTGAGATCGTATCCGCATCTGAATCGTAAGCAGATTATCGCCTGTCTTGCATATGCTTCTCAGTGAAAATCCAAATAGATTTGCGGCAATGGATGTCTCTCGTAAGACGGGGGACGAGCTTTTTCAATCGAGTGGGAATAATTTATCCCACAGACTTAGCGATTTTTGGAAATGGGCGGTATCTGATTTAGTCAGCAACGCCACTAGAGGAATATTGGCTGAATTTATTGTGGCATCCGCATTTGGCGAGGTGTCCAGCGTAAGGAAAGAATGGGACGCTTACGATCTTAAGTTGCCAGATGGCACGAAGATTGAAGTCAAATCCACTGCCTATTGTCAGTCGTGGGCACAAAAAGATTACTCTAAACCAGAATTTTCTATTAAACCTTCCTATGGCTGGGATGCAAATACGAACCTTGTTTCGGCCGAATCGAAGCGGCAAGCTGACATCTATGTGTTCTGTTTGCTGTTGGAAAAGAATAGATCTTCAATTGACCCAATGAATCTCGACCAATGGGAGTTTTTTCTTTTGTCGGCTAGATTTCTCAACGAAAAATTTCCATTTCAAAAGAAGATAGGTCTGAACGCTTTATTGAAACTTAACCCATCAAGGGTCACTTACGGCTCCCTTGTAGAGGGAATTACCGAATTGGCAGAGCAACTAAAAATTGAATTAGAAAAATGACAACACAAAATCCATTAGGACTAAAGAAGATACATCACGTGGAGTTTTACGTCGGCAATGCTAAGCAGGCGGAGTTTTATTATCGCAAGGCGTTCGGATTTTCGCGGGCGGGGTATTCGGGGCTGGAGACGGGGAACCGTGAGACGACTTCGTATTTGATGCGGCAGACGAATATCAATTTTGTGCTGACGACGCCGCTCAACCCAGAGCATCCGGCGGCGGAGCATATCAAGCAACACGGCGACGGCGTGCGCGATATTGCGTTTTATGTCGAGGATGCGGATCACGCATTTAATGAAGCGGTGAAACGCGGAGCGAGGCCGGTAACTGAGCCGCGTGACCTTTCGGACGAGAACGGCTCGGTCCGTCACGCGGCGATCGCGACCTATGGCGACACGATCCATTCGTTCATCTCGTACAACACCAATAACGGGCACAATTACAACGGCGTTTTTCTGCCCGGATTTACCGCTCAGGATGTCGCTGGCGAACCGACCGGCATTATGATGGTCGATCACATCGTCGGCAACGTCGAGCTTGGCAAGATGACCGAGTGGTGTGATTTTTACCGCGACGTGCTTGGATTTTTCCGCTACATCACGTTTGACGACAAAGACATCTCGACCGAATATTCGGCTCTTATGTCGATCGTCATGTCGGACGGTCAGCACAATATCAAATTCCCGATCAACGAACCCGCCGAGGGCAAGGGCGGCAAATCGCAGATCCAGGAATACATCGATTTCTACCGTTCGGCCGGCGCCCAGCACATCGCTTTGCTCTGCCGTGATATCCGCAGCACGGTGACGCAATTGATGGAGAACGGCGTCGAATTCCTGACGATCCCTGACACATACTACGACGATCTGCTGGACCGCGTCGGTGAGATCGACGAAGACATCGATAGCTTGAAAAAGCTCGGAATTCTGGTCGATCGCGACGACGAAGGCTACCTGCTGCAGATCTTCACCAAACCGGTCGAGGACCGCCCGACGGTTTTCTACGAGATCCTCCAACGCAAAGGCTGCAAGGGATTCGGCAAAGGCAATTTTAAGGCGTTGTTCGTCTCGATCGAGGAAGAGCAGCGCCGCCGCGGAAACCTTTAGGAATATTAGCCCACGAAACACACAAAAAATACGAAAATAATTGTCTTTGTTTCGTGACTTTCGTGTGTTTCGTGGGCAAAATCGGTTTATGAACCTTAAATACCAGACAGGTTTCGGTAACGAATTTGCCACTGAGGCGGTCGAGGGTGCCTTGCCTATCGGAATGAACTCACCGCAGCGGGCTCCGCTTGGTCTTTATGCAGAACAGCTCTCCGGCACAGCGTTTACCGTCCCTCGTGCCGGTAACAAACGAGCTTGGACGTACCGCATCAGGCCGTCGGTCACGCATAGACCGTTCGAACGCATCGACAACCGCCGCTGGCAGAGTAAAGCGGACGAAATCGATGTCACGCCGAACCAGCTTCGCTGGGATCCGCTTCCAGTTCCGACAGAACCAACTGACTTTATCGACGGCATAACGACGATCGCCCTCAATGGCGATCTGATGTCACAGGCCGGCATCGGCATTCACATCTATACCTGCAACAAGGGCATGGGCGACCGTTATTTTTACAACGCTGACGCCGAGATGCTGATCGTGCCCGAGATGGGACGCCTTGGATTTTTGACCGAATTGGGAGCGTTGCAGGCCGGTGCAGGTTCGGTCGTTGTCATTCCTCGCGGAGTACGATTCAAGGTCGAACCGCACCCCGGCGACAAACAATGCCGCGGTTATATATGCGAGAATTACGGCGCTCAGTTTCGCCTGCCCGACCTCGGCCCGATCGGCGCGAACGGACTCGCCAATTCGCGCGATTTCGAGACGCCCGTCGCATGGTACGAAGACCGCGAAGGCAAATTCGAACAGGTCGCTAAATTCGCGGGCAATCTCTGGTCTTGTGAGATAGACCATTCGCCGCTCGACGTCGTTGCGTGGCATGGTAACTACGCTCCGTACCGTTACGACCTTCGCCGATTTAATACGATCGGCTCGATCTCGTACGATCATCCGGATCCAAGCATCTTCACTGTGCTCACATCGCCGTCTGGCGAGGCGGGCGTCGCAAATTGCGACTTTGCCATATTCCCCGAACGCTGGCTTGTCGCCGAAAACACGTTCCGCCCGCCGTGGTACCACCGCAATTACATGTCGGAATACATGGGCCTCGTTTACGGCCAGTACGACGCAAAAGAAGAGGGCTTTCTGCCCGGCGGCGGCTCGCTCCACAACCAAATGTCCGCCCACGGCCCCGATCTCGATGCATTTGAAAAGGCTTCGAATACCGATCTCAAACCGCAAAAA